>DASYAX010000333.1:0-22786 GCA_036501045.1 Bryobacteraceae bacterium
GAGACATTCGATATTCTGCTGCTGCCCAACCTTTACGGAGACATCGTTTCCGATCTGGCGGCGGGCTTAGTCGGCGGATTGGGAATTGTTCCGGGGGCCAACATGGGAGAGACGCACGCAGTCTTTGAGGCCGTCCACGGCAGCGCGCCCGATATCGCCGGGCAAGGGAAAGCAAATCCTACGGCGCTCATGCTTTCGGCAGTCATGCTGCTGATTCACCTGGGCGAGACAGAAGCCGCCAATAAATTGCAGAAGGCCGTTGAAGCGGTTTACGCTGAAGGAAAGCATTTGACGGGCGACGTGGGCGGCACCGCGTCCACGATGGAATTTGCGGACGCGGTGGTGAAGGCGATCAAAGGGTGACTTAGAGGCCTTGCTTGCCGAGAAACGCGATCAAATCGACAACGCGATTCGAGTAGCCCCATTCGTTGTCATACCAGGAAACCACTTTCGCCAGATTGCCGCCGAGGACCTTGGTCAATGCAGAATCCACGATCGAGCTGTGGGGGTTATGCAGCATGTCGGTCGAAACGACGGGGTCTTCGGTGTAGCCCAAAATGCCCTTGAGTGATTCATCAGATGCCCTTTTTAGCGCGGCGTTGACCTCGTCCGTTGTCGTGTTCTTCATGAGCACGGCCACGAAATCGACTACCGAAACATCGGGCGTCGGCACGCGCATGGAATACCCATCGAGTTTGCCTTTGAGATGCGGCACAACGAGGCCGATCGCTTTGGCGGCTCCGGTAGATGTGGGAATCATGTTGAGGGCCGCGGCACGCGCGCGACGGAGGTCCGAGTGCGGAAAATCGAGCACAGGTTGATCGTTGGTGTAGCTGTGAATGGTGGTCATCGAGCCCTTCTCGATGCCGAAAGAATCGTCCAACACCTTTACAATCGGCGCCAGACAGTTGGTCGTGCACGAGGCGTTCGAAATAATGTTGTGCTTCGCCGGATCGTACATGTTGTCGTTTACGCCGAGCACCACGGTTACATCTTCATTCTTGGCCGGCGCGGAAATGATCACCTTCTTCACCGAACCGCGGAGATGCTTCTTGGCTTCCGTCGCATCGGTGAAGCGGCCGGTCGATTCCACCACGACCTCGACGCCCAAACTCGGCCAATCGATGGTGGCCGGGTCCTTAATGGCGAAAATCTTGATTTTCGAGTCTTTGACGTGAATCGTGTCGCCTTCCACCTTGATGTGGTGCTTCAGATGGCCGAGGATCGAATCGTACTTCAGCAAGTGGGCTAGCGTCTTGGTGTCCGTAAGATCGTTTGCTGCAACGAATTCGATGCCGGGATTACTCAACCCAGCACGGACCACATTCCGCCCGATACGGCCGAAGCCGTTGATACCTACCTTAATTGGCATATTCTTTATTTTACGGGGGAGAGGAAAAATTTCGCGCGCTCGGCGGCCCTAGCGGGGCGAGGGTAAGGGCGGCGCGGTGGTGCCGCCGATGTTGGCGTAGGAATCCTCAACCTGCACGACTTTGCCTTCGTTGAACTTGACGAAGGTCATCTTGCCGGGTGGGTCTCCGTAGACCCAATTCTCGATCTCGTCGCCATCCGGGTTCGTCTCGCGGCTCTTGTCGCGCGGCCTGCCTAATGCCAGCAGCACCTGATCTTTGTCCATGCCCTTGATGGCGCGCTGCTCCTTAATGGCTTTCTTCACCGGCGCGGGCAGTTTGTCGATGTACTGCTCGGATGCCGAATGCTTCTCGAAATCGAAAATCGGCGAGAGCATGCGGCGAATCTCGGCCGATTTCACGGAAGGCACGCTACCGGGGAAAAGCAGCTCCACGCGAGAGCCGTTGGTTCCCTGGGCATTTTGATTGGTTGAAACGGGTGAAGTGGTACCGCCCATGCCGATCTCGACGTGGTCGTACCAATGGCCGTTTTTGCCGCCTCCGTTGATTTCGAGGAGGATTTTGTTGGACTCGATTTGCACACGCGTAATCTGGAGTTCGTCGCCCAGGCGCGCCGCGGGGCCGCCCTCACGCAACGCCTGCTCCCAGGCGCTCTTATCGTATTGACCGTTGCTGTGAATCACGAGCGGTTTTTTCGAATGCGGGAGAATCACTTTGGCGGTGGCGAATTCGGCCGTGAGACCGCGCTCAATCTCGATCCGTTCGTCGGTACTCAGCTTGTCGGCGCGAGCAACGCGGACGCAGCCGAAGAGCAGCAGGATGCCGGCTAGCGAGGCTAGAACGGATCGTTGAGCCTTTGCGCGATGGCGGCGGTCTGCGGACGCACCGGCGCGCGCCAAAGAGCGAAAAACAAGGCGACCGCAAAGATGGTAGTAAGCAAACCGCCCTCCGGCCCGTAATCCCCACCGCTCCAGATAGGCAAAAGATCCCATCGGTAGAAGTACCTCGACACCTCGATTGTAAGCCCGCTCAGGTTGACTCCGAAGAGGGGCAGTACCGCGTTCCAGCCGAAGTGCAACCCGATCGGCAGCCATAAATCGCGGCTGCGCAGGAAGGCACAGCCTAGCAGAATGCCCCATAAAATGGTATTGGCGACCGCCAGCAGCGAAGCGTGGGGATTTGCCGAGTGCGACACGCCGAAAATGACTCCGACCGGCAATACGGTGGCGAAGGGCCCCATTTTTTCGACCAGCAGTTGAAAGGCGTAGCCCCGAAAGATCATTTCCTCGCCGGCCGCGGCTAGAGAGAGAGCGGCCAGATAGAAAATCAAACTGGGCCAGGAGAAGGTTGAATTTTCGCGCGGAACCAGGTGCCCCGTCCCCGCTAGGAGCGGCGCGGCCAGCATCAGCGCGGCTGAGCCGCCGCCCAACAGGAGGCCGATCAGGAAATTCCATCCGGAGGCGGAGTTCGTCTGCAGACCGATGTCGCTGAGCGGGCGCCGGTCGAAGATTTTCATGGTGAGCAGGTTCGCTAAGAGGCCGCTGGCGCAAAGACCTAACGTCGCCGCCACAATGAGTCCAAAAATGCTGTACAGGAGGCCGGTGAGAAGGCGAACGGCGACGAAGACAGTGGCCACAAAGAAGGCCACGCGAAGCACAATGCCCAGCCGGGGGTCGCGCATGATGGGCGAAGGGCTGGGTTGGCCTGGCGATGGGTTCATAGTCGTGAAACGACAATCTAATCCTAACCGTAGTCCGCGTCCGATCCGATAATGAAGGTATGCAGGACACTGAAAATCGCCGCGAGGACCGCCGACTGCTCTGTGCGGAACTGGTGCAATTGGTGTGGGAGGACGAATCCGGACGGCAGCGAAGGCGTGTTGCGAATCTGGAAGATATTTCCCTCTCCGGCCTATGCCTTCAGGTAGAGAGTCCTATACCGGCCGGAACGGCAATCACCATGCTTTATGGCGACGGCGAACTGGTGGGGATTATTCGTTATTGCCGTTTCCAGGATTGCGGATACTTTTTAGGAATCGAACTGGTCGACGGCTGCCGCTGGTCCAGCCAGCATTTCCGGCCGCAGCATTTGCTAGATCCAAGCGAATTGGTCGATCAAGCTATGCGCCGGCGCCAAAACGGCTCTCAACCGATCGTCTAGGGTTTTCGATTGTCTGGCGGGCATCGTAAAATTGTTGCCACGTTTCCTACATGCGAACTAGCCAGCCGTCCAGCCCTGTAAGCGGTGTGTACGCGGCGATGGCCACACCGCGGATCCATAACCTCATCGAGGCCGACGCTGCGGCTTTGTTTGACTACCTCGACCGAATTGTGGCAGCCGGTGTCGACGGCGTGGTGCTGTTTGGTTCGACCGGAGAATTTGTGCATTTCAGCGCCAGCGAGCGGATGCGCGTGCTGATGCTCGCCGCAAAGCGCTGCCGCGTGCCTCTGTTGGTCAACGTTTCACATTCGGCGCTACAGGGGGCGCTCGACTTAGCCGAGAACGCGATAGAGGCGAACGTGGCGGGTGTGCTACTGATGCCGCCTTACTTTTATCGCTACAACGAGGAGCAGATTTTCGAATTCTACCGGCAATTTATCGCCGCCGTTGATGGCCGAACGCCGGTCTATCTGTACAATATTCCGCAGTTCACGAATCCGATCTCACCGGCGCTGGCAAATCGGCTGCTGACCAGCGGTTCGTTCGCCGGCATCAAGGATTCCAGCGGAGATTGGCGTATGTTCGAGGCATTGCAGGCGCTGCATACCAAGACGCCTTTTCGGTTATTGGTGGGAAGCGATTCGCTGTATGCGCGGGCTCGACCATTGGGCGCGGACGGTATTGTTTCCGGGATAGCGGCGGCGTTGCCGGAGCTTTTCGTATCGCTAGAGCGGGCTTTGCGCGAAAATAAGGCGGACCTAACGCGCCAATTGGCTGGGCGAGTGGATGAATTTGCCGGCTGGCTAGAGGAGTTTCCCGGAACGGTGGCGATCAAACAGGCTGCGGTTTTCCGCGGCTGGAAGCTGGATCACTGGGCGGTACCGTGCGACGAACACACGGCCGGAGTGCTACAGGCTTTTCAAGGATGGCTACGCGATTGGCTGCCGCAGGTACTTTCCGAATGCGCTCCATGAGAGCTTAGAAGGGATGTCTCCCGAAGAATTCCGCCAAGCCGCGCATCAGCACGCCGACTGGATTGCGCATTTTTTGGAGCACGTGCGCGAATTTCCGGTTGTCCCCGCGATAGAGCCTGGCGAGTTTGCCGCGAAACTTCCTTCAGCGGCGCCGGAAGAAGGCGAACCCATTGAAAAGATTTTTGCGGATTTTCAATCGACCGTCTTCCCCGCCCTGACGCTGTGGAATCATCCGCGGTTTTTCGCGTATTTCTCGGTCTCTTCGACGCCTCCTTCCATCCTGGCGGATTTTCTCGCGGCGACGATCAATGCCAACGCGATGCTTTGGAAATCGGCGCCGGCGGCGACCGAGCTAGAGCAAGTCACGCTGAGCTGGCTGCGGCAGTGGCTCAAACTTGACGAAAGCTTCTTCGGCATCATTTACGATACGGCTTCGGTGGGAGTGATGCAGGCGATCGGCGCGGCGCGGGAGTGGGTGGATCCGGAGTGCCGCAGCAAAGGCATGCGCCCCGGTATGACGGTCTATGTCTCCGAGCATACGCATTCCGCCGCCGAAAAGTCGGCGATCACGCTAGGCTTCGGCCAGGAAAACGTTCGCCGGATCGAAGTGGACGGGAATTTTCGGATGCGGCCCGAGCTGCTTGAAGAATCGATCAAAGCGGATCTGGCGGCAGGCAAGCGGCCGTGTTGCATCGTGGCGTCGGTGGGCTCTACTTCGACCTCGGCCATCGAGCCAGTGCCGGAAATAGCGGATATCGCAGAACGCTATAACGTCTGGCTGCATGTCGACGCGGCTTATGGCGGACCTGCCGCCGTGGTTCCCGAGATGCGGCATATTTTCGATGGTGTGGAGCGCGCGCATTCGATGATTCTCAATCCGCACAAGTGGCTCTACGTTTCGATCGACTGCAGTGTCCTCTATACGCGGTTTCCGGAGATTTTCCGGCGCGCTTCCAGCCTGAGCTTCGAGCTTCTTCGCACTGCCGAAGACGGACGCGTGGTGAATTACATGGACTACGGCGTGCAGCTCGGGCGGCGCTTTCGGGCATTGAAACTCTGGTATGTTTTCCGCTACTACGGGCATGCGGGCGTGATCGGACTCTTGCGGGAAGCGCTCCGTTTGGCGCAACTGCTGAAAGGGCTTATTGAAGCAGACGAGAATTTCGAAGTCTGCGCGCCGGTGCCTCTGTCGCTCGTCTGTTTTCGCTACCGCGGCGGGAACGAACAGAATCAGCGCCTGCTGGCTGAGATCAACGCGAGCGGGCATGCCTTCCTTTCGCATACGGTGCTCAACGGGCGGTTCGTATTGCGCTTCGCTATCGGTAATTTTCAAACTACGGAGCAGGATGTCCGCGAGACGTGGGAACTCATCCGGCAGCTAGCCGGGAAATTGGCGGCGATGGAAGCGGTGACGAGCCAGGCTGCAAACTGAATGGCGGACCAGCGGCTCGCGACCACATTGTGCGGCATACCGCTGCGCAATCCCGTGCTGGCCGCGTCGGGGACGTTCGGGTACGGGATCGAATTCGCCAAGCTGGCCGACCTGAACAAGCTGGGCGGATTCGTCACCAAAGGTCTTTCGCGCGAACCGATAGCAGGCAATCCCGCACCGCGTTTGTGGCATACGCAGGCCGGGATGATGAACTCTGTGGGTCTGCAGAATGTCGGAGTCGCGGCCTTTATTCGCGACAAACTCCCTGAGCTGCGCACCTATTCCGTTCCAGTCGTCGCCAATGTATTTGGCTACGCCATTGACGATTACCTCGAAGTGGTGCGCCAGCTCGAAGACGCCGAAGGTGTCGCGGCTTATGAGTTAAATGTCTCCTGCCCGAACACGAAAGAAGGAGGAATCTTCTTTTCGAGCGATGCCGCTTTGCTCGGGACGCTAGTGCGGCGTGTGCGCGCCTTGGCTAAGCGGCGGCCGCTGATGGTGAAGCTTTCTCCGAATGTGGCCCGTATTGAGCCATTCGCGCGCGCGGCTGAGGAGGCAGGCGCCGATGCTCTCTCGCTGGTCAACACGTTCGTTTCGCTGGCCATCGATGTTGAGAGCCGAAGGCCGCGCATCGGCGCCGGTTTCGGAGGCCTCTCGGGACCAGCCATCAAGCCCATTGCACTGCGGATGGTTTACGAAGCCGCACAGGCGGTTAGGATTCCGGTGGTCGGGATGGGCGGGATCGCAAGCGGTGAGGATGCGGCGGAGTTCCTAATCGCGGGCGCCAGCGCCGTCGAGGTGGGAACTGCTAATTTCGTGGATCCGCGCGCTGCTGAACGCGTCGCTGGAGAGCTTGACCGGGTTTTGCAGCGGCTGCAAGTTGGCGCAGTACAGGATCTTGTCGGAACGCTACGCCTGCCCGGTGCAAAATAGAGCAATGAAAGAACCGATCACACCGAAGAACGGGCCGAAGCCGGCCGCACCTTATTCGCCTGGCATCCGGGCCAACGGATTTGTCTTTATCAGCGGACAAATTCCCGCCGATCCACAGACGGGAGAACTGGTCACCGGCTCTATCCAAGGGCAGTGCCTGCGCGTCATTGAGAATCTGAAGCTGGTGCTGGAGGGCGCAGGGTTGACGCTCGCGGATGTTGTGAAGACAACCGTTTTTCTCAAGAATATGGGTGATTTTGCGGAAATGAACGAAACTTACGGGAGCTACTTCAGTCCGGTGCCGCCGGCACGCACCACCGTGGAAGTCGCGCGCTTACCGCGCGATGTACATATCGAGATTGAGGCCATTGCGCTCGAGCGCGCTAAATAGAGGCGCTATTTCGGCGCATCCGCCGGTTTTAAAGGCGGATGCGCGCTGTACTGCTTTTGCGGCGGCTCCAGCATGATGTCCACCTCTTGCTCTTCGCCGGCTACGTCCACCTTCTTGCCGTACGTCTGATAACTCTTGTGGTTTATCTGGAGCTGCACCGTTCCCTCCGGAATGGGCGGGAAATGGGCGAACCCTTCCTGGTTGGTGCGTACTTCCCAATGGATTCGCTTGTGTCTGCCCATTTTCGTGACCTGGCGCGAACCAAGAAAATCCAAAATCACCTCGGCGTTCTCGACCGGTTTATGGAACTGATTCGTCACCTCCACTTTAATGGTGGTTTTTTGGGGCGCGCCCCACACTGTCCAGCAGCAGGCCAACGAAAGCGTGAGCAGGGCGGTTCGAATCTTCATGTTAAAAATTATCTCCCACAGTCATCGCGTGGCCGTTTCCTTGGGGCCTTCGGACAGCAGCGGCTCAATCACGGCACGCAGCGAGGCTTCGTCCATGACGCCCGGATGATAGAGCTTTACGACGCCACGGCGATCGACCACGACGATGGTTGGTGTGGTGCTGACTCCGAAACGCTGGAAGTTCGACGTGTCTAATGGAATCTGCGGTTTCGGAATATTCGAATAGTAGCGCTCGAACACTTTGGCGATAAAGGCAGTTTCCTCGGCGGGCGCAGCGTGATCGTCGGCGGCCGTGTAGCCGTAGAGGCGGGTGGGCGCGACAACCCGGAGCCCTTTCGGCTCCAAATCCGTTACGAGCCTGGCGATGACCGGCGCTTCGGCTTTGCAGTCCGCGCACCAGTGGGCCCAGAAGAAAAGCAGCAGGACTTTGCCGTGCAGCGCGGCGATCGGTACAGGCTTCGCTCCAATCCAAGCGGGCTCCCGCAGGAGCGGCATTGGCCGCCCTTCGAGAGTCATCTCATTGATGTTCTTTTGCAGGCGGTCCGCCAGCGAAGTGCCACGCCAAGTCCGCAGCGCCTTCTGCAAGAGTTGGAGGGCATCGGCGCGTTTGTGTTGTGCAAAGAGCGATTCCGCCTCTACCTCGTAGGCCGTTCCCAGAGCCAGTGGCAACTGTGGTTCGGCATCCAACCTACGGGTGCTCAGTGCAGCCTGGCTGCTGCGTTTGATTTCTTCGGCGTCCTTCAACGCCTGATCGAATTGTCCGGCAGCTAACTCACCCCGAGCCACCCAGCCCAGCGCTTCGAGGGCCTCCGGCGTATCGCCATTGAGCCGGCGATACTGCGCCGCGAGAGCTTGTGCCGATGCGAGATCGCCGTTCTTGAGAGACAGTTCGACATAGGCCACTACACGCGGCACTGGCGGTTGGCCATAGGTTTTGGGGATCTCCTGTGCCCCGGCGAGACTGCCAGCGGCAAGCAATGCGACGGCGAGCGGTCTACTCAGGAAATGCACAACGATTTCAGATATTCGCGGAACGGCTGGCCAAGATCGTGGCGGGCAAGCGCGAACTCCACGGTCGCTTTCAAAAAGCCGAGTTTATCGCCGGCGTCATAGCGCGTGCCTTCGAACTTCAAGCCATAGATGGGGCGATTCCGCAGCATGAACTTCAAGGCGTCGGTAAGCTGAATTTCGCCGCCGCTGCCGGGCTCAATCGATTCCACGCAGGTAAAGATTTCGGGCGTAAGAACGTAGCGGCCGATAATGGCCAAATTCGACGGGGCATCGGCCGCTTTGGGCTTCTCCACCATGTTGCGGATACGAAAGAGCCGGTTGCCGCGCCCGTTATCCCCGACCGGCTCCGCGTCGACCACGCCGTACGCCGAGATCATGTCTTTCGGCACTTCCATCAGGGCGAGCACCGATGCGCCATAGTACTCGTAAACATCGAGGAGTTGGCGGACGCAAGGGGTTTCGGAAGCAATCACGTCATCGGAGAGGATCGCCGCAAACGGCTCGTTGCCGATCAGTTCCTTGGCGCGCAAAATGGCATGTCCCAACCCCAGAGCCTCTTTTTGCCGCACGTAGGAGACGTCGATCATGTCTGAGATGCCGCGGACCATGGAAAGCAAGTCGATCTTGCCCTTCGATTCGAGCAATTGCTCCAGTTCGAAACTGACATCGAAATGGTCTTCAATCGAAGACTTGCCGCGCCCCGTCACAATGATGATGTTTTGGATGCCGGAATGTATCGCCTCTTCGACGCCGTATTGAATCAAGGGCTTGTCGACAACCGGCAGCATTTCTTTCGGCTGCGCTTTGGTCGCGGGAAGGAACCTGGTTCCTAAACCGGCGGCCGGAAATACGGCTTTGCGCACTTTCGGGATCATCACTCGCCATTGTACGTGGCGGCGCAGCTACCCACAATGAAAGCCCAGAAAATGACCCAGCCTTCCCTTCAATCGTCCAAACAGGCCGCTCGCTGATGCGCGTTTGGCGGTCTATCACCCGATATGCTAATTGTAAAAGTTGATAGTCAGGAATCAGAGTTAAGATGGCTTACGTAATTGCCGAACCGTGCATCGGAACCAAGGACGCCGCCTGCGTCGACGCCTGCCCGGTGGACTGTATTCATCCCAAGAAGGACGCCGAGAAGTTCGAAACCGAGGAAATGCTGTACATCGACCCGGTGGAATGCATCGATTGCGGCGCCTGCGTCCCGGTTTGTCCGGTTTCCGCCATCTTCGCGCTGGACGATCTTCCCGAAAAGTGGAACGATTTCGCCCAGAAAAACGCGGCTTTCTTCGGCCGCTAATCGTGGAATTTCAAGGCCGGTAAACCGCGCAGGACGTATCGGTTTCCCATACTCGCACATAGGCCAGCGACGCCGTTTTGAGCTCGCGCTGAATCTCGTCGTAAATGAATCGAGCGATGTTCTCGGCTGACGGATTCACCTGGTCGAACGGCTTCAGCTCGTTGATGAACTGGTGATCCAGGTATTCGCTGGTCGCACGCAGACGCTTCTTCAACTCAGCGAAGTCGAACAATAATCCGGTTTCATCGAGCTCGGAACCCTCCAGACCCACTTGCACGCGATAGTTATGCCCATGCACGTTTTCGCACTTCCCCTTGTAGTTGCGAAGCGCATGCGCGGCGGCGAAGGTGTGCTCTACGAAAATCTCAAACATGGAAAAACTTTTGCACGTCCTCTATTTTGCTGGTGAGCCGGTAGGGCGGCAGGCTTTCGAAAAATACTCGCCCATACGGCAGCTTGGTAATCCTATTATCCAGCAACACCAGGGCGCCGCGATCGGCGGCGCCACGAATCAGACGGCCAAAGCCTTGCTTCAGGGTCAGCGCGGCCTGTGGAACCTGGTAATCGTAGAAAGCATTGCCGCCCGCTTGACGAATGACCTCGGCGCGCGCGGCGACTACGGGGTCGGTTGGCACGGCAAATGGCAGCCGGTCAATGATCACACAGCTTAGTTGTTCGCCCTGCACGTCGATTCCCTGCCAGAAGCTGGAGGTTCCGAACAGCACCGCGCCGGGCGTAGACCGAAACGCCTCCAACAAAGCCGTGCGCGGAGATTCACCTTGCAGAAACAGCGGATAATCCAGCCGAGACTTCAATAATGTATAGACTTGCCGCATCTGCGCGTAGCTGGTGAATAAAACAAAAGCCCGGCCTCGCGAGGCTTCCACTACTTGCTCGACCACGTCCGCCGCGCGCCAGGCAAACTCGGGCTGCCGCGGGTCAGGCAAATGCGGGGGAACGTAAAACAGCACTTGTCTCGCGTAATCGTAGGGGCTCTCGATCCGCAGTGTGCGGGCATTCGGCAGTCCCAAACGCGATTGCGTGTAGGAGAACTCGCCCGCCACCGCCAGCGTTGCCGAGGTCAGAACCGCCGATTCCACTTTGTCGAAAAGCCGGGTCGCCAAGGCTTGCGAAATATCGATCGGGGTGGCCTGCAAATACAACCCGCGGCCGCGCCGTTCGACCCAGTAGACGTAGGCCGCATCGGGAAACTCCAGCCAGAAGCGTAGTCCCTGCTGGATCAGCCTGGCACGGCGCACCAGAGGCAACGTATCTTCGAGCGCGCCCTCGACGAGTTCCAGTTTTGCGGCCAAGATGTCGAGAGCGCGTAGCAATTCACTATACTCGTCCTCATGCCGCGCCCGAAACGCTTCGTGATCGCGAAAACCCTGCCGTCCTTCCTGCGGAAATAAACGGAAGAACTCTTCGCCGCGGTCGCCTAAGTGAATGAGGCCGCGATCGAGATCGGGCGTGGCGAAGAGCTTGCGACGCGCCACCGCCGCGGTATCTTTGACTAGTTCCTGCACCTGCAGATTGCTGACGCTCATGCCGAAATATTGCCCGGCGACATCCTCGATTTCGTGCGCCTCGTCAAAGATTACGGCGGCATATTCGGGAAGGATCGCGCCAAATGGAGACTGCTCGCGCACGGCCAAGTCGGCGAAAAAGAGGTGATGATTCACGATGATGATGTCGCTCTCGACCGCGCGCCGGTGCATTTCGGTGATAAAGCACCTCTCAAATTGCTGGCATTTCTGCCCGGCGCAATTATCGCTGCGCGCATCGAGCTTCCACCAGGCGCTACTCGACTCCGGGATCTCGCGCAGCTCGCTGCGATCTCCCGTTAAGGTGGTTTTTTCCCAATCGCGGATCACGCGGAAATCGCCGATCTCTTCGAGGCCGGAGAGCATCGGCTCGCGCTCGGCATCGTACACTTTCTGCCGGCACAGATAATTTGCGCGCCCTTTCATGTAGCAGGCGGCGATGGGACGGGCGAACAATGACTGCAGAAAAGGCAAATCTTTGAAATAAAGCTGCTCCTGCAGCGCTTTGGTTCCGGTGGAAATGACGACGCGCTTGCCCGATAGTATCGACGGGACCAAGTAGGCCAGGGTCTTGCCCGTTCCGGTCCCCGCTTCGACGATTAAGTGGCGGCCTTCCGCCAGCGCGGCCGCCACGGCCTCGGCCATTTCCAGTTGCCCAGGCCGGTACTCATAATTCGGATGAGATTGCGACAGTATGCCCCGTTTCGCGAAGAAATTCTTCGCGGTGTGCCTGGCGGGAACGCCGGAAGGATTTTCAAGACTGCTGGAATTGCGCACCTAAGGGCCGGAGGAAACCCCCAGTGTAGTATGCCAAGCGGCGGCTTGTTCTCGCGCTAAGATGGGGCAGCGCCGCAGGCTTCGACGGCGCACGTAACGTATGGCGGAGGAGATCTTTTACCTGACCGAACTGCTCGGCCTGAAGGTTTACGACCTGAAAGGCCGCCGCATCGGCACGCTGCGGGACGCCGCTCTGGTGCCGCTGATCGATCCGGTTCGGGTAGATCGTTTTCTGGTCGGCGCCGGGCCCGGCTGGCTCAGTATCCGCTATGACCAGATCAAAACCATCGCGGCGGATGGCATCCATCTGAAAGACGAGCTGCTGACACCGTACCATTCCGACGAATATATGCTGCGCATGGTGCGCGACCTGCTCGATCAGCAGATCATCGATGCACTAGGCCGCAAGGTGGTACGGGTCAACGACGTCACGTTCCTCAAGGAGCACGAAGACGGCAGCGAGGTGCTGCATATTCTGGAGATCGATATCGGCCTGCGGTCCATTCTGCGGCGCGTGCTGAGAGGCATCGTTTCGCCTTCGGCCATTCGCGCGGTGCAGAATCGGATTCAGCCTCATTCGATCCGCTGGGAATTCTGCAACATATTGGAGGCGGATGCACAGCGGCGCGTACGTCTGAATATCTCCAACAAATTGCTGGAGGGCATGCACCCTGCCGACCTCGCCGACATTATCGAAAATCTGGGCCACGAAGACCGCACTGCGATCTTCAACACGGTGGATGCCGAAACCGCCGCCGAGCTGCTCAGCGAAGTCGATCCCGAAATGCAAACCAGCATTATCGAGTCGCTGCGGGCCGATAAAGCCGCCCAGATCCTTGAAGAGATGGAACCTTCTGAGGCCGCGGACGTGCTCAATGATTTGGAAGATGAGCAGTCGGAGCAGATTTTAGAGGAAATGGAGCCGGAAGGAAAAGAAGATGTCGAGGAACTTCGCGAATTCCGGGACGACACGGCCGGGGGTCTGATGGATACGGGCTTTCTAGCATTGCCGGAGACCGCCACTGTGGAAAGCGCCATACGGGAGCTGAAGAAAAACGAGGAGATGATTGAGGACCTCCACAATATTTTTCTGGTTGATCCGCACAATCGGCTGCGCGCGACCGTGCCGGTGGCGAAGCTCTTTTTTGCCGCCGGCGACACTCCGCTGCAGGAGTTCGCCATCGATCCGCTGCTTTCCATTCAGCCTCATGAAAAGCAAGACCGTGTGGCGGAAATGTTCGATAAATATAACCTGCTCACGCTTCCGGTCATCGATGAGAAGGAAGAGCTAATCGGCGTCATCACGGTAGACGACGTGGTCGCCCTCCTACGCCAGGAATAGAATGAGCGCGGGCGGGCCACAATCTCTTCCTGAACCGTGCTGAACCATGGTTTCCGAAACGAAACTAGCGGTGCGTTTCATTTCCGGATTGCTCGCTTGTTTTCATTTACTTATGGGTGGATGAGGTTGGTCTCCTGTTTGCTCAAGCACAAACATGACAATCTGCCTGATCATGCTCGCCGCCCAGGTCTTTGTGACCGTTCTGGGCCTGGTTTGCGAGCGCAGCGAAGATCGTCGCTTCGCCGGCGACAAGCTGATTTACCGGAGTTAGGGCAGAGCTATTGGGCAAAAACCGCAGCCCTTTGCTCGGCCTCTTCCTGCTGGGCGGCGCTGTTGAAGCTGTAGCCGAATCCGCGCACAGAACGAATCAGTAGCGGGTTTGCCGGGTCGCCTTCGATTTTCTGGCGGAGGCGCAGAATGTATACATCCACCGTCCGGTCGGTCACTGCCCGATCATGGCCCCAAACGGCATCCAATAGCTGTTCGCGGCTGAAGACCACGCCTGGCCGGCTCATCAAGAACTCCAGAAGGCGGAACTCGGTCGCGGTCAGGGTGAGTGGCGAGCCGTCCAGCCGTACTTCGCAACTGCTGCGATCCAACTCGAGGGAGGCGGCTTTCAAGACGCGGCTGGCGCTGGTCTGGCCACGGAACTGAATCTTGATCCGAGCGACCAACTCACGAACAAAGAAGGGCTTGACGATGTAGTCGTTGGCACCGAGCTCCAGGCCCACAATCCGATCGGTTTCGGAAGCGCGGGCGGTCAGGAAAATGACTGGTATGTGCGCCAGTTCGGGATGTTGACGGATGCTCTTGCAGATCTCCAGGCCGTCCGCGTCGGGCAGCATGATGTCGAGCAAGATCAAATCGGGCTTCTCCCGGCGGCAAAGGTCCGTCACGCCTCTTCCGGTCTGCGCGCCAACCACCGCAAACCCCTCCTTCTCGAGGTTGTACTTCACCAGGGCGTACAAATCGGCATCGTCTTCGACAAGGGCTATTTTTCTCATGAGCTAATCCAGTTGCAACAATCCTCAGGAACAGAGTAATCGAGTATTCATTACAATCACGTTACAAATTGGTGAATTGAGGCTGAATTCAGCGCCTGAAAATTTTTCTTATACTCAATCATAGGACGAGATGATGAAGTATCAAGAGCGCGAGAAGCGGCACAGGGCCGCCCGCAAGTCGTCCATGACGGTATGGACTGCCGTGCTGGCTCTGGTGCTGGTGGTTCTGCTCATCGTGGCGTTGGGCAGCTCCGCTCCTCCCCGCTTGGCCTATCAAGGAGCCGCGATTTTGGCCTTGCTGTTGCTCGTTTTCCGGCAGGTACAACGCCGGCTGAAAGGAAGGGTACCGCGAGCCGCCCAACCCGATCCAAAGTCGAGCCTCAAACTAAACTGATGGGTCCGCCGCAGCGAGGTCGACTTGTTACTATCGGGAGTTTATGAAGGGCATTGTACTGGCCGGCGGCACAGGGAGCCGCTTGTTTCCTCTGACGAAGATCACTAACAAGCATCTGCTGCCGATATTTGACAAGCCGATGATCTACTATCCGATCCAGACGTTGGTGGATGCGGGAATCAAAGACCTCATGATTGTCACCGGCGGCCGCAATTCAGGCGATTTCCTACGGTTGTTGGCGAACGGCAAGGAATTCGGCTTGAAGCATATCAATTACACCTATCAGGAAGGCGAGGGCGGCATCGCGGAAGCGTTGGCGTTGACTGAGCACTTCGCGGAAGGAAGCAGGATTTGCGTCATCCTGGGTGACAACATTATTGAAGGCTCGATCGCCGGCGCGGTGCGGGATTTCGAGAAGCAGGAGCGAGGAGCGAAGATTCTGCTGAAAGAAGTCGACGATGCCGAGCGTTTCGGCGTAGCGGAGATAGCGGGCGATCGCATTGTTGGCATCGAAGAGAAGCCCGCGCGGCCAAAATCGAATTTCGCGGTGACCGGCATCTACATGTATGACGAGACGGTATTCGACAAGACGCGCACACTGAAGCCCTCCGCCCGTGGGGAGCTCGAGATTACCGACGTCAACAACGCGTATATCGCCGAGGCCTCGATGACCTTTAACTATCTGGAGGGTTGGTGGACCGACGCCGGGACATTTGAATCGCTGCAAAGGGCCGCAAACCTGGTCTACGATACAAAACACGATCGAACAAGCGGCGCGGTGGTAGCCGGAGGGCAGCAGCACTCATGAGCGCCACAACGACGGTGCTGGGTGCGCTTGAATCGGGTGTTGAATTGGCCATTCCGGTGGCGCCGCCGGGGATCGGAAAGGTCATTCTCGCGCCGGAGAGCCGTGATCTCATCTCCGGAGTGGAACTGAGACTGTTCCCGTTGTGGCCGGACGATCGCGGTTATTTCCTCGAGGTCGCCCGCTTCGGTCAGGGGCTGGTGGCGAACTTTCCCGCTGCGACTAGCCAGGTATCGGCGGCCTTCAACTATCCGGGCATCATCAAGGCCTTTCACTTTCATAAATTTCAGACCGATTACTGGGTACCGGCCGCTGGGCTGCTGCAAGTGGCGTTGGTGGATTTGCGGCGCGGGTCGAGCACATTCGGGCTGAAGAACACGTTATATCTCGGCACGCTGCGGCCTTGGCAGGTGCTCATTCCGCCCGGCGTCGCACATGGCTACAAGGTGATTGGCGAGCAGCCGTCGGTGTTGGTTTACTTAACGAACCGGATATACGACCCGAAGGACGAGGGCCGCATTCCACACAACGACACCGCTATCGCCTACGATTGGGAGTTGCAGCACAAATGAAGCTGGTAGTCACGGGCGGGGCAGGCTTCATTGGCTCGTGTTTCATACGGCTGGCCTTACAGGAGGGCTGGGCCGAGCGGATTGTCAATCTGGACAAGCTGACCTACGCCGGGAATCCGGAAAATCTAGAAGCCGTGGCGAACCACCCGGGTTACCGCTTCGTGAAGGCCGATATCGGCGATGAGAAAGCGTTGGAGAATTTGTTTGCAGGCGAGTCGCCGGATGCGGTTGTTCATTTTGCCGCGGAATCGCATGTAGATCGCAGTATTCACTCCCCTGCTCCGGTAATCCAGACCAATTTGAACGGAACGTTCGCGCTACTCGAGGCCGCGCGGCGCCACAAGACGGCGCGGTTCGTTCACGTGTCGACGGACGAAGTCTACGGAAGCATTGACGCACCAAACGAAGCGGATGAGAGCTATCCGCTGCGCGCGAGCAGCCCGTACTCGGCGTCGAAAGCAGGCTCCGACCTGTTGGCGCTGTCTTATTACGTCACGTACAAGCTGAATATCTCAGTGACGCGAGCATCGAATAACTACGGGCCTTATCAATTTCCTGAGAAGCTGATCCCGTTGATGATCTCGAACGCGCTCGAAGAGAAGCTGCTGCCCGTCTACGGAGATGGCCAGCAGGTTCGCGATTGGCTGTATGTAGAGGATCACTGCCGCGCGATTCGGGCGGTGCTCGAAAAGGGCCGCGCCGGAGAAGTCTACAATGTGGGCGGAAACTGCTCGCTTCCGAATCTCGAAGTGGTGCGGCGAATCTTGAAAGCTACCAACCGGCCGGAAACGCTGATTGCGCGCGTAGCGGACCGCCCGGGCCACGACCGGCGCTATGCGCTAACGAACCACAAGCTGACGCGAGAAACCGGCTGGGAGCCGCTGATGGATTTCGACCGGGGATTAGCGGCGACCATCGAGTGGTACCGGAACAATTCCGCTTGGATGGCACGAATCAAAAGCGGCGAATACCGGCGCTTTTACGAATTGAACTATTCGAACCGCTGAGGCTTGGCTAAAACTCAAATTTCGCCTGAAAGGCGATCATGCGGGGCGAATTGTCGCCGCCTAGTCCGACACCCAGCAAGCCGCTTGGAGGGGAGGTGGTGGAAGTCAGAGCGCCAAAGCCGGTCAGCGTGGATGGGACGCCTGGAATGCCGGCCAGAACCATCGAAGGAAGCGCGAAGTTCGGATGATTGAACACGTTGAAAAACTGACCCTCGATGCGAAGCTTTAGGCGCTCGCTTACAGAGAAAACCTTCGAGACGTAGAAGTCGCTCCAGGTGAAATCTGGGCCCCGCAACGAATTCCGGCCCAGATCGCCGAATTGACAGGTCAGCGGAGTGTCGCCCCCGGTACAGCCGCCCGTTCGAGGATCGACGGCAGAGACAAAGGCATTGGGGTTGAGCCACTGAATCGTGCCGGGTTGGGTAATTCCAGCGATCGGATTGTGCGCATAGAGCGAGGCGCCGCCCACTACGCTCGCAAACTGCGGACCACTGCCCTGCACGATGCCGTTGCCATTCGCCGAGTACGCCGTGCTCAACACGGAAAAGGGAACACCGCTGTGCCAGAACACACTGCCTGAAATCTGCCAGCCATTTACCGCGTAGCCTAGCAGACGGCCCTGTACGTGGAGCGGCAGTTGATAGGTGTAATTGGCAGTGATGTTATGCCGAACGTCGTAATCGCAGGAGCCATACTGCCGTGACAGGTCACCCGGCAAAGGCGAAAGGATTCCGCCGGAGGAGAACTGCAGAAATCCGCCGTTCGAAACGGTATCCAGGCAATGGCTCCAGGTGTAGTTCGCTTGTACCTGGAGACCGCGAGTCATGCGCTGCTCGGCCGTCAGTTGCAAGCCATTGTAGTGGCTATTTGCGCCGGTGCTTAGCTGGGTCACCGCTCCAAAACGGGCATCCAGCGGTTGGCCATAAGGGAAGGGCGCAAAACAACCCTGACACACCGTCTGGTAGCCGTTTACTTGCGTGAGATACGGCTGGTTCACGGCGCGGGTGCCCACATACTGCGCGCGCAGCTTGGCAGTGTTGCCAATTTGCCGCTCCAGCGCGAAGCTCCATTGCATAAAGTAAGGCGCATGCAGCTTACCATCGGGCACTGCGGTGATGGCCACCGGCTGAAGGCAGGTGGCCGGGTCGGCCAGCGCGGAAGCGCAAGACCGTTGACCTTGTCCAAAACCGGAGAGGAATGTCCGATTGGCGTTCGCCGCAGCGTCCACGGCGCTGTCCGGCACTCCCGGAGCGAGGGCCGTCCCCCCAACGGTTCCCAAGAGACCGCCCTGAAACGTTTTCGAATAGGGAGGATTCGTGCCCACCAGGTCCGCGATGCTTCCAGGTAAGAGATCGCTGAACAATCCAAAGCCGGTCCGCAAAACGGTTTTCGGCCTTAGCTGCCAGGCGATGGCCGTGCGCGGCTGTAATAGGGCTAGCGGCGTCGATTGAAAGACGGTTCCGTCGTGAGTCTGAAGCAGGGCGTTCAATGGCTGGTTCAGGTCATGAGAAATCGCTTCGAACGATCCGGGAAGACGCGCTATCGCGTTATGCGGGTTCAGCGGATTGGAGTTGTAAGTATCACGAATGCCGAAGGTCCAGGTTAGTTTTTGAATTACTTTCCAGGTATCCTGTGCGTAGATATCCAGATTGACAAAGTTGAAGGGCTGCGAGTCAGCTAACGGAAACGTCTGCGTAGCGGTGGAGGCAACCCCGTAAATGAATTGCGGCAGGGTCGTATAAGTCACCAGGGGTACCGATCCCTGTGCGAAGTCATAGTCGTTGAGGCGCAACACTCTCGAGTTCACGCCGAATCGAAGCTCATGCGCACCGAGGCTCCAGGCCAGATTGTCATTGACATGGAAGCGTGCGGCTCGCCGGCCTTGTACCCAGGTGTTGTCGAGGCCTCCTAGCGTGGTAAATGGCGCATTGGCGCCGTTACCTTCAAGCACGATAGGAAAGGCCGCCAGCGTTTTGCCGAGATCCGTTGGGCCGAACAAACTCTGATACCACGAGAAAGCGGGATTGAAATAATTCACCAGGTTCTGCGTGAAAAGATGCGTGTAGCCGGCCGCGAATGAATAGAGGGGTTGTGGCGACACGGCATCAAAGAGCGGGTTGATAGGGTCCGTGTACGCGGCTTGCGTGCCGGTATCGGCTTGAAACCGGTACCAGGAGGTATTCCGCTCGTTGATGTTGTAATCGATGCGCGCGGTTTGCACCTGCTCATGATCGTCGCTCGATTGCGAAACGCTGCGGCGGTTGGCGCAACCGTTTCCGTTAGGAGGATTCTCACTGGCTGGCGTTCCATCACTGTTAAAAGGACAACCCTCAACCGGCAGAGGCGTGCCGTTCGTATTTCCGTAGAGCGAAAACATTTTTTGATAAAAGGGAACCAATTGCGGAGCTGGCTGATAGATCGATCCCGTAACGGCATCCCTTCCCCCAAGCGGAAGCTGTTCGAGGACGTAGGATTGAAAGGCGGCCGTAGGCACGGTGGTTGCGGTAACAATCGGCAGGGCAATTCGTACCCATTCGGTATCAAAAAAGAAGAACAGCTTGTCGCGCAGAATGGGACCGCCAAGGCTCCCTCCAAAGTGATTTACGGTCGAGCGCGGCTGGTGATTACCGGGCGTGGCGTTGGTGAAATAATTGGCGGCGTTGAACCTGGATCCGTTCCATAACTCGTATAAATTGCCATGTAAGCGATTTGTTCCGGACTTAGTCACATAATTCACTTGGGCTGCGCCATATCGGCCTTGATCGACCGCATAGGAGAGCGTATTGATGGTGACCTCGGAAATCGAATTCAGCCCTAGCACGAGGTTGGTGGAAAGACCGCTATTGAGGTTGGTGAGCGGGTCATTCGTTTCCAAGCCGTCAACCACATAACCGTTGGCGAGCGCGGGGAGCCCGTTAAACTGCACGTTCCCGTAGCCATTCTGGCCGCCGACAAAATCGTTCGAGCTTCCGGCTGTATTGATGAGCGCGCCGGCGGCGAACTGCAACGGGTAAGTCAAATCGCCGCCTGGATTGGGAAGATTTTCGAGCGACTGGCTGTTCAGGGTTGCCGTGGTATTGGGATTCTGCGTATCGACCAGCGGAGCCTCGCTGTTTACTTCGACGATCTGCCGCGATTTTGCTAAGGCTAGCCTGAAATCGACCGTCTGCTTTTGTCCGAGCCCCGAAAAGACCGAGGCTTCTTGTTTTGATTCAAAACCCGTGGCCTCGGCCTTGACCGAATAGGCTCCCGGCTGCAACTGCGGAAAGCTAAAGCGGCCGGCGGCATCCGTCTTTGCGCTCCTGACCAGCCCATTGTCCAGCCTTTTGATCGTTACCGTGGCGGACTGAATTCCCGCCTCCGTTCGATCAGTCACTTGGCCGACGATAGCGCTGGTCGTCTCGCCCTGGGCGCAGAGCAGCCCCACGGATAGCAACCAGCAAGAGATATATTTAGGCATGCCTAAATATCATTACAAAGCGAACGGCTAAAAACAATGGCCTGCCTTGTATATTTGGTTAGTGGTGGCTAAGCCTCTTGTTTCCGCAACATCCGAATCGGTAGACGATTACCTCAAAGCCATTTTGGAGCTCGGTGGGAGTCAGCAGGGGCAAGTGACGAGCAACGATCTGGCCGGCCATCTGGGAGTAAGAGCCGCCTCCGTCACCGGCATGCTGCAAAAGCTGGCATCTCATCGTCCGCCGCTAGTCTTGTATCAGAAACATCATGGCGCCAAGCTGACCAGGGCGGGCAAGCAGCGCGCCTGGGAGTTGGTGCGCCATCACCGGCTCCTGGAGCTATTTCTCCACGACGTTCTCAAGTATTCGTGGGACGAGGTTCATGAAGAGGCGGAACGGTTGGAGCATTTCATCTCAGAGCGCTTTGAAGACCGGGTGGCGGCGTTGCTGGGCGACCCGGAGATCGATCCTCATGGCCACGTGATTCCACAGAAACATGAGGTCGCTCCATCTCGAGATGAGGTGCCGTTGTTGCAATGGCCGGTTGGCGAACCCGCCATCGTCAGCAGCGTCGGCGACCGAGATGCGGCGGCGCTCCGAGAACTGGAGCGTTTGAACTTATTGCCTCAGGTCACGCTGACGATTGAACAGAGAATTCCGAACGCTTCTCTGCTGGTTCGCATCGCGGGAAAGCGGGAACGGATTCGAATCAGCAATGAATTGGCCGGGCAACTGGCGGTAACCGCAAAACGCGGGACATCCGGTTGAACGATCGCCCGGCCGTTATTTCTCACGGACGCCGATTGCAATCAGCGAGGCGGGAGGCCAGGGAAGAAAACGGTCGACGCGGCGTAGCAGCGGCACGAAGTGATCGAAAATGGCGAGTTGGGAACGGCTCAGTGCGCGGCGCCGCAAAAGCTTTCCATTCAGCAGCCAGCCGGGGTAAGTGGCGCGGTTGAACTCAAGGAGATGCTCGACGCGGAAGCCGACTTCCCCCATCTTTTCGGTTAATTCCGTCCTTGAATAGCGGCGGCAGTGACCGAGCACCTCGTCAAATGTTCCGAACGCTGAGGCTCCCTGAGGTACCAGAATGACGGCGCGACCGTTGGGGGCCAGCGCCGAATAGATGTTACGTAATCCCGTCTTGTCGTCTTCGATGTGTTCGAGGACGTTTAAGCAAACTACGGTGTCCATGCGCCCGCGGAACGGTTGAAAATCTTCGGGCTTCGCAAGATCGCACAGCGCCGCGCTCACGTTGCGGCGATGGCCGAGCAGGCCGTTGAGGCGCCTGAGATATTCGCGATCGACATCAGTGACGGTGTATTGGCGATCGTTTGAAGAAAGCAAGCGCGTCAGATTACCGATTCCCGCGCCGATCTCGAGGACTCGGCTGCCGATAAAGGGCGATACCGTGTCGGCCATCCAGCGATTGAAGCGCCGGGCATCTTCCATCGCACGGAGCATTCCGGCCCCGCGATCGACGTAAACATCCCGCCGCAAGCCGGTACGCAGGATCGTCCAGGACAGGGAAATTCCATCGCGAGGACGAATTTTCTTGCCTTGCTCATAGCCGCGCCGGCGATAGTGGATGGGAACTTCCAAGATACGCGCCCCGCGCTGCGCGAATTTAATGGGTAGCTCGGCGTCGAAACCGAAGCGGTCCTCGCGAAGAGGAATGCTCCGCGCGAGCGAGGTACGAAACGCTTTATAGCAGCTTGCCATGTCGGTGAGCGTGAGACCCGCCGCCATGTTGGTCAATGCAGTCAACAAGCGATTGGCGAGCGTGGGCCAGAAATGCGTTTTGGGCGCGTCTCCGCCGAGGAAACGCGACCCGATCACGAGGTCCGCTTCGCCCGCGAGAAAAGGGCGAAGAAGGCTTGGGTACTCGGCGGGATCGTACTC
>DASYAX010000334.1:0-17902 GCA_036501045.1 Bryobacteraceae bacterium
CGCGCCACGCGCATTAACCCGGTGTCGGCTTTGCGCTACGAGTAGCGATTAGAAGTTGATGGTTCCCGAGTACTGCAGCCTGCGCATGTTGCCTCCGCCGAAGGCGAGGCTGGTAATCTGGCCCGCGGTAGCGCTCTGGACGTCGGAATTCGGCCCACCCAGGTTGGCGTGATTGAAGACATTGGTGGTGTCCAAACGCAAGGTGAACGCCAGCCGTTCGGTGACGTGAAAGGCCTTCGAGATCGACACGTCCTGATCGATGAAATGCGGACCAAACAGGACGTTGATAGGGTAATTGCCGAAGGTGTTCGAGGCGGGGAACAGGAATGCCGAGCCGACGCCGCCCACAAACCATTGATTGCGGTTGCCCTGCGCGCCGGAGAACACGCTTCCCGTTCCCAGATCCGGCCGGTTGTTAGGCCCGACATTCGGCTGGGTATTGGGCCCATAATTTTCGAGCGTGGGCGCGAAGGGAAGGCCGCTTAGAAAGGTGGTGATACCGCTAAGATTCCAGCCGCCAAGAGCAAGATCTACGGCTCTGCTCGTGTTTGCGCCGAACTTTCTGCCGTGACCGTAGGGAATTTCGAAGTTCTGGCTGAATTTCAATTCGTGGCGCGGCATCTGGCCGTCATAGCCCTGCCCAGCGGGGCGATCATAGATGAAATAATAGTTGGAATCGTAGGCCCAACCCGGACCCCACTCTCGCTGGTACGTGTAACTGCCCTGAAGAGTGAAGCCCGCCAGCGCTCTAACAGTAGCGGTTGTTTGCAGTGAATTGTATTGCTGATTTGAACAATCGCAGAAGTATTGCAGATCCTGCGTCCATCCAAAGCTCGAGTAATAAGGCCTGTCGAGATTCGTGTTCGAAACTCCCGGCACAAACAAGGCTTCGTTGGGATTAATGGTTTGGCCGGTCCCGATAAAGCCATGGCGGGATGAGTTCCCTACATAGGCGGCAGTCAACTGGACCTTAGGGGTCAACTGATGCTGGACGGCGACATTGTAGGTGTAGTTGACCGGCAAGGTCATGGTGGCGGGGCGGAACTTCGGCGAAACACCGGCAGGCAGCGGGAAGGTGCCATTCGTGCTCACGTTGATGGTTGCCGGTGGAGGAGGACCGGAAGCAAGAGTGAATACGGGAGAGAAGGCGTTGGTTGGCGTATTGTTCTGATACGTCAACACCGGTGGATTCTGCGTCACGTTGTGCCCGAAGGTGGATCCGAACGTTCCCAGATTGTATGCCCAGCCATAGCCGGCGCGCACGACAGTCTTCTTACCGAACTGGTAGGCGAGGCCAACTCTGGGCGCCAGGTTATGCCAGTTCATCGTCTGGATGCCGTAGGGTTGATTCTGATTTACACCGAAGACATACATTAAGCCGTTGCTCAGATCCAACGTGGCTCCATTCCCCGCGGCATTGACCGTTTCGGGGAAAACCATTTCCCAGCGCATGCCGAGATTGAGCGTCAGCTTGGAGGTTGGTCGCCAAGTATCCTGGCCATACCAGAAAAACCGGCGCTGGTGTTCCTGCGCATTGGTGCTGGCGCTGACATACCGCGCGAACGAATCCACATCGCCTAGAAGGAAAGATGCCATCGCTAAGCCGTCCACCGCGCCAGCACCTACGGATGTCACACTACCCGTGTCACCCGGCTTGAAGGTGAGTTCACCGGCGCGATGACTGTCGCTCGGCACGCGGAGGTTCTGGGCCCAGCGAAGATCAGCCCCGAGCTTGAAGGTGTGATTGCCTACGATCTTTGTGACGTTATCGACGAATTGATACTGCGATTCGGTTTCGGTGAGCGGGCAGTTGCATTGGTTAACGCCCAGCGCATAGCCCAGCTTGCTGTCATCACTGTTTGGATTCTGTATATCGAAATAGGGCATGCCCGAGGTGTAGGTGCTATCCAAATTCAGTCCCGGAATGCCAGCGGCGGTAGCCGGACTGGTTCCATAGCCATTCGGCACGTCGAAGACGTGGTACTTCATCCAACCGAGACGGAATTCGTTGATCAGGGTTGGGCTGCCGGTGTGAGTCCATCCGACGGCCAAGCTTTGATTCTTGGCCTGGGAGTTTCCGGCATAGTTGCCGAAATTCGGGCCGCCTGCCAACTCGCCAAATGCGCCGGGGGCCTGCTCCGTGTATGCGGCGTAGCTGTAGCGGCCGAAAAACGTATCCTTCTGATCGAGATAGTAATCCCAGCGCGTATTCCAAAGGTTTCCGGTGATGGCGACATCTCCGCTGGTGGCGTAGTTGTTCTGATAGCTGGTGCCCGCGACATTGGTATTGGGCAGCGGAAAGTAGTTCATGATCGCCATGGCCTGCGGCGTGAGCCGGGACGTCGGAATTAGGTTATTGGTGAAGGGCACGCGGCCGACGCCCGTAGTAGGATCGCCGGTTGCCGGATCGAAGATCTGATAGTTTGAGCTGGCGGCAAGATACTCGCCCAGATCGCCGGTACGCATGCGCGCGGTGGGCACGGTGGTCAGAACCGACCCGCCTTGCGCCTGACGGTTCAATTGCGCGTCGCCGAAGAAGAAGAGTTTGTCCTTGATAATGCGGCCGCCGATAGAACCGCCGAACTGATTCTGCCGATAGAGCGGCGCGCCGTTTGGCTCGCTGAACGGGTCACGCCCGAAGTCGGTGAAACCGGGAGTGTTCACCTGCAGATATTCGAAGGCATCGCCATGAAACTGATTTGACCCGGACTTGGTGGAATAGATGGCCACTCCGCCGCCGACATAGTTGAATTCGGCATCGAAGTTCTGATTGGCCTGCTCCAGATTGTTGACCGAATCAAAGGTCGGATTGATGACGATGATGCCTAGAATCGGGTCCTGGTTGGTGGTGCCGTCCAGTTCGTACCCCATAGCGCTGAATAACTGGCCGTTCACTTCCATCTGGACGCTGCCTTGCGGATTTTCGTCGGAGGCGTGCTGCCAGCCCAACTTTTCGGTCCCCGGATTCAGCAGCTCAAATGACTGCAAATTGCGGCCAATGCTCGGCAGCTCGGAAATCTGTTGCGCGGTGAACACTTGCGACACGTCGGCACGATCGGTCTGCAGAAGCGGCGCGGCGGCCGTCACTTCTATCTGCTGACTGACATTACCGACCTGGAGCGAGGCATCATACCTTGCCGATTGATCGACCTGGACGGTGATGTCGTTCGAGACGACTTTGGAAAAACCAGGGGCCTCGATGGTCACCTTGTAGGTGCCGGGAATCAGTTGACCCTTTGTGTAATTGCCCGATTCGTTGGTGGTCACATCGAAGGAAGTGCCTTTGTTGACTTCGGTGATGGTGATGTGGGCGTTGTTGACTGCGGAACCGCTGGGATCCGTGATGGTGCCGAGGATACTCCCGAAAACCTGCTGAGCGCTAGCGACCCCCGCTACTCCCAGCAACAAGGAACCCACAAGAATAAGGCGGTAAGACCATCTTACGTATAGACTAACCATATCTTCTCCTTGGAAGCAGAAAGACATCTAACTCACAGAGCATGGTCCGGCGCTGCGGCCGGACAGCGAACTAACACCTGGGTGCTAGTCTAACCGATCTATTACGAAACGGTATCATATTTTTTCGTTAGCGGTTTCGAGACTTTTCCTATGCTGGGCTTGCTGTTCCTGTTCGTGACGCTGAACGACGCTTCCGGCGCAGCCCATCAGCGGGGCGTGGATCTCTACAAAGAGAAGAAGTACGGCGAGGCCATTACGGTTTTGGAAGAGGCCGTAAAGACTGAGGACCCGAAGACCCCGCGATATTCTGAGTCGGTGCTGTTGATTGGCCAGAGCTACTTCATGCTTTCGCAGGCTCCGAAGGCGATTCCGTGGCTTAAAAAAGCGCCGGCTTCGAACGAAGCTAACTATATGTTGGGCTTTGCGTACCTGCAGAGCAAGCAAGAGGACGAAGCCGAGGCCGCTTTTGCGCGCTTGTTCGGACTGGATCCGAAATCGGCCGCGGGGCATTTGCTGGCGGGTCAGATGATGCTCAAGCAAGGTTACGATGCGCAAGCGGAATCGGAAGTGACTCGAGCCCTGGCGCTTGATCAGAGACTGCCGGAGGCGCGATTCCTACTAGCGGAAATGGCGATCTTTCGGGGGCGGCTGGATGAGGCGATCGGCGATCTGGACGCGGAATTGACAGTCGATCCAAATTTTTCGATGGCTTGGTACCGCCGGGGAGACGCGTATTCCCGCCAGGGCAAATGGAATCTTGCCATTGCCGATTTGCAGCGGGCGATTTGGCTGAACCCGGATTTCAGCGGGCCTTACATTCTGTTGGGCAAGTGTTATTTCAAAGTGCAGAATTACTCGAACGCGGAGGGCATTTTGAAGAAAGGACTAGCGCTAGATCCCAAGAACGCGGCTGCGATTTATACGCTCGGCCAAACGCTGATGGCGGAAGGGAAACGGGACGAAGGCCGCGCCATGCTGGAAAAATTGAAAGAGCTGCAACAGAAGTAGTAGCATCGGAACAATTTGATAAGGTGGTCCGCTGCCGCGTTGGCGTTTGTTCTTTCCGCGTGCCTAACGGCGGCGGATGCGCGGGAATGCGCGAGCTGTCATCCGGCAGAAGCCAGGCTGCACGCGGGCACGCGGATGGCGCACGCCATGGTTCCGGTGCTCGAAAGCGCATTCGCCCGGAACGCGGCCGGACGCAAGCTTCATGAATCGGCGGATGGCTATGAGATTACCTATCATCGAACGGACGCCGGATTAGCGGTCACGGCGCGGCGCGGGAATGATATGGCGGATGGTGTCATTGAATGGGTGCTTGGGGCGGGCGCGCAGGGGCAGACGCCGCTGGTACGGGCCGTCAATGGAATGCTCGAATCGCGGGTGAGCTATTTTCCGCAACTGCAACAGTACGGGATTACGATCGGACAAGCGGCCGGCAGCTCCGCCAGCGCGATCGCGGCTCTGGGCGTGAGGCAGAACAACGGCGAACTTCAATCGTGTATCGGCTGCCATGCGTCGGCAATTACTCGCCATCTGGAGCCGGTGATTCCGGGCGTGCAGTGCCAAAGATGCCATCTGGCGTCGAGCGAACATGCACGTACCGGCATAGGTGAAGTTGGAAATCCGGGGAAGTTCAGCGCTCCCGAGCAGGTACGTTTTTGCGGCAACTGCCACCGGGTGAAGGCGCCCGTTAACGATACCGCGCTTGAGAACGTGCGGTTTCAGCCGCTGCGATTGATGAAGAGCCGCTGTTTTCAATCGGGCAAACTGGCGTGTACTACTTGTCACGCGGCGCATGCGGACGCGAAACGGAACGATCCTGATTTTTACAACGGCAAATGCCGCGCATGCCATTCGGACCAAACGGCTCACGCCGATGCAAGACAAAAGGGCGACTGCATCGGCTGTCACATGCCCTATGTGCAGTTGCATCCGGCGCTCCGGTTCACCGATCACTACATTGGAGTGGTGAAAGCGGCGGATTTTCCCGCGGGCATTATCCGGCAGCGCGGGTCTTGAAGAACTTCTAGCGCTTGGCGGCGAGCGCCGCGCGAACGCGCGCCAGATTTCCACGTGCCGCCGCATGGTTGGGATTAATGCGCAAGGCGGCTTCGAAAGCCTGCTGCGCGGCGGGCAAGTCGCCGGTGATGGCCAGCAGGGTTCCCAAGTTCGCTTGAATATCGGCTTCGCGCGGATCGAGACGAGCGGCTTCGCGAAAGCACGCCAGCGCCTCGGTAAATTTCCGCTGTTTGTAATAGATGGTGCCTAAGCCCGCTTGGGCGGCGGCGTCACCGGGTTTCCGCGCCAGGAACGCCGCGTATTCAATGGCGGCGCCGTTCAGATCGCCGCCGGCGGCCAGCGCGCGCGCCAGATTGTAGCGGGCGTTCAAGTAGCCGGGGTTGCGGCGCAGGCTTTCGCGCAGCTCGGCGATGGCGGCGGCGGTATGATCCTCCATCAGCAGCGCGGCCGCCAGACTGTTGTGGGTGGTGGCGCTATCGGGATCGGCTTTCAGGGCAGCGCGATAGGCGGCGACGGCTTCAGGAAACTTTCCACGCACTTCGAGAAGCGCGCCTAGGTTGTATTGCGCGAGAAAATCGCCTGGATATTTTTCGAGACGCCGCCGCATGACTGCCTCCTGCAAGGCAAGGCGCAAATCTTCTTTGGGGACGCCGGAGGCTTTCGGAAGGACCTGCAACCAGACGTGCCCCATCTCATCTTCGGCGCGATTGCCGGTTGTTACCAATTTGGGCGGATGGTTCGGATTGCGTGGGTTCGCCTCGGAGTTGTCATACATGATGCGCATCGCGAGCTTGCTGCCTTTGGGGAGGGCGATGGGACGTTGGTAGGTATAGACAGCCTGCCAGTTGATATCCCAATCCGGAATGCGAATCAACCAGCGGCGCGTGCCGTCGGGCAGCGTGGCCCAAGCTTCCACCAGCTTGCCGAGGTAATGCGCATGCGGATAGATGGCGAGAACATCCACGTCTTCGGGCAGCGTCAAGCTGTCGGTGACGGCGAACGAGCGGTCGCCAGGCGGAATGCGTATAGCGCCATCGTGCTCGAGCTGGATCAGCATCGGGAAGCGAGTGGGTGGGCGAGGCGAAAAGTAGAGGCCGATTTCCGCCTGAATCGATTCTTCCTTGCCAGTGGGCTGGAGATGCAGGTTAACCACCAGATCGGTGTCCGGATCCAAGCGCCAGCTCATGTCGTCCGGTTCCGGGCGCAGAACGGTGCCCGGCTTCCAGAACAGAAAGTGCGAATCCGGATCGAAGTTATCGGCGGCGGCTTCGGTAATGATGTCCATACCGGAGAAGCCGGGCTGGCCATCTTCGCCGTCTCGCTTGCGTAACGCTTGCGTGCGGTCGAGAACCACGTTGGCGTGATGCACCACCAGCGGATTATCGACCCGCAGTTCCAAAGCACGGACATAGCGCGTCTTAGCGACGCCGCTGGGAATGATGAAGTTGCGAAAAATATCCGGACCGCTCGCCGCGAGGCGGAACGGTTTGTTCATGCGCAAAATCAAATCGGGAGGCCCTAATTGCCATTGGCTGGTGAAATGTGGCGCGGGCGGCAGGTCCGTTACATCGCCGCGCTGCTTGCCTTGCGCCACCCATGCGGCGAATAAATGAATTTGCACATCCGTCAGGCTGCGGTCGCCGGCGAAGTTTCCGTAGCCACGCTCGGGCGGCCAAGGCGGCATATAGCGGCTCCGTGTGACTGCGGCAATTTGCGCGGCATGCCGGTCGACATCCTTGTATGTCACGAGCGGAAACGGCCCGTTGCCGCCCGCGTGATGACACGGCGCGCAATGCGCAAAGACTAAAGGGGCGATGTTTTTAGTGAACGTAATTTTGGCGGGAGCACCCGACAGGGCGGGCGCCAGTTGAACGAGCACGGCGACCCAAATCCAGTTACTCGGCATCTTACCCGTCATTCAGGACCCGCCGAATCATGGCTTCGACTTCTTCTTTTGTCAACGCGGTGCTGATGAAGAGCTCCTGGCGCGCACCGGCGCTGAGGGCGATCGCTTTCCAACCGTTGGTAGTCGGCACGGTGATGTGAATTTTCGGATCGCCCCGGGCATTGCGGACTTGCCGGATCACACCGGGAATCACGGAACGTATCTCCGGATTGTCGCGAAGCAGGCGTTGGAGCACCGGACGCAGACCATCGACGATGCTGTGCTCCACTTTCAACTTGCCTTTTTCCGCGCGCAGCCGCATAACGTTACTTGAAACGCTTCTTGTATTGGAAATCGATGCCAAACTCGCCGTTATCGTCGCGCAGCGCTACCAGCGAGAACTGCCTGCTCAGCGCCCATTCGAGACGGAAAATCTGCTCGGAGGTCTGCGACAAATTGGTGACGTAGGTGACTGTGATGTCGCGCGAAATCTGCTGCTCGAGGGTTAGGCGCGCTTGGGGCGAATTGGTAATGCCCTGCACCAGCGGGTCGATTTTGATATTCGTAATGCCGAACAGTTTGGACAAGCGATTGGAGACTGGAGACATGGCCGCGCCCAAGACGGTGTTCGCGCCCGATTGCAGTGAACTGGCGTCGTTGACGGTCCGCGCATTATTCACATTGGCGGCGGTTGACGGCGCTCGTCCGACGGTCAGCAGCGCGATGATGTCTTTCGGTTGAAGCGGAGGATCGGAACGATAGTTGATATTCAGTTTGCCAAAAGTGCCGGAGACGGTTATGTCGACGGTAATGCCGCGCGCTTCCGTCTCCAGATCGAGATCGAGCACAGGCTCCATCTTCACGGAATTCAGGAAATTGACCTCGCCCCGATTGATGGTGTAACGTGTTCCGAATACTTTAATGTCGCCCTGATTGGCCGCGACGCTGCCAAGCAAAATGGGATGGTCCGGGGTGCCGCGCAGCCGGAGATTGATCTCCGCTTCCACATCCCGGCTTAGCGCGGTGCTGAGCTGCAGATTGGGAGCGCTCTCAACGTTGATATCGAGACGCAATCCGCTGAGAAATTCGTTTTCGCTCGTTGGCGCAGCCGACGTAGCGCCTAGGGAGGCCAGCAAATTGCCCACGTCGGTGTTCGGATTGAAGGCTACGCGTAAAATCGTCAGCGTGCCGGAAAGAATGCTGCTGGCGCTAGTGCCGCTGAGGCGCAGCCGCGAATTCGCGGTTACGCTGATGCTGCCCGCGTAACGCACGCGCACGCTTTCGGCAACTTCTTCCAGGTGATAAACGAGCGGGCCACCGCCGCCGAAGCTGACAAAGCCACCCAACGAGATTTGACCGCCGCCGGAGGTTGCCGTCATCTTCTGAAGGGTTGCGCGGTTGCGATTAAAGGTGACGGCGCCGGTGACATCGCTCAGGCCGTTGGGAACGTTCTCCAGGAAGAAAGAGCCATTCTTGAGCGCTAATGCGCCATTCACGGCCGGATCGCGCAGCGTGCCCGTGATCGTGGCGGATACCGTGGACGCGCCGGCGGAATTGACATTCGGATCGAAAAAATGAAAGATCCGCAGATTGACCGACCCCTCCACTTCAAGATGCATGGCACTCGCCGTTTGAAGATAGGGAACGGATCCCTTGATGCTGAGGCTGGTGTCCTTGCCGCTAATCTGAAAACTCCGCACCACGGCTACTCCGCCCGAAGCGTCTACCACAATGGGCGCGGCGTTGTTCAAGACAAAATCGGGCGTCACTGTTTTCGCCAAGGCGTCCGCTTTGATTTGCGAGCTGGCTTGCAACCGATCGATCTCAAGCCTCACGTGCAAGCGCTCCGGCTGTTCGAGCGGGCCTTCAAACTGTAAACCGCCTTCGAGGAAGCCGTCGACGGGAGCGGTGAGCCGCGAACCGGTGAGCCCGTATAGCGCGGTGAGAGTGATGCGGTTCACCCGCACTTCGCCTTTCAACGGCGTGCCGGCGATGAGCTGCACTTGCGCGGCCCCATGCAGCGGGCTTTCGCGGAGGTCTCCGGCGAGCGTCGCGCTGAGCACCCGGCCGCGTGTCGCGGCGTGAACGCTCAGATTGCCAAGCGCAATGTGATTGATTGTGACATGGTGAAATTCGAGAAGGCCGTTGGCGCTCAGCGGCTCAACTTGGTTTTGCGCAATCCGCGCGGCGGCCTGGAGGTGAACCTCTGCTTGGGCGGTTAAGCCAGGCTCGTACTTGCGTATCGTCGTCAAACTAGCCAGCGGAAAGCCGTTGCTGTCGATTTTGACTTCAGCCTCTCCCTGCCGCCAGCCGCTTGCGTCATGCCGGTAGACGCCCGAGAAGCTCAGCGAGGCCGCGCCGGATTGCACTCGCCCGTGAGTCGCTTCGAGATTCGCATTTCGAAGAGAAGCATCGAATTGCACCTGGTTAATTCGCTCGCCATAGGCATCGAGACTATCGATGCTGATGTGGCCGTCCCCCTGTGGGCTATCCATAGAACCGGCCAGCCGTACGCGGCCGGCGGCAGCGCCGCGAATGATGGGAAGCTTTACGGTCGAGAAGCGCGCGATGGTCCGGACGATATCGACTCCCTGGAATTGCGCATCGGCACGAAGGGCGCCATCCGGACGGATCGACCAATCGTCGAGAGCGAGAGAACCGCTGCCGCGGATGCGCATGGCGCCTTGCTGGAGATCCAGCGAAGAGAAGTCCACACCGGCAGCACCGGCGGCAATCTGCGAGCGGAGTTGATCCCACACCTCCCCGTGCATGCGGAAGTGTGAAAGAGCAGTCTGGCCCGCGATACTTGGACTCGCCGGCAAGCCGCTAATCGTTCCGTCGAAATGGGCGGTCCCATTTTCAAGCAGAACGGGCACATCGACAGGCAGGACACGCGGGGAAATCCAATCGAGAGCCGGTTCCAAGTCACTCAGGTTCGTGCTGTCGAGGCGAAGCTGCGATTTACCTTCGAGCGCGCCTGAAAACGTCAGTTCCGAATGCGGAAAGTTGAGATGAGAGTTCGCGAAATTGACGCTATTACCGCGCGAGTGGTAGGCAATCCCGATGTCGCCTGAAATGGGAATGCCTTCCGGAGTGGGCGCAACCTGCATTTGTGCCTGGAGCGTGAAATTCTGAGTCTGGCGGGAGAGGTTTGCGGTAGCGTGTATGTGGCCGTGTGCGATTCCGCTCCACGCGAGCGGTTTCCAGTTCAGATGCGAAGCCGCGTCTCGCAGCGTCAATCCGCTAACCTGCCCATCGAGCGAGAAATCGCGATAGTGCTTCAAGGCTGCCTCTCCGTTGAACCGTTCCCCGCGGGTATAAGCAAACAGGTGCTTGAAGATCAAGTCCCGAGCAGAGGCGGCGACATCGGAATCGAAGTTCAGATCCTTCAGGGCGTATGGTCTGGTTACATAGGCCACTTCACGGGCGCCGGCCTTGCCAGTGAAGGATAGACCGGCGGATTCGTCATAGTGAGCCGTGCCTTCGAGAGAGACGCGGCCGCCTTGCAACCTTTGCACGTGCGCTGCCAGCGCGAGGTCGTCGACCGCGGCGCTGCTCTTCACTTTAAAATCGGCGATGGGTTGTGCCAGGTTGCGGATGACGCCGCTTGCTTCGAGGTTCGAGCTGTCTTTCGCCAAAGTGAGCTGCTGAATTATGACGCGATCCCGTTCCAGTTGAGCGCGCGTTGCCAGCTTCAGGGACAAGGGGCCGAAGACACTTGAGGAAATCCGCATTTCCCGCGAGGACAGCGCGACTTCATAGCGGGGACGATCGGCACGATAGGTGAGCAGCAAGGCAAGCTCTTCACCGCGCAGAGCCAGCGGCCAGCGCCGATCGTTCAGTTGGACCGTTCCGTCATTGAGCTCGAAATGCCGCACTTTCCAATCAAGCAACTCCTCTAGCGCGCCTTTCCGTCTTCGCCGGCGAGGCGTGGGAATGTTGGTGGCGCCGCCCGAATCAACGAGAAGATTGATCCGGGGACGATCCGCCTGTAAGGAACTGATATCCACTTCCCGATTCAGCAGGGAAACGATCTTGAGGTTGATTTGCAGCCGGTCTACTGCAAGGAGAGGCGCGGCGCCGGAGGGTTCGGAGCCGTGTACGGTCAAGTTTCGGAACTCTGCCGTAAGGGTATGCCAATCGTAATCGAATCCTCCCAGTTCGACGCGGCCGCCGGTTGCGCGTTCGAGCTCTGAGACAATTCTTTCGCGAATTTCGTTCCGCAACCAATTCGACCGCAGAATCAACCAGGCGCCTATCGCCGACACGGCCACGACACCGCAGAGAACTGCGCCGACTGTGAGGAACATGCGATTGCGACGGCTCATGAAATCCGCTATTGCAGCGCCTTATCTAAATACACAATATTGACTTGCGTGCGGCTCTCAGCCAACCATGCATCCAAGGCCGCGCCGGTCCGCTCCTCTAGCAGCGCAGACCGGATACGCTCCCTCGATGCTTCGAGAGTGGGCGGATTTCCGCCATGAGTTGCCCGCCAGCCAGCGACCTCGCGCCGGTAGGCAGCTTCCACGTCGGCATCGGAAACCGCCGCATCGGGCTGGAAGCGATATTCCACGAACCGCAGCGTGGTGAGCTGCAACTCGAGATGTTGCCGAAGGGTGTTTTCCGTGAGATCGTACGAGCGCAAGGCCTTCGCAAGGCCGGCTGCCCCGCCATTTTGATCGCTGACTTGTTGAAGGTATTTTGAGACGTCTTCATCGCTTGGCAGCGGATAGCGGCTTACTTCCATTTCATGCTTAATGAGTAGCTGCTCGACCAGGCGGTCCGCGGCGGCGCGCCGCTCCTCCAATGTTCGCTTGATGGGCTGGTGATTCATCAAAGCGATTACACGCAGCTCCTCGTCAAGCTGCAATTGGGTGATTACCTGATGGCCGACCGCGATGGCCAGACGATCGACGACTTCGCCGTGAAGAGGAACCATTAAAACCGCAATGAGCCACAACCCGCGCATTAGAAAGCTTGCCCCAGCGAGAAATGGAACTGAAACGAGTTGATCTTCTGGACGGTCGAAGTGGCAGTCCCGTTAATGTAATCTTGTTCGGTTCCTTTGAGACCGAAAAACCTTGGCGCATTCGGGCTGAAAGAAAAATCGAGGCGTACCGGACCGATAGGCGTACGATAACGGATTCCGATACCGGCCGACTGCACCATGTAATTAAAATCCTGCAAATTGCGCTGACGGAAGCGCAGGCTCACATCGCCCAGCGAGCTATAGACGTTGCCGGCATCCTGAAAGATGACGCCGCCCAGGTTGTCGCCATAGAGCGGGAAACGTAGCTCAAAGGTGTTCGTAAGAAGAGCGCTGCCACCTAAAGGAAAGCCCGTTGTCAAATCCCGCGGCCCGGCTTGAAAATCGGGGAAGGCGCGCAGTGAAGTAGAGCCGCCCGAATAAATTCGTTCGGCGAGAGGAATGCCGGGCCTACCGCCCGTCCTACTGATCAGGCCGAGTTGCGTGCTTCGCGCAAACACTAAATCGTGGTGAAACGGATGATATGTGGAATTGCGAAAGAGTCCACGAGCGAATTGTGTTTGCGAGCCCAGGAAGCCAGGCGCGTAGCTGAGATCGAACGTTGTATAGATGCCGCGATGCGCGTCCGTGGGGTCGTCGCGTTTGTCCTGGATAATGGAGAACTCTCCCAGGCCAACCGTTTCCGGTTGTGACAGCAATGGAACAAGCAACTGCTCGATCTTTACATTAGACAGCGATACGTGACGAAAGACCAAACGGTACTGCAGAGTAAAGGCGCGCGAGAGTCTTTCCGCGAGCTGTACGGAGCCCTCGCGGCGGTGCGCGGTAAAGGTGCGGATATCGTTCGAATTCTCAATGAGCGTGGTGGTCGTGAGGCTGAGCTTTTCATTGGATACGAACTGCGGAATGAAATAGGTGAGCGCTGCCCGTTGTTCGATGGTTGAGACGGCAGTCTGCAGACCCAGGGATTGGCCAAGGCCGAAAAGATTGATCCGGGTAATTCCCACGGCCAGCCGCGGAGCGAAACCGGTGCTGCCGGCGGGGTTGTCGAGCGTGGTCACGCCTCCGCCGATGCGCGCGAGTTGGGCGCCTACGCCCACATTCAGGGAATAGTGGCGAGCTTCGTCGATATCGTACAGCACATACTTGTGATCCTCGTCGCCATCCGGGTTTTGAATGGCGGTGTTCACGCGCGCGAAGATGCCAAGGTCATATAAGCGCCGCTGGCTATCCGTTTCTTTTGAAAGCGACAGCGGCTCTCCGCTCTTAAGCTCCAACCGGTCAAAGACGAGCCGCGATCGGGTGGTATCCAATCCGCTCACCAGCACGTCACGGACGTATTTGCGTGCGCCGGGTCTCAGAACATAGCGCAGGTTGACGCGATTGGGCCGTTCGGCGGGGCTGACGTAATAGTCGAAAGTGGCATTGAGATAGCCCTGACTGTAGTAGAAGTTCAGAAGGTTATCACGATCGCTCGCTACATTGGCTTCACTAAACGGCTGGCTCTTCGATGAAGAGAGCATGCTTTCGAGCGTAGGTAAATCGCTCGGGGCCACACCCTCCAAGGACAGATTGGACACAAACCACTGCCGGCCCTCCTGGATAGTAATGAAAACGGCCAGGTGATTGGCCTGCCCTTGAAAGTCATCCTGGATGCGCGAGGTCACTTTCACATCGCGAAATCCATTCGAAGTATAGAGATTTTGGATGGCCTGAATGTCCTGACGCAAATAGGCGTCATTAAAGCGGCCATGCGGAAAGCGCGGCAACGAAGCGGGCTCGATGTACAAACGCTCACGCACCGTCTGTGTGGAGAAATAATGATTTCCCGTGATCTTCAGATAGGCAAATTTGTGACGGCTGCCGCGATCGACTTGATACGTAACAACGCGCACCTGGGAATCCGGCTCGCGCCCGAGAGTGTGCGCCGCTTTGGCTTCGAAATAGCCATCCTCCTGCAAATATTGCTCGATATTGTGATCGCCTTCGAGTAAGAGGCCTGGATCAACCGAGCGTTCCTGGTATATGGGGACGAGCTGTCTCAATTTACTGCGGCTGATTTTCGCTCCCTCGACACGCACGTCGATTGGCTGGCCGGGCTCAATCCGGATTGAGGGTTTCACCCGGTTCGAGTCTTGCTGGTAGTCCAGCCTGGTGAGCACTACTCTCGAATCCAGAAGATTTTTATTTTCGTAGTAGCGCCGTATGTTGTCCAAACCCTGCCGCACGCGAGCGTCGGTGACCGGTTGCCATCCCAAACCGAATAGACCATATAGGCGCTTCCAACGTGTTGCGCGAATGATCGCGCTTAACGAGCGCTCGGTGTTCCCACTGATCTCAGGCTGCTCGAACCGCGCGCGTTTACCCGTTGCGATGCTGAAGGTGATGCTCGCCTGCTCGCTCGACGGCTGGTATTGTACATCCGCATCGACGCTTGTGTTATAAAAGCCGTTCTGGCGCAACAGGTTCTTCAGCGATTCAATCGCCTGCGTCTTGTCGGCGTCCAGATAGGGCGTGCCTAGACCCAGCTTCGCCGCGCTTGCCAGTTGGCCGCTGTTCGGCGGCTGCTTGACGCCAAGAATTTCCACGTGCCCCACAAAGTAGGCGCTCTTGGTGACAAAACGCAGCGCGACGCCGGAGTTGACCTCGCGCGCATCGACGGCCAAATCCGCAAAGCGGCCGGATGCAAAAAGATTTTGAATAGCCTGACGCAGTTCGCGCTCGTGAAACGGCGACCCCTCGCTAAAAGGGATGCGCTTACGTAGTTGTTCCTCCGTGAGTGGCTGGCGGGCCGGCTCGAAGGCAATGCTGGCAATTGGCCGCCCTTCATACTTCAGCGCATCCTCAATGATCGGAGCGCTTGGCTCCTGTGCCGCGATCATCGGTTCGCAAAAAGGCAGCAGCAACGTCGCGATTGCTAGGATCGTCGTATATGACAGCGGGAGAAAAGGAACGCTATTCCCGGCAAATCCTTTTCCCGGCGATCGGTGAAGCGGGCCAGGAACGAATCGAGCGGGCCGCCATCTGCATAGTAGGCTGCGGCGCACTAGGTAGCTTTCAAGCGGAAGCGTTGGCGCGAGCCGGCGCAGGACGTTTGCGGCTGATCGATCGCGACTACGTGGACTATACAAATCTTCAAAGACAGTGGCTCTATGACGAAAACGACGCGCGCGATGAGTCTCCCAAGGCAATCGCGGCCGCGCGAAGATTGCATCAAATAAACCGTCACGTTCAGGCTGAGCCGTTCGTAGCAGATCTTACGCCATCTAATGCAGAGGAATTAGCCGTTGGTTTCGATCTAATTCTCGACGGGACGGACAACTTCGAGACCCGCTATCTACTCAACGATCTTAGCGTCAAGCGGAACATTCCCTGGATTTATGGCGCCGCGATCGGAAGCTACGGTGTGATGATGCCGGTAGTCCCCGGGAATGGACCTTGCTTTGCGTGCATCTATCCCGATGCGCCCGCGGGAGCGCAACCCACCTGCGATGTGAACGGCGTTCTTGCTTCTACGACGGCGGCGGTGGCGTCACTGCAGGTTGCCGCTGCGTTGCGGCTACTGGTTGGCTGGCCGCAATTCGAGTCTCGCATTCATACGCTGGATGTTTGGAGCGGCGCTTCGCAACAGATCCAGGCCGGTGCACCCGATCCGGAATGCCGGGTGTGCGCGGCGCGTGAGTTTCATTATCTGGAAGGGCGCAAACGCACGCCGGTCAGCTTGTGCGGACGGAATGCGGTGCAATTGCACGACAGCACGCGGCCTTTGGATCTGGAGGCATTGGCTGTTCGGCTGCGCCCGCTGGGCGACGTGCGGGTGAACGAGTTCGCCTTGCGCGTGGTGCTGCCGAAATACCAATTGACGTTTTTCCCCGATGGCCGGGCGATTGTCAAAGGTACGACCGATGTTGGGGTGGCCCGTGGCGTCTACGCCCGACTGCTTGGCGCGTGACATTCGTGCGAGTATAAGGATACGCGCCTCGGGCGGTTAGCTCAGCCGGTTAGAGCGCCTGCCTTACAAGCAGGAGGTCCACAGTTCGATCCTGTGACCGCCCACCATGTTTTTAAAGGACTTATCGGAAACCCTAACACGCGCAGAAGCCGCGACGTACGGAACCTTCGCATACCGTTCCATTGGCAGCATTCAGCGAGGCTTTATCCGTTTCGAGATTGACGGTGCGATTGCTTACCTCGACAGCGCGGGCGGCTGGGATGCCGTATATAAAGTCTGACCGCCTCCACAGGAATCCTCGGCGGAGGCGGAAACACGATTCGGCAGGATTAGGCAACGATTCGGCAGGATCGGGATACCGGTTCCGACGCGTTTCTCCTTAGCCTGAAAATAGAGGACACGCGAGAAGTGATGCAAAAGCGCACACTCGGGAATGGTGGTTTGGAAGTGTCGGCGCTAGGCTTCGGCTGCATGGGCCTGAGCGCGAATTACGGTCCGCCGACGGAGCACAAGGAGGGCATTAAGATCATCCGTGCAGCAGTGGAGCGCGGCGTTACGCTCTTTGACACTGCCGAGGCTTATGGTCCTTTCACAAACGAAGAACTGGTAGGAGAAGCGCTTGCGCCGTTCCGCGATCGCCTAGTGATTGCTACCAAATTTGGATTCGGAATCTACCCGGACGGCACTCGCTACGGACTCGACAGCCGGCCAGAACACATCAGGCAGGTCACAGACGCAGCGTTAAGCCGACTGAAGGTCGAATCGATCGATCTTCTGTATCAGCATCGCGTTGATCCAAACGTACCGATTGAAGATGTTACCGGCACGGTTAAGGAATTGATCCAGCAAGGCAAGGTCAAGCACTTCGGTCTATCCGAAGCAGGCGCCCAAACGATCCGGCGTGCACACTCTGTCCATCCGGTTACAGCCGTGCAGAGCGAGTATTCGTTGTGGACCCGAGATCCCGAACAAAACGGCGTGCTTGCTACGTGCGAGGAGTTGGGGATTGGTTTCGTGCCGTTCAGTCCTCTGGGCGCGGGATTTCTAACCGCGAAGATCGGGACGACCACAGAATTCGACAGCACCGATTTCCGAAATATGTCTCCGCGCTTCACGCCTGAGGCGCGCGCGGCCAATCTGGCACTTGTCGATCTGCTGAAGCGCATCGCCGAAACAAAGTACGCCACGCCCGCGCAGATTGCGCTCGCATGGCTCTTGGCGCAGAAGCCCTGGATTGTGCCCATTCCAGGGACAACAAAAGTTCACCGGCTTGAGGAGAACCTGGGCGCAGCCGAAGTAAAACTGACGACGGAGGATCTACAGGAGATCGAAGATGCCGCCTCAAAGATCACGATCCAAGGTGCTCGGCCTCCTGAAGCAGTCCTAAAGATGTCGGAACGTTAAATGCGATTCGCACCGTCGATGACTGAGTTCCATTTTGAAATCGATCGGGAGAACCCACGTGCCCGAAGCAGAAACAACCTCCGCGTACTCTAAATCTGGCGTGGTTTGCAGCTAAATTGAGGCGATCTGCGGGGCAGAAGACGATGATGTTTTATAAAGTTACTGTATCGAGATATCTGACGACACATTC
>DASYAX010000335.1:0-46481 GCA_036501045.1 Bryobacteraceae bacterium
GCAGTAACCGACTTCCATTTCGCGATGGAGTTCGACCAGACCCTCTGCCTGCCGACGATCTTTTGGACAGAAACCTCCTCGGCTGAGAACCAGGATCATCGGATCGGGCCCTTGCAAATCCGAGAGCTTGCGGTGTTTACCCGTGTGATCGGTTAGCTCGTAATCGGGGAATACCGCACCGGGTGCAATGTCTGCTCGCATGAAACAGAACCTCTCCTTCGCCAGACAACACGCAGTGCGGCCGGCGCGTTCATTTTATATCCGGCAGTTCGTTCAAGCTTGAACAGATGGGGCCAGCACAAGTGAAGATTCTTGCCAAATTAGCTTTTGGAAAGCAGCAGCGCTGAATGCGCGGCAACTTTTGTCGCGTGATTTCAGCAATTCAGCATCACCGCGGATAATTGCAATCCAGGCGGGGACGTCAGGTCTCTCGGGAGTTCAATTCAACATCATTCTCCTATTGCCGGTCGGAGTTGGCGATACAATGGGATTTGGCACGTAAGCAAGCACCATCTGTTCCCGTGCTCGGACCTCTTGAAGAAACCCTCCTGGAACACTTATGGCGCATCGGAGAGGGAGAGGTCACCGATCTTCATCGTAAAGTGCCCAACACCAGTATGAATACGGTGGGCTCCGCTGTCGAGAGGCTTTATCGGAAGGGTTTGCTCACGCGGGAAAGGATTTCCCATGCGTACAGATACAAACCCGCGGTGACCCGTGGAGAATTCCTTGCAAGGCGGTTGGCGCAAGGGCCTTCCGGAATTAGAGACCTACCGAATCGCAGACTGCTGGCATCATTTTTAGACACCGTGACCGAAGCTGATGCACAGGCACTGGATGAACTCGAGAAATGGATCGCGCAGAGACGCCGAGGAGCTAAGTTGTGATTGTCCTGGAGGCACTACAGTATTTAGGCCTACCGGTGCTGGTAGGGTTCTTCTGTTCCGTGCTGGTTGGAATCGGACTGTACATTGGACGAGGCTCTGAGTCCCGGCTGGATCCCGCCAGCCGGTCCCGACTACTAGCCGCCGCTGCAATATTGCCGCTCCTCTGTGGCTCCCTCTTCTTCGCCGCCGCTACCGCTGCGTGGGCGTTAAGCGGGCCAGCGGATATTTGTGTGCGGGAGGCCAGGACCGGCCATATATCTCTGATTGCCGCTGCCTGTTTTTGTGCGTAGAGCAAACCCAGCCTACTGAAAAAACTCCGGCGAGTATTCCACCCCGGCGACTGACTTATGGAAGAACTCAAGAATAGACGGAGGCGCCGGCGGCTTGGGATGATATTCCAGAATCGCGCCTTGTTTCAAAAGCGTTTGCGAAAGCCGCTTGGTATCTATTTCCTGCACCGGCTGTTTCTGGTGGATGCTCATCGCGGCCGCAACGCCCGCCGCCTCGCCTAAAATCATGTACTGCGGCTCCATGCGCACCGAAGAGTACGCAACGTGGCTCGCGGAAAAACAGACCGGCACCAGCAGATTCGTAGCCTCAGCCTGTTTCGGAAGCATCACCCGGTAGGGAATTTGATAGGGACTCACATGCACCTGCATGTCCCCTTCGTTTTCCACGTCGCCGTCAGCCTTCACCAGGCGCTGAATATTATGCGAATCGCTATTGTAGGAACCCATGCCGATAGCGTCCGGCTTTGTCAAATCGGTTTGCAGATCTTTCTGCGTCATGACAAAATCGCCCACCATTCTTCGCGCCTCGCGGATATACAGTTGGTTGGGGAAATGGTTCGTATCCTGAAATTCGTCCTTCGGCAAGCCCCAGCTATTCGTTTCGTCACGCAGTTGCTTCGGCACTCTGGGATCATGGCCAAGAAAGTAAAGGAAGCCCTTGGTGTAGTTCGCGTGGTCGTCCCATATCTGCTTACGCCCCGCATAGGATCCGTTCGGATAGCCCCAGCTTTTGCCAATGTAGTCGGTCGAAAAAGGCCCGTTGTTGTTGAAGTCGGCCTTCCCGTTGGGAATGCGCGCGATCAGTGTGAATTCTTTTAGGACGGGCACTTTTCCGGTCTGCGCCATCTTCGCGGCAATCAATCGCGCCAGCAATTCATACTCGTGCGGATCATAGTTCGGTGGCTTGGGAAAAGGCAGCCGGTCGGCCGGATTATTCGTCAAAATCATGCGGAAGTTATAGGATTGGACCTTCCGGTCTGCCGAACCTGTTTCGCCCTTCGGTCCGGCGTAGATCTCGGGCAATAAGTGATGATGCTCGTCGTAGCCGTTCACAGGCACTAGGAACTGATGAAAGGGTGTGTGCTCTCGAACGCCAGCCAGGCTCTCTCCATATTGCGAGCTCGCCTCGCGGCCCCAGGTGTAGCTCACTTTGGCCTGCGCCATTAGATCGCCCTCGTAGCTCGAATCCACAAATACCTTGCCGCGGAAAGTACTGCCGTCTTCCATCGTGATCGAGATTAATTGGGCGCCCGACTTCGCAACGCCATCTTTCTCACGCAAGCGGTGATGCAGCAGAACTTCTACCTTCGCTTCGGCGAGCATCTCCTTAAAGACTTCCTCGCCGATATGCGGCTCGTAATACCAGGCCAAGCCTTGCCCAAAGCGCGCCATATCGTATTTCCCGCCCACGCGCCAGTAGAACTCCAATGGATAGCCGCCAATCACTTCCTTTTTGCCAAAATCGGTTCGAGAAAGTCCGCCCGTCGCCATGCCACCCAAATGGGCGCCCGGCTCCAGAAGCGTCACCGAAAGCCCTTCCCGCGCGGCCGAGACAGCCGTGATCACTCCACTGGCGGTGCCGCCATACACAATCACGTCGCGATCTGTTTGAGCGGGACAAACGGAAACAAGCAGGGCGCTCAGTCCAGCGAGTAACAAGGCAATGCGCATAAACTCTCGATGATCTTCGCGCATTCGGCCTGTCGGCAGGAAGTTACCTGAGGTTTCCTGCTTCGTGTTACGGCCTGTTTTTATAGGGATGGAGCGCTACCGGCCACACCCGAACCAGCCCGCGGCCGCTCTGCTCGGCATTCACCGCCACCTCGAAATATGGCGGCGAACCCTTCGCTCTCCACATGTCTCCAAGCTGCGCCAGTCCATGACTGCTGGTCAACAAAGACACCAGCGCCGAAGTACTGCGCGAAGCAAGCACCAGCAAATGCGTCTGCCCGCCGGTACCGGGAACCAGGGCAATCACTCCCGGCAGAATGCTACGGTCGGGCGATTCCTGCACCGTGACCAGCCGTTTAGGTTCACCTGGCGCCGGATACCGGAATTCCACATACTCTTCATGCGGCCCCAGTTCAAAGCTAAGCCGGTCGAGATAGGGCCTTAAAGGAGTGAGCGTGCCCCAGGTCCCAATCGCAATCATGTTTTCCCGGTCCAGCGCCTCGAGCGGCGCGTCCGAGTTGCTGTTCACCGACGTTTGGCGTCCGAACTGATCCAGATACCGAACCAGTTGCACGGCGGCAAATGTGTCGGACGTCACCGTGTAATTTTCGGCCAGTACGGCAGGTCCTAGCGCGTTCTTCAGCATGCGGAAGGGTTCCGACAGCTTGCCATTCGCAAAATCGTTGATGCCTGTATCGCGGAACATAACGGTAGCTCCCGGAGTCGAGCCCCGCTTCGTGAAGGAAAAGAAAATCGGCGTAGGCAGGGCCATACGGGTGGGCCGGTTATTAGCGAAAAAAGCCTGCCAGAACCACGACATCGCCTCCGGAGTTGGCTTGTCTTTCGAAGTTCGTGCCCGATACAGGAATGCGCCCTCTGTCAGGCATACCAACAACAGCACCAGAGAGCATATGGCGAAAACATTCCTACTGCCGCCCGGCTGCTTTGAAGGTACAGGCGCAATCGAAAGGGCTCGAGATTCGCTGACCGGTTCCAGATATTCGAGAACTACCTGGTGCGTTCCAAGAGGTATGCTAAGCCGGTTGCTCGCCCCAATTGTTTCTTTTTCGTAATAGCGATCGAGTCTCTGGCGCAGGCGCGAAATCTGTACGCGCACGGTGGCATCGGTCCGCGCATCGAATGATCGGCTTCGCCCCAGCGCTTCCGTGGCCACCGCATACTCACTCACCGGAAAATCCCGGTTCTGCCACAGGTACGCCAATAACGAACGCAGGGCGGGCGCTCGTTCGAATGTCTGGCTGTCGAGAACTCTCTGAACGCCCTCTGGAAGCGCATTGAACTGCTGCTCCGCCGAGGGGAGCAACGTAGCGTCCCTCATGTCTGGTTGCCTCGATTATATTACGATTGGCCAGACGCTGTTGTCCCGCAAGTACTTGATTCATCGGCGTAACATCCCGTAACAAACGGCTGGAAACTTGGCGTCCGCTGCATTTCGCTCCAAGATGGTTGGCAGGAGTGTCAACGTGGGACGCGCAAGCCTTCAGCGGTTTTTTCTCTTCATCCTTTTGGCCGGAGCCGGCTCTGCTCGCCTTTTCGGCCAAGCCTCTGATGCACAAATCACCGGTGTAGTCAAAGATTCATCGGGGGCTGTGGTCCCGGGAGCGGCCCTGGTAGCCACCAACCTCGAGAAGAACACCACCTTCTCCACCACCAGCAACGCCGAAGGCATTTACCGTTTTCCCGCGCTACAGCCCGCCTCGTACCGAATCACCTGCACGCTCACCGGTTTCAAACAGTTTGAACAAGGTCCGATGACCTTGCAGGTAGCGCAGATTCTCGAATTGAATATTGAACTGGTTCCGGGCCAGGTTTCCGAGCAGACCACCGTTAACGCCGCTCCACCCGCGCTCGAAACGGAAACCGCCACGCTAGGCCAAGTCGTCACCACGCGCAGCATCGAAAATCTGCCGTTGAATATCCGTGACCCGCTGGCTCTCGTCGCGCTCACTCCCGGCGTCATCCTGGGCCCGAACTTCGGCAACGGCGGCGGAAATGATGTGGGACGCAATTTCTTCAAGTCTGACTTCAACGTGGGAGGCGGCCGCTCCGGTTCGCAAGAAATCCTGATCGACGGCGCTCCGGACACCACACCGGACATCAACCGGGGCGTTATCGACCCGCCTGTCGATTCCGTCCAGGAATTCAAGGTGCAGGCCCAAAGCTTTGATGCGCAATTCGGCCGCACCTCGGGCGGCGTCGTCAACGTGGTGACGAAGTCGGGCACTAGCGCATACCACGGCGTGGCTTATGATTTCGAGCGTCACAGCGTATTGGACGCCAATAATTTTTTCAACAACCGCAGCGGCCAGGGCTTGCCTTCCTTCCAGCGTCATCAATTCGGCGGCAACGTCGGCGGCCCGGTCATCAAAGGCAAGTGGTTCGCTTTCGGAGATTACGAGGGCCTTCGCCAAGGCTATCCGCAAACCTCTCTCGGTACGGTTCCCTCCGCGCTTCAGCGGACCGGCGATTTTTCTCGGACCACCACCAGCACAGGCGCGCTCATCACCATCTATGATCCTTCTTCGCTGGTCACTCTCAGCAACGGGACCAAGCAGCGAACGCCTTTCTCCGGAAACGCCATCCCCGCCAGCCGCATCAGCCCGGTTGCCGCGGCGGTCTTGGGATACTATCCTCTCGCCAACCTGCCCGGCGATCCGGGTACCGGACAAAATAATTACTTCTATTCAGCCAACTCCACCTTGGACAGCAACAAATACGACATCCGAAACGACGTCAACTTCACCGACAACACCCGGATGTTCGTCCGCTTCTCGCGCCAGGTGGATGTCCGCCAGGTGCCCGGAACGCTACCGCTCCCAGCCGGCGGAGGTCGCAATACCACCGATCATTACACGCAGGCGGTAACCGGTCTGACGCACGTTTTCGCGCCCACCGTCGTCGCCACCGTGCAAACCTCGTTCACACGCGCGCTCGCCTTTCAATACGGTACTTCGCTCGGCTTCGATTTGAGCAAGCTCAACCTACCCGCCTCGTTCGTTTCCGCCGTCACCCCCATATTCCCCGTTTTTGGTATCAGCGACATCACCGGCACGGCGAACGGCGGCGACTCCTTCACGCAGTATCAACCGCGAAATATCTGGGCCACGTCCGGAAGCCTTTTGTGGCAGCATGGCAAGCACAGCTTGAAATTCGGCGCCGAATGGCGCGTCCTGGACTTTAACGAAGGCCAGAACAGTTCCGCCTCCGGAAACTTCTCCTCAACGCGCGCCTTTACGCAAGGGCCTAACGCCGCCCAGGCAAGCGCCACCAGCGGCTATGGCCTCGCCACTTTCCTGTTAGGCGACGTCTCGAGCGGCAGCATCACCGCCATCGACCCCATCTCTACACAAGGGCTCTACTACGCAACCTATGTGCAAGACGATTGGAAAATCAACAGCCGCTTAACGGTGAACCTCGGACTGCGCTGGGATATCGGCATCGGCGATCGTGAAAAGTACAATCGCCTGGCTTACTTCGATCCCACAATTCTGAATTCTCTCGGTCCGGCGGCGGGACTGCCCCAGTTGTCGGGTGCACTCCAATGGATCGGTCAACAGAATTCCAAAGACCAACAAGCCACCGATTTCAGAAACTTTGCCCCGCGCGTTGGTTTTGCCTACAGCTTGGACAATAAAACCGTGCTGCGTGGCGGCTACGGCATCTTTTTCCTGCCGCGCAATATACAAGGCAACGGAGACGGCGCTGTGGAGGCGGTTCGCACCACCACCATGGTGAACTCGCTCGACAACAACATCACGCCCTATGACACGCTGTCCAATCCGTATCCGCTAGGGATTCTTCCGCCGCTGAACGATCGCAACCCACTGGCAAATGTCGGCTCCAGCATTGCAGCCCCCGAATATGGATTCCGTAATGGCTACACCCAGACTTGGAGCTTCGGAGTGCAGCGCCAGATTCCCTGGAATCTGATTCTGGATGCGCACTATTGGGGAAGCAAGAGCACTCGTTTGCCGGTCTCCTGGAATATCGATCAATTGCCCGACCAGTACTTATCTTTGGGCTCTCATTTAACGGATTCCGTACCCAATCCGTTCTACGGATTGATCGGCAGCGGCACGCTCGCCGCCAAGACAACCTCGCGCCAGCAATTATTGCTGCCATTTCCGCAATACACATCCGTGAGTCAGGTGTTCGTTCCGGCCGGTAACTCGACCTATGAAGCAGGAACTTTGCAAGTCGAGAAACGAGCGTCGAAATCCGTGACCTTCCTGCTGGCCTACACGCGCTCGAAAGCGATCGATGATGTACGCACGCCCTATGACTTCTACAATCGGCAATGGGAGAAGGGCCTATCCAGCTTCGATGCCCCCAACCAGTTCCGCTTCAGTGGCGTCTGGAATCTTCCCTATGGGCACGGAAGAGCGTTCGGTAACTCTTCGAATCGCGTGATGAATCTCATCCTCGGCGGCTGGAACTTGAATGGAATTGCCACCTTCCAAAGCGGCTTCCCCGTTTCCATCACCCGAAGCGCCCTCGTGAACAGCGGCCAAAATGTTACGGTGAGCAATCCGACGTTGGCGGAATGGTTCAATACCAGCGCCTTCTCGATTGCTCCCACCTACACCTATGGAAACGTGGGCCCGGTCTTGACCGGCGTCCGAACAGACTCCGTCAAAAATATCGACGCCGTTCTGGTGAAGACCTTCAGCGCCAGCATCAAAGACCACGCCATTACCACGCAGTTCCGCTCCGAGTTTTATAACTTGTTCAACCATCCGCAATTTGCTGCGCCGAATGGAACCATCACTTCCCAATCATTCGGCCAGGTAACCTCGCAGGCCAACAGCTCACGCGATATCCAGTTCGGTTTGAAAGTGAGTTTCTAACTTTGCCGGGCAAGGGACGCAGGCTTGCTGCGCCCCTTCTGCTACGGCTCCAAATCGCTCCAGCGTCAGCCTGCCGTCGGCATCGCTAGCGCAGCCATCACCTCTTTCATCACGTACCTGCATCCCTCGACTTGATCCCAGGGGCCTCTCTCATACTCGGCGGCAAACGTTCCCTTGTATCCATGCGCCAGCAGGATCCTCGTCGAACGCTGGATGTCATTCGTGTCCCAGCGGTCCCAATATTTTGCATGCACGTTCGTATGCGCATACGGCGCCAGCGCCTTCAGCCCGTTGAACAGCATGTATTTCTGCTCCCAGTTGCACATATCGGGCGAAGCTTCGCAATACGGATGATTCACCTCATCCACGATCGTCCGGATCATCATCGGATCCGCAGCCAGCCCCCAATGATTTTCGAGCGTCACGCGTACGTTGTAATTGCCGCCGAAATCCGCCATCTCCTTATACGATTCAATCGCTGCCGCAAGCTGCGGCACAATATCGATGTCCCGTGGATACCCGTCGCCCGGACCGTGCGGAACCGCGCTCGGCCGGATGCTTGGCCCCAGCGACGACGGCGAGTTCATCCGCATCGACTTCATTCCCACCCCGGCCTTGGAAAGTCCCTCGATCCACCGCTTCCCAATCGCTACGCCCGCCAAGCGGAGTTCGTTATTCTCGGATGATCCGAACGCCGCTAGGTTTATCGGAGAGTCATTCGAGATGTGCTGCACCTTCGTGCCATTCTTCACACAGTTCGACGCCAGCTTGTCCAGCCACTTGCGTCCCGCGGGACTTAGAGGATCGAAGGAACTTCGCGGATTGAATCCTCCAATAGTCGTTCCCGCCGGAAAATACATGCTCTCATCGTCGAAATCGCCAAAAAACCACGAAGACATATCGAGGTGCGTCACGCCGTGAAACGTATTTTTCACAAACTGCGGAAAATCCAATATTGTGATTTCCCCATACTTTGCTTTCTGCTCCTCTGGAGTCGGCAATTTCGCCCGCGCGTTGGCGGCCTCCCTTGCCTCCGCGATCGCTTCGGCCGCATTTGGGTTATTCGCCAAATCAGCCGGCACCGGGTTAGAGGGTCTCTCACCTTGCTTGCGTCGGGGATAAGACCGCCTCTTGAAAAGATCGCGCACGCCATACGAGTTGGCGGCAAGCCTCTCTAGGTTGAATTTTTCGTTCGGCGCCTGTACCTGAACCTCCGAAAAACTCGCCTGCTGCGCCTGCCCCTCTTTTTGCGCAGTCAACATTGCTCCCGCCGCAGTCAGACCAACACCTGCGGCCTTAAAGAAATCGCGCCGGTCGAGCGCCATTTTCCCGATTCCGTCCTTATCGTCCATTGGGTATCCTCTCTACGTTTATCTTGAACTAGCCGAAACGTTTAGAATTTCGGCTTCGACTGCCTGCCTATTCTCATCCGCAGGAGTCTGTCCGAGAAATCATTTTCCATCCATGTGCCCGCCAAAGATCACCAGTCTAACTCCAGACTGAAGCGAACAGCTCGCTGCTCGATTCCCTCACGACCGGTGTTAGCGATGGCGGTCGCTTCCATAAAAGTGCCGGAGTTGACCGACGCATTTCCGCCTGGCATCACATGATGCGGAGTGTTTCCGGTATTGAACATATCAGTCCGAAATTTCAGCTTGTATCTCTCCGAAATTGGAAACTGACGTTCCACGTCAAGATCTGCATTAAAAAAGCCTGGACCTTGCAAGCTGTCTGTGCCGCAGGTTCCGAAGCGGCCTGTTGAAGGCACGCCAAAAGCGGACGAATTGTACCAGTTATAAATATTGCCGGTCTGTTGGGCTGGGGCAAGGCAATCTGCAAATTGGCTCGAGTACGGAGAGTTCAGCGTCGCGCTGGAAGCTGTGGCGGTAAACGGCAATCCACTATACGCCGAAATTACCGTGCTGATTTGCCATCCACCGGCCAACTTAGACGCCAACCCTCCCTGAGCCCAACGCTTACCCTTGCCAAAAGGCAGCGGTGCGACGGCGGTCGCTGAAAAATTTTGTGGAACGTTGGTGGGTTGAGGGCCGTAGTTCAGGCCGAAGTCGGAAGGAATGACTACCATAGCAGTACTGGAATTAGGAGAAACGAATCCTATCGCTTTGCTGAATGTGTAAGCCAGGTTGACCTGGTAACCACCCTTGAATTGGTGGCGCAGCTTCGTCTGCAGGGAGTCATATTTGTTTGTCCCCATGGTGCCCATGAACAACGTGAAAGCAGTTCGCCCGGTCAACTGATTCAGAACTTGTCCGGCAGTACCACCATTAACAGGAGACCAGTTCATCTGCAGGTTATCTATCGGATCGATCTGTCGCATTCCGACGTAGCCGGCGGAGGCAAGCCAGCCTGCAAATTGCTGCTCAACTGTAAAGTTAAATGATTGGATGTAGCCTCGGACGTAGTTAGCGTTATCGTACGTATTAACGCCGGTTAGAGAAGGCACGGGCACGGTACCGCTAGAGAGATTGGGCATGATCTCCGGAGGGAGCCCCTGGCGCAAAGTGAGCGCATAAGAAAGGCTGTTGGGCGGCAGAATAATGTCCGAAATGTTGTACGGGAAGTTCATGTCGCCGGCAGTTAAAGAAGAGAGAAAGTAGGTCGGGTCCGTTGCCTTGCTGTATCCAGCTCGAATGACCGTTGATCCGGTCACACGGTAGGCCAGTCCGATTCGAGGATTGAAGTGCTGCTTGTCCTTTGTAATGCCACAATCGGTGGGGACAGAGCCTATCCCGCAGATCGACATCGTCGCACTCGAAGGATTGTAGACCTCCAAACCGGTCCCGCCACGCGTCGGAAACGGGAAATAGTCCCAGCGAAGGCCATAACTGGCAGTCAGCTTCCGCGTAACCTGCCAAGTATCACTTATATAAATTCCAAAGGATCTGTCCCGAACAAAATATCGATCAGGGATTTGATAGACCCTGCCCGATTCTTGTGGTAGGCCGAGCAGGAGCGAAGCAAAGGCGTTGAAATCGTTACCAGAAGGCCCGCCTAATAGCTGAGTGGTGCCTTGCTGAAACTGGAACTCGGCGGGACTCTTGAGAGCGCCAAGACTAGAACTTTGCTCCTGCAATTCATTAACATTCAGAAAGTCACCGCTGACACCGGTGCGGATCGTATGGGATCCCTTGCTCCAGTTGAGGTTGCCGTTAAAATTGTACTCAGGGTCGGACAGCCTTTGGGGTTGAAAACTGTTTGATAGACCAAGGGCAGCGAACCCGGCGACAGCCATGTATGGCATCCCATTTTGATTGAGCTGCATGGCTGCCGGTAGGCCGGATGTGTCGAGACCAGGAATCCCAAGCAGAGTCCAGCCGAGATTCTGACTCCGGTCTGGCTGGTTGCTGTACATATCGTTACGAGAGAAGCCAAAAAAGCCGTCAACCAGCAGATGCGGCGTGAATACGTAGGTCGCCGAAACAGTGTCGTTGTAAACGTTCGAACCGCCGACTCCGACAGCCGTGTTCGCGGGGCTCACCCCAGGACCACCGAGGAGGCCGAAAATTTGAGGGTTTTGCCAGTCACTGTTGTTGAGACCGAAACGCACAAACATACTCAGTTTGTCGGTCGGGTTCCAGTCGACCTTTGAGTCCACTTGGTCGTTCCGTGCGCTGCTGTTTCCTTGACAGCCCGAACAGAGAAAGTCGTTTCCTAAATGAAACGCTCCGGTGCCGGGTTGATTTGGATTGGGCCAGGCGCCCGTAGCAAGCATCGCCGCGATGCCAGGATCGATCCTCGAAGTAGGAATGGTCTTGCCTGAGAATGGAATTCGGCCGCTGCCATTGGCATTTCCGGTCAATGGATCGTAGATCGGAGTCGGCGAACCCGAGAGGTTACCGGTTTTCATCGCCGCGGTAGGAACTTCCGCTACCACCGCGCTGCCTTGAACAAGACGGTCGCCCTGATAGCTCAGGAAGTAGAACAGTTTATTTTTCTTTATAGGGCCGCCAATCGTACCGCCGAACTGGTTAAAAATATACGGCAGTTTCGGTAGGGAGCGATCGGCGGCCCAAGTGTAAGCTTGGAGATCTTCGTCGGAATGGTCCTCGAATAAAGAGCCATGAACGGCGTTGGCCCCGCTCTTGATCGTGACATTCACAAATGCGCCGCCTGCGGACTGATCTCCTTGAAACGAGTTAGTCGCGACGGTCACGTCCTCGATAGCTTGCAACGCGGGAATGTATTGAATCACGTTTGAAGCGGCGGCATTCCTTGTCCCGGCGCCGTCAATGAAGGTGAGATTCTGATTGACGGATGCGCCATTTACCGTATATTGAAGAGACCGCGTAGAATTAGTGCCATAGGAGTTGGCAGTTTGCGGCGGCGACGCACCTGGAAGGGTAGTGAAAAGCGCCTCGTAATTACGACCGACCGGCACAGGAGAGTTTGCCAGCAGGTTCCCGCTGAAATTCGTATTCACGTCGGCCCGGTCCGTCTGCAAAGCTACCGCGCTGGCCGTCACCGTCACGGTTTGACCTACTTGGCCGACAGACAGAGTCGCATCGACTCGCACGGTCGTCTCGACCACCAACACAACCCCCGTACGACTATAGGTCTGGAGACCGGGTGCGCTGATCGTGACTGCATAAGTTCCTGGCGGCAGGTCGTTCAAGCTATAGCCACCAGCCGAATCGGTTTTGCTAGTACGAGTGAAATGGGTCCCTTGGTTCGTGGCAGTGACAGTGGCGCCTGCAATCGTCGCGTTACTGGAATCGGCTACGTTGCCAATGATCGTACCCTGGAGCAATTGTGCGGCAGCCGGTCCTGCGCTTAGGAGGATCATTCCGGTTACACAACTCCATGACAGCAATAAACCTCGGCACGAATCGAACGCTGGCAAAGGGCGCAGGCCAAGTAGTCTCAACAACAGAAATTGAAGAACCGATTTCATGGTTTAGCTCCAGATTGAACTCGAAACATATTGCGCACCCGGCGTGAAGACGCCGCGCAGATGCACTGCCGATTTCAACGTGAACCATCAATGGCTACGGGGACTCCGGTTTCACGGATTACTAACTTGCACTGATATGGCAGTTTCGCTCCGTTCAAGACCATTGTCAAGAAAAATCATGCACTGAAGCTGAGCTATGGCAGGAAATCGCTACTTTCGTTCCCCGTCATGCCGGCGTGCATAGTGAAGCCGCCAGGAGCTTGTGCTCTCCGTTGCGCCCGCGGCGGGCCGCGATGAAGGCCGCTCCAAATTCGCTAAGAAGTCGCCGAATCTGGCCGCGATCGCGCCTTGAATCTCCTCCATCCCGCTTCGCACGTGCCGGCCCATCTCGAGCGCCGCGATGTCGGGATTATTGCCTGTCAGCACTCGTACCAGGACTTCATGCCGTCCCGGTGCCATATTGCTGCCGGCGGAAACATCGTAGAACCAATTAAAAATCAAGAGATGGTTTTTTTCGAGTAGTTCGCAAAGAGGGACACAGCCACTGCACTCCGCGATCCGCATATGGAATTGAAGATGCAATGTCTGAATGGAAAATTGAAAATCGCTCCCGCCCTGACCGTCCGAGAGCCTGATCATGTCCTCTAAACGCGTAGCCATGACACGAAGTTCTTTTTTCTCGCGCGGACCCGCCCTTTCGCAGAACATCCGCGCCGACTGCGTTTCGAGCGCCTCGCGGATGACATAGCTGTCGCGCACATCTTGCGATGAGGGAACTCGCACCCGAGTTCCTACGCGTGGACGGCTTTCGACTAAACCATCCGCCTCCAACCGGCGAATCGCTTCTGAAATCGGCAGAAAACTCATATTGAATTCGGTTGCGAGCTTCCGGCGAGACAAGGGTGCGCCTAAAGCGAATTCGCCTTTCAAGATTTTTGTCCGAATCAGAATGTATGCTTTTTCTGAGAGGCTACCCGATACGGCCGCATTTTCTTGCATAAGCTCTCTTGCCACCATAACAGTCATTCCCAACATCGCATCAACAGAACTGGTATATTAGTTCGGTTCAGTATTTGCACAATGAGTGATCGGCTAATGAACTCCGTTGTTTATCAAGATCTTAAGGTCGATGTGTATCTTGATAAGCAAGCCGCCGGCAACGTCGGCGCCGCTCTAGCGGCGCAGGAAATTCAAGCAATGCTCACTTGTAGAACGGAAGTCGCGGCTGTCTTTGCCTCTGCTGTTTCGCAAGATCCGTTTCTGGCGGCTTTGCGAACCTATCGCGATGTGGACTGGAATCGCGTCACTATTTTTCACCTCGATGAATATGCCGGAATGTCGCCTGAGCATCCCGCATCCTTCCGGCGTTTTCTAAAGGAACGGCTGCTCGACTATATTCCAGCCCATGCTTTCCACCAACTGAACGGCCAGGCAAAAGACCTGCAAGCCGAATGCAAGCGTTATGCCGCTCTTCTACAGAATGCCCAGCCCGGACTGGTCGCCATGGGTATAGGCGAAAATGGTCATGTCGCCTTCATCGACCCTCATTCGTGCAAATTCAATGATCTTGAAGATGTGCGCCTCGTCGAATTAGACAACGCGTGCCGGCTTCAGCAGGTCCACGATGGGGCATTCAGACAAGTCGACGATGTACCGAGCCTGGCGTTGTCACTTACCATTCCGCCTCTTCTCCGGATTCCCCGGGCGCTGGTTTTCGTGAATGGAATTGCTAAGAGCGCAGCGGTAGAGGCTGCTCTGGAAGGTCCCATCTCGGAGCAATGCCCGGCCTCTGCGCTGCGGCAACATCCAAACGCCAGAATGTTTCTTGACCGGGAGGCCGCTGCTCGCCTCAATTCATTCTCATAGACACGCCACTGACAACTGACGCGTGGGTGCACAACTATTCGCTTGAGAGCTGGCGTCCAAGGCAAACCGGAATATCTGTGCAGGGTTCAACCCGCCGCCCCTTGTTCAACCATCCGCAATTCGCTGCGTCCAACGGAACCATCACTTCCCAGTCATTCGGCCAGGTCACCTCGCAGGCAAACCGCTCACGCGATATCCAGTTCGGTTTGAAAATAAGTTCTAATTTCGCCGAGTGTGGTGAGATACCCTCTGAGGTGTCGAGTCGCGCGATGACCGCAGCGGATTTTCAGAGAATTGCACTGAGCCTGGAGGGCGCGGAAGAGATCTCGCACGCCGGATTGCCCGCCTTTCAAGTGGCAGGCAGGCGCTTTGCTTCGCTAGCCTCGCAAACGGAAGGCTACGGAAACCTGACGCTTACGCTCGAGCAGCAGGCGGCGTTCGTCGAGGATGCGCCCGAGATTTTCCTGCCCATTCCGGGCGGCTGGGGACGGATGGGCCATACCCATATCCGCCTCGCCGCGCCGAACGAGGATGTACTGACCGGCGCACTGACCACAGCCTGGAAACTGCGGATCGAAAAGAACGAAAAAGTACGGCGGAAGAGACGCCCTTGAAACCCACCAGACGCGATTTCATTCGGACGGCGGCAGCCGTTCCTTTTCTGGCAAGCTATCGGCTGCTCGCCGAACCAGAGGAGGGGCGCTACCAGATCCGCGATGTGCAATCGATGGTCATCTCCGGTCCCCGTACGTACACACTTGTAAGAGTGGTGGCCGGCAATGGCGTCTCGGGTATCGCGGAAGCCTACGGTTCTCCCGCTATCGGCGTGAAGGAACAAATTCTTGCCCTCAAGCCTTCGCTCGTTGGCAAAGACCCGCTCGAGATCGACGTGATCTATACGCACCTGGGTGAAGGCGGCGCAAGCCTGAGCGGGACCCGCACCGATGGTTCGGCCCATTCACTCATGCGCGCCGCGAGCGGCATCGAGATGGCCCTCTGGGATCTCGCCGGCAGACTGCTTCGCCAGCCGGTCACAACCCTCCTCGGCGGAAAGTTTCGGGATCGCGTTCGCGTCTACGACCATGCGGGCCCGAAGAACATGCTCGATAAATCGTCATGCCGGGAGTGGGCTGCGAAGGTCAAAGAGGACAAAAGCGGCTTTACGGCCCATAAGTTCGGCTTCCCGCATACGTCTCAGGCGCAGGATGGCGGGCGGGATCCGGCCAATCGAGTGCTCTCCACAAAAGAAATCATCGATATCGGCAAAGGATACGAGAATTGCCGGGAGGCCATCGGCTGGGATCACGACATCATGGTGCATTGCCATTGGGAATACGATCTGCGCACCTCCATTCAGATCGCGGAAGCAGTAGCGGCCATGAAACCTTTATGGCTCGAAGATCCGCTGCCGGTGGATTACTCGGAATCTTGGAAACGCCTGGTTGCCTCTTCGCGCGTCCCGATTTGCACGGGTGAAAATCTGGAACGCCGCCAGGGCTTTAAAGACTTCATCATGAATCAGGGCGCGGATATTCTCAATCCCGATCTCCGGAACAGCGGCGGCTTTCTCGAAACCAAACGCATCGCCGATATGGCCGACGTATTTGGATTGCCCCTGTGCAATCACAATACGGGTAGTCAGTTGCATACCTGGGCGACATGCCAATGGGCGGGCGCCATCCGCGATTACATGACCTGCGAAACCGTCACCGGACAAGGCGGCTGGATGGATCAGTTGCTGGCGCTCGACATGCCTTACATCGAGCGCGGATTCGTTCACGTCAACGATAAACCGGGGCTAGGTGTAGATCTCAATCCCGATATCGTGAAAGCCCACCTGGCCCCCGGCGAGAGCTGGTGGGGCTGACCTTTCGGAGCCCGTGATGCCGAATGACCAAGCTTTGACGTTCGCCGTCGCCAATCTCGAGGATCGAGAATCCAGAGACTTCGCGCACCCGAAATCGTTCAATTGATTCACCGTGCACTTTTGGAGTTTGGGATCGAATTGAGCATATAGCGCACCGGATTTCGAGTTCGCTCGCCAGCTTTATTTGGAAACGATGCGCTGGGCCATTGAGCGAGTGTTTGGATGGAACCAAGACGCTCAGGAAGCTAGCTTTGCGGAGTGGTTTAGGCCTGAGGAGGTCAGCCATCATAACCGCCGATGGGCTGGACGTCGGTTGGATCCAATAGCGGAATGAGGGTGACACGATTTTTCTAGGGTCACTCTACGTGGTACCAGCGATGCAATGGAGAGGCATCGCCACGCGCGTCATCAAGACTGTCATCAACTACGCCACACAGCAGTCGAAGGCGGTGACTTTGGGGTTATGAAGAGGAACCCGGCGATAGCGCTGTACAAACGGCTCGGTTTTCAGATTACGCACGAGGACGAGTACAAGCTCTACATGAAGGCAAGCCCAATAGCGGAGCGAGATCCGTTTTCGTGAAGTATCTCGCGAGCGAATTTTCAGGTCGCTCCTGAGCCGTCACCGCCATGGAAACAGCTCCGGCCAATTTCATCAACTCTACGGTTTTAGCGTTTCCCGTCAACTTGAAGACTGATGAGGAGTGGATCTACACTTGGCGACTACCGGCGATTTATCTACAAGATCCGGCCGTCCGCGTCACCTCTTGACGAGCCTCCCAGTATTTCGAGACTTCTGAAAATCTGGCCAAGCGTTCCGAGGGAGCCAACCGTTCTCAACTCGCGGTGTCAATCGGCCGTACTGACGGAACCAGTTTGAGCGGCCTCAAACAGCAGAAATGGACCACGTGAACGGCGCTTCCACGCCGTAATCCGTCGACCGTTACCTGCTCTGTTTGCTCGAAACATCGGGACCTGGAACCTGGACATATTCGGCGTTTTCCGGTTTATCTGCTCGAAGACAGGAAACTGGCTAACGCGACAGTTGTCACCCAGATTTGCGCGCTTCGATTGGGCCGACAAGAGACTCTGGCCCGCCTGATTGCGCAATCCTGCTTTAAGCGGGTCGGACACACAACCTTCGATCACTTCCAAAGAGCGGCTTCCAAACGGTCCATAAACGCACTATAAACCTACAAATGATTCGCTGAAGTGTCGCAGGTAGCGTAACCCGCTTTGGAATCTCCAGGTATTCAGTAAATGCCCTAAATAGGTCACGGCTCCCGAATCTTCTCGAATGAGGCCTCAGTGCGCATTTATCTTCCGTTTACCGTAAAGTGCGGTTCACTCGCTGAAGGAAAACGTCCTCGCTCTCGATATAGTTAGCAGGAGAAAACACGCATAGTATGGTCAGCCCAGTAGCGAATCAATCAGAAGCCTATATTCCGATGATGCAGCCAGGAAGTAAGGAACCCGCTTCAATGAAGCTGCAGCCTGCTCAGGATTCTGTTCATCTGAGCCCACAAGCAAACGCCGCCGCATCCGGTGATGTAGACCACGACGGCGATAGCCGTTAAGAAAACTAGGAATACAGCGAGTCGGACGGCGTCATTGGTGCAGAACCGCGAAGCGGCCGATGCTATATCCCAGCGCCGCCCCGAGGAAGACGTCCGAAGGAAAATGTGCCGACGCGCTGATTCGGGAGAACCCGATCGCTGCGGACAATCCGTATGCAACTACGGGTACCCACTTGTGACGAGGCGCATACCGTCGAGAAACGACCGTAGCGACAGAAAATGCCGCTATGGTGTGAGCCGAAGGAAAGCTTCCGTTGAAATGGTTCTTGCCTTCTACGAAGCTGTCCGCAAAATTGCTTGTCTTCGGAATCGCTGAAGGTCTGCGTCGATCGCTTATCAGCTTCAGAACGACATCAACAATTTCACCGTCCAACGCAGATTCCGCACTGAGCAATGCCGTTTGCTTGGCGTAGTCATCTTTAGAGAAATAGCCGGCGGAATAGAAGGCCACCGGCGCTAGCAGAATACCCGCCGCCGTGTTCGTTGAAAAGAACGCGGAATTGAAACTGTTCAGGCTTGTCGCACGCCGAAAGTATCCCGCATCATATTGATCCGCGATAACCAGGCCTGTTGTAGCCGCCGCGACCGTAAGCACCGGAACCCAGTTTGCCGTGGACCAACTGCTCGGGAAACGTGCGAAAAATCCGTTTCTGGTCGTCTGACGTATTCGGAAGGAAGGTGTGCCAGTCCGTCGTGCGGCTCTGATCGGGTACCGTCGAATCCTGTTGGTTCGACTGTGGAATTCCTTGTGCCGAAACTGCATGAACGAAGCTGCCCCACAGCATGAACGTGCACAGGCCATGACGAAAGAGAAGTAGGGTTAGTCTTTTCATCGAACCGATCCGAGCAACGAAAGGATTACAAGCCATCTCATGGAGCCTAGAACGGGATCGCTATTTCTTCTGGAGATTCCCAAACTGAATTGCTATGGCGGTGTTCTTTTGGAACGTTATTTCGCTTCCGCGTGCAATGATGTTCGAATACACTGACCACGCCAGGCCGTAAAACCCCAGTGCCGCGCCGATCGGACGCGGCCCATACGCCACTGCCGTCCCGAGCAAACCGAGCCCTGAAAAGCCGCCTAGAGATCGCCCGCTTACGTTCGATCCGGTGCCAGTGCCGGTCCCCGAGGCTGTCTGTCTTCCGGCGTCGTTGTCTAGCGACTTTGCTGCAACCAGAGCCGCAATCGCAGGGCGTAGCAGGCGGGTCTTCGATTCTGTTGCGGTCGCGGTTCCCTCAGAATCTACTTTGACTGCCTTCGGATCTGCTTCGACCGATACCAGTTGACCCTGAAGCGGTCGGTTCGCCGGCTTGGAGCTTCGGGTGTTATCCGTCGCAACTTCACTCGGGGAGGCACCCACGCTCTCAATCGTAAAGCGCAGCTTCCCACCCCTATGAAACAGGCGCGCATGTTGAGTCAATGTAATTCTTCCACTGAACCTGGTACCCTCCGGCAGCACCAGCTCATGCCGCTGTGCAAACAATGGCGCCGATAATACTCCTTCTATCGGATCGCCTACGTGTGCGTCCGCGGAGCTTATTGTCGAGAGGAGTCTCATTTGTGCAGTCGAATCAGAAGGCGGAGCAGAGCCGGATGTGGCGAGTTCCCTCGAGGCGACCTCCACCGTTCCGAAGTCCAGCGGCTGGGCCAATACTGTGTCGAAACGAGTGCGTGCGCGGTACCACTGAGGATGATAGGGAAGCTTCGACAAGACGAAGTTTTCCAACCATTCCCGTTTGTTCGGTCCACGCACGAAATCGTAAAATCCACGAGATCGTGCATTAGCCTGATTCTGCAGTTGACCCTGCACCTGCTGCCTCAAAAACTGTCCCGCACGGCTCGACTTGGCAGAGCTGGTCTTTTGTTTTTTCGATTTTTTGGATGGCCGTGGCGGAACATAGAGCGTTGGCAGCCCGAGTGATTCTTCCGTCTGAAGTGCCACGGCGTGGCCGTCCGGCAGGGTCAACCTCGTGAACGACACCTCCGCACGTTTTAATGGAGTGAAGTCACCGCCGACAATCGCCCGAGCGCGTACCGTTTTCGAGACGGGATCGAGCTTGACTACATCGCCTTGAAGTGTTGTGCCGGCTGGAATCACTACTCGGTCGAATGCCCACACCGGCTCAATCGATTTCGCCTGAACAACTTCGCCAACTCGGTACGCCACTCGTCGCGTAATATAGACCCGCAAGGGAGTTCCCGCTTCCACCTGCAAGTGAACCGGCATCTGTTGGGCGGCGGTAGACTCCTGAGACAACCCGCTATTTTCCAGCAAAAATAGAAAACTCAGAAGCGCAACAATACTTCGACTTTCGTACCGCATCGGTTCCTTCACAGAAAATAGACGGCCCAATTCCTTCTAGCGTACGCGGCATTAGTTAAACAGACGATAAAAGTTTCTCTATTCCGACCGCAAGATGGAATCCACCTGATCGCCCAACTCCTTTAGAGCGGAATCGGTTGCCGGCCCGTGCGCCACCCATCGAATTTCGCCACGCTGATCAAGCAACAAGATATATGCTTCCTCCGGTCGCTGGAATCCGGTTATTCGTTTGAGTTCACTCTCTCCGTGGTACACAACGACAAAATGATCATGCTGCTGGGTAGGCACCCCGCTCTTCATTCCGTGAACAGCCATTCCGCGAACCAGTCGCGGCGCGTCCTCTAGGACAGCTATGGAGTACACAACCACACGATTTCTCTGACGGAATTCATTCGTCGCGCGCTCTACCCAGGGCTTCAGTTGAGATTGGGAGGCATGGCTAAACCCAATGATGATTATCGCGACGGACCCAGTCGACGCTGAGGGAAAGGAGACCCGCTTCCCCGATAAAGTTTCCCCGGTGATCTGGGGCATCTGTTCGCCGCAAAGGGGCATCGCAATGGCGAACCCGAGTGCAGCCAGAGCAGCGACAAAGACAACGGGACTCCGCATCTCAGAAGAGTAGCTCATATAGCGCCATTAAACATTGCTGTGCACGGAAGTCTAAATCGACGATAAATATTGAGTCGAGCTGCGTTTATTTTTCGACGACGTCGATGTGTTTTTCCGATACTCCGTCGATGAATCCCGCTCTACCGTAACCTGGGTTTCTGTGTCGTACGATCATCGTATAGAAGCGCGTAGATGCGACTGCTCTTGGTAGAAGACGAAGCGGAGGTTACCCTGATGATCGCCAAGGCGTTGCGGCAAGAAGCGCATGCCGTCGATGTCGCAAGCGATGGCCAATCCGGGTTGGAAAACGCGTTATCGCATCCGTACGATCTCATCATCCTGGACATTCGCCTCCCTGTAAAGGACGGTTGGGCGGTCTGCCGCGAACTGCGTGAAGCCGGTCTGCAAGCCCCAATTCTGATGCTAACTGCGAGCGGCGCTTACGAGAACCGGGTCAAGGGACTGGATCTTGGAGCAGACGATTACCTCGTCAAACCATTTGATCTCAATGAACTGCTGGCGCGCGTGCGAGCACTGCTGCGCCGGAGACCGTTGCTGCAATACCCTATCATCCGCGTCGATACGCTCGAAATCGAGACGCGATCGAGAACTGTGAGGAGGGCAGGAAATTTCGTTCGCCTCACCGCGAAAGAATACGCCTTACTGGAATGTCTGGCCCGCGATGCCGATACTCTACTCGGCCGAGAGGCAATATCAGAACGCGTTTGGAATGAGTCTTACGACCCGTTCTCAAACCTTATTGAGGAATACATCAAACGGCTACGCAAAAAAATCGATATCGAAGGACAGAAATCGTTGATTCACGCCCGACGCGGTGAAGGTTACATTCTCACCGACAAAGAATTCGCTTGAACGTCGTCCGGGCTCACTTCGTCCTTGAGAACTGGAATCGCAATCTCGAACGTAGTCTGCCCAGGATGCGACTCAACCAACTTGAGGACGCCATGGTGTTTTTCAACAATGGACTTCGCAATCGCCAATCCGAGCCCCGTTCCCACGGCGGCTTCGTTCTCCGGGCGGTTTTCTCGAAAGAAGCGTTCGAAAATCCGCGGCTGCGCCGCTTCCGAAATACCGAGGCCGCTATCGGTCACGGAACAAACCCATTCCTTGCTACGTCTTAAAAGACTAACTTCGATGCTTCCACCGTCCGGTGTGAATTTCGATGCGTTATCGAGCAAAATCAGAATCGCCTGTTTGACTAGATCCGAGTCCCCCAGGCATCTGGCTTCCGGCAGACTGTTGACCTTTAATGATTGGTGCTTTCCGCGCGCCAGCTCCTTTGCGGCTCGTACGGCGTCGGAGATGGCATCGTCCAGGTACATTTCTTTAAGATCGATCTTTAGAGAACCCGTATCGGTCTGAGACAGGAAGAACATGTCTTCGACCGTTCTTCGAAGCTGCAACATTTGATGCTCGATCATCTGCAACGAATCCTTGCAATCGTTCAAGGTCGCATTCGAATCGCGGCTTCTGACCTGGGCCGCAACGAGGGCAACAGTTACCGGCGTCCTGATCTGGTGCGATGCATCCGCCATAAATCGCCTCTGAAGTTTGAATGCTTCTTCGAGCCGGTCTAATAGAGAATTGAAACGCCGCCCAAGCGTGCCTACCTCGTCATCTTCGTTCCGCAGCTTCACGCGGGCGCTGAGATCCGAGGATGTTACCGCGTCCACTGTTTGTGCAAGCTCATGGAGCGGGCGCAAAGATCTTCTCGCAAGCAGATATCCCGCGAGTCCGGCGAGACCGAGCCAGATCGGAACGAAAACGAACAGCCCTAGGCGAACGTGATCGAGCTGCACCAAGGCAGGGGCGATCGGTTCGGCCGCATAGATTTGGTAAACCGTATTGAATTTCGGCGCCCGGAAAGTCCGCGTTGCGATCCGAAATGCATGAAGAGTTGTTCCGTTGACCAGCATGTCAGGCGGAACACTGCGTAAATCGAACCCGTGCTGCGCTCCCGGTTTATAGGCTGCAACGCGGTTCCCTTCGCGAACCAGAATCTGAGTATCCCTAAGGGCTGAGTTTCCGGCTTCATCTAAGACCAATTGCAAATCCTTTTCGCCGCCAGCTCTTACCGAATGCTCGTTCAATTCGTGTTCGCCGGACATCGCAGTTGCGCCTGTTGCAACCTGCAACGCAGCGTCGAGCCTGAGATACGCGTCGTTCCTGACCAGAATGTAGGCCGCGATGGAAAGTGCAATCACGATCGCGCCGAAAAGCACAGTGAAAGAAATCGTCAATTGAGCCCGTGCAGACATACTGGTTCATCCTAGATCGCAAGCGATGCGACGTAGCCATTGGTTGGCAGCGAGAAAGATAAATGCACGATAAATCCAAGCAACGAAGGTGTTCCGCTGCAAGATATCACCTTGATCTTATGCTTATCTGCCACCTAAGATGAAAATTCCGATGCTACGAATCGTCCTTCCTTTCGTTGTGGGCCTGATTGTTTTGCCGCTATTTGGTTGGGCATACTTCACCTTCGGTTATGCGCCCGTTGCCACCGCATCTTCGCCAATACCATTCGAGAAACAGATGGCTCACATGGCCCTCAACGCGCGAATTGAGAAAGAAGCTCCAAAGAATTCACCGTTGCAGGCGACTGACGAGAACTACGAAGCCGGGGCTCACGTTTATCGCGTAAACTGCGCAATCTGCCACGGATTGCCTGATCAACCTGCGTCACCCACATCGAAAGGCATGTATCCGCGCCCCCCGCAATTGTTCAAAGGCCATGGCGTGACGGATGATCCGGTTGGTGAGACGTATTGGAAGGTCGCGAATGGGATTCGATTGACCGGCATGCCAGCCTACACGAATTCCCTAAGTCAAACCGAGATGTGGCAGGTCAGTTTGCTGCTTGCTAACGCCGATAAGCTGCGGCAGCAGGTTCGAAGCTCCCTTGAGCAGCCGCTGGGTCCGAACTAGAGTGCTCCGCCTGACCGGTATTTATCCTCCGTTTAGGATTCGACTCAATCGAACAGTAACCGCGGCGCTCAGAGAGAAATCACTCTAACGATGGCTACGGTTCCCCGGACACACAACCATTCCCGACATAGCGGAAATGCCTTCGAATTACGCTATACGAGTGCTGCCCATCCGCAACGCTCCGGTTGCACACCTTCAGATGTTCACAGTGAGGTCAAAACTACTACGATGCAAAGAAACTTGTTGAGACTAGTCGCGCTCACTTGGTCTTGTCTGCTCACGGCTCCACTCTCCGGCTTCGCGCAGTTCGACAACGATACAGCAGCTACGTCCCTGGAAAAGACGGCAACGATCCCTTCTGGCAATGCGGCAGAGGCGGCGCTCCAACGCGCCGTTACATGTGCCACCGCGGCCGCGTTTTCGCCAGCCCTGCCTACGGCCGGGAGCGAGTCGAAGTATTTGGAGGACGTGGCATACTGTACGGATCAGGCGCAGGGAAATCCTCAGAGTCAGACCAAGCCTCCCGCCAGCAAACCGGCAGCGCCTTCGCTTCCCGATCTGTTTCCTCAGAGTCAGACCCAGCCCAATGCCCAGCTTCAAGCACGGCTGAACGAACGGACGCACATGCTCAAGATCCACCAAACGCTGGGTCTGATCACAGCGATTCCGATGGTTGCGACACTGTTTACCGGGCCTCAGGCCAAGGCTAAAGGGAAAAACGGGGAGACGATTACGGAGCCGACCTCAGCGAATCTAGATTCTCATATCGCTTTAGGCGCCCTCACCACGGGTCTTTATTGGACGACTGCTTATTACGCTATCTTCGCGCCAAAAATTCCGGGGGTCAAACCCAAAGGGGCCATCCGCCTGCACAGAGACCTGGAGTGGGTCCATGGGCCGGGAATGATCTTAACCGGGATCCTGGGGATCATGGCTTACAGGCAGGAGAGCGCTGGAGAAAAGGTACATGGGATCGCCTCGGCCCATGGCACAGTTGCCTATGTGACGGCTGCGGCCTACGGCGCGTCGATTGTGTCCGTATCGTGGCCGATTCATTTGAAGTTCTGGAAATAGCATGAAGAATTCAATGCCGATTGCCTTTTTGCTTTTCGCTCTCCCCGTGTTTTGCCGAGCAGATACGAACTGGGTGCTGCAACAATCCACTCTCACCTATCATGTGTCTCACCCATTGCATCAGGTGGATGGCGTCAGCCACGCGGCCCGCGGCAAAGGCATTTGCCCGGCGGGGCAATGCAATTTCTTGGTCGCGGTACCCGTTAAGTCATTTGATTCGGGGGACAGCAACCGGGATCTCCACATGCTTCAAGTGACGCGCGGCGCGGAATTTCCTATGGTGATCGTTCGCACTCAATTTCCCGAAACGGCAACCACATCCTCCACGATCTATGCCGATCTGGACGTTCAGTTCGCCGGTCAGACGGCGCACTATAAACGTGTTCCATTTCAACGAGCGAAACAGGGCAATGACGTGCGGATAACAGGAACCATACCGGCGACGTGTTCCGATTTCAAGATAACCCCGCCATCATTCCTGACGGTGCCGATCAAAAACGAAATACCGGTGAGTGTGGACATGACCTGGCGCCCCAATGAATGACGAGCAACCGCCGCTCGTTATCTAGACTGCCCTAAGTGAAATGGATCTTTGGCTAAAGAGCAAGTACTGCGCTGTCGCCTTTGTGGTCGTCTTTCTGCTGCCTGCGACGCCAAAGACCCTGTTCGCGCAGACGGACGAGATCCAGGTCTACGATGCCGAAATTGAGCCTCAGGGTGTGTTCAATTTGATGGTCCATTCGAATTACACGCCCATCGGTCGAAAGAGTCCCGACTTCCCCGGCGGTATCGTTCCTGACCAGTCGATCAACGGTGCCGCCGAATGGGCCTACGGTGTCACCGACTGGTTCGAGCAGGGGCTTTACTTGCCGGTGTATAGTCTTTACTCGCAGGACCGTGGCGCGTCGATTAACGGTTTCAAAGTGCGGGAGTTGTTCGTACGGCCGCACGCCCACGATCACAAAGTTTTTTACGGTGTCAACTTCGAATTCAGCGTTAACCACAAATATTGGGAGTCAAGGCGCTTTACCTCAGAGGTCAGGCCCATCGTAGGCTTCCATCTCCATCCGGTGGATTTTATCTTCAATCCAATTGTGGATACGAACTACACCGGCGGTCTGGGAAACCTTGAGTTCGTTCCAGCAACGCGACTTGCCTACAATTTGAACGATAAATGGGCCGTCGCCGCCGAGGAGTATGCCGATTTGGGACCCCTACGCCGCTTCGAACCACTGCACAATCAGTTTCACGAGATTTGGGCTGTCGTGGATCACAACGCCAAGGGCCTATTTATTGAAACTGGCGTTGGCTTTGGTCTGACCGCCGGAGCCGACAAGTTGACGCTCAAGCTGATGTTATCGCGCGATTTGAACTCTCAACCGAAGCATGTACCTCGGCAGTAAGTAAGCGAAGCTAGTTCCGCCGATTCACATTTATCCTCTGTTTAGGAACCCATCCAATTAAGCGGCACGTCGAACATTATTTAGAAGAGAATCGCGCGGCTTGGCCCGCGCGTCAGGACAAATGAAGTAACCATCGCCGCAGTTACGCAGACCCATGATCGGGTGCTTAGCGATTCCTTGGAAACGCGCTCCGATCAACCGTATGCGAATGCTGTGAATCCTCAGTGGACGCGCTTGCTGAAGCTGCTGCTGATAAATGTCCATTACGAGCGCTGTGTTGGAGCCGAGCTGTTCACCAGCAATGGCCAACGCATACCGAATCCCTTTAATTCTGTCATGACGATCCCCGGTGCAAGGCAGGGATAGACGCAGACGGCGCACCTTTCGGCAGCTTAGTCGCGAGGGTGTCACTCAGCCATTTATCTTTCTTGGGAGCGATCACAGCGACGAGCCTGTTCATGAGACCCCTCCGATTGAGGCGAACTTACGTTCGATCTTCGATCGACTGCCTCGTGATCGCAGACTGCAAGTCACCATCCAAGGTGCTACACACTTCGGCTTCGCCGACGATGTGAATTCTAACGTGCTGCGGATGCGAGGCAACCGTTTAAGTGGAAGGCGGCAACTCGCAATTGCGGCGCATTACATCAGTGGCTTTTTTGACGTCTACCTGCGAGGAAAACCGGCTTCGAGCCTTGACCCTCAGCCCGATAATCCGGAACTCAAAATGTGTGCACTGGGCCGAAACTGAGTAGGAGGAATGCCGTGGCAGTCTCGCCGGAAATGGGGGCTGTCGAAATCATCGGCGAATCTGCGCCCAACGCTCATCGAACCGGATAAAGCATTTCTGACGGCCCAGTATGGAGTTTGCGGGCACTCTGACTAGGCGGCGCAGGCCGCCCAGAATGCCCAAACACCGAAGAAAGAGGAGACCACCCAAGCGATCTCTTGCCATTCCCGATCTCGAACAGACGAAATCCGCGGTACTGAACAGCTTGACATCAAAGAGCGGTCAGCGAACGTACGATCACGCGATAAACGAATTTGTTGACTCGTACTGCTCTGAACCGCGACTTGCCTTCAATCGCACCGTTGTCCTTCGGTACCGGATTCATTTGGAACAACGGCGCCTCGCTCCAACAACGATCAACCTCGGCTTGGCCGCGGTCAGGCGTGTCGCGTACGAGGCAGCTGATTCCGGCCTCCTCAGTCCCGAATTTGCCGCCGGTATCCGCAGAGTCAAAGGTGTCCGCCGCATCGGCGTGCGACTCGGCAATTGGCTCACAGTAGACCAGGGCCGCTCGTTGTTGCTGAACTCTCAGGGCGATAGTCTTAGGAGCAAACGAACTATGCCATCCTTGCTCTTCTGCTTGGCTGTGGATTGAGGCGCGGAGAACTCCTCGCCCTTTCGGTCGCCTGCATCCAACTCCGAGAAGAGCACTGGGTGATTGCCGACCTCCATGGAAAGGCCGGGCACATTCGAACGGTACCCATTCCACTGTGGTCAAAGAGGCGCTCGACTGGTGGACTGAAGCAAGTGGAATCAAGGACTGCTGCCTGTTTAGAGCAATCAACAAATCAGGAAAGATTTGGGGTCAGGACATGACGCCAAAGGTGCTTTGGGAGATCGTCAAGAAGGCGGCCCAAGCGGCCGGGATAGATAAACTGGCGCCCCCCGATCTGCGACGGACATGTGCGCGTCTCTGTTATTTGGCCGGCGGCGAGCTCGACCAGATCCAATTCCTGCTCGGCCACGTGTCGATCCAAACGACGGAGCATTATCTCGGCTGCAAGCAGACGCTCCGATTCGCCGTGAACGACAAGATTGGCATTGAACCTTAATTACGTGAGGAACGGATTACCCGTCCCTTGGCGACTACTCGTTACGGAAGCCGGTCGTTCGGTCGCAAGACAGGCTACGGCGCCCGTCGCAGTATGGTAATTGGGATAGAGCCGTCCGGACGGGGAGCAACCTTCCAAGAAAGCTCATCGCCATTCATTTCATAAGGGCGTATTTGCGTAGTCTCATCTTGATTCGGGAAGGAAGATCGATCAACGTGAAAGGTGATCGTGTGTTTGGCTGAATCAATGCTGTAATGGCCGAAGTGAACGCTCGTGCTGAGGAATGCCTCCTTATACTCTTCCGGAGTTCCTTTGAGCTTGTCGCCTGATGAGAACTTCAAGCGTTCGGCACGATAGATCTGGACTGAGTAATATCCGTCAGCAGCGAAGATTACAAGCCCATGCGGATTGGGACCATAGTCGGAAACGCGGGTGCCGTCAGGGAGCAGTTTCTCGGCTCCGGTGAGGATCCATGTACCTGTGATGGAGGGCGTTTGCGCAATTGCTAAGGCGGGAATAGCCAACAGGACCGCGAGAAGCGAGAAACGATTAATCGGCATGCGGCCAATGTAGCAACGCGCTCAGGGATTACACAATTTGATTTTTTTTAACACATTGCTTAGCGCGCCTTACGCTTCCTGACCCGGCCCGCAACATCGTTCCGAATGTTCCCGAGGGTTCTTGCTTTTGGGCTCGGTCGAAGCATGACTTCAAGAGCCTTGGTAAGGAGCGATGCCATACGATCCGCAGCGACACTATGGGAGCGGGAATTGCGGTGTAATGTAACGGGCACACTCCCAAGTAAAGGCAAACTGTACAGCGATCCGGCAGACACAAGACCCTCGGCCAGGTTGAATGCGGTGCGTGCAGTAACGCCAAGGCCGCCAAGCAATGCGGCCCACAGGCCATCCAGGCTGGGACTATTGGCGGCGATACGGTAGGGAATATTTGCGGCTTCCAAATGTTGTAATGCGCATCTGCGGAAGGCACACCGCGGACCAAGCACGGCAAGCGGCAAGGGTTGTCTTTGCGGCGGCATGAAGGTGGAAGACGCTATCCATACAAGATCGAGACGCCCGACCGTTTGCGCGTTTGCCCGGTCTTCGTGCCCAATAATAACGGCAAGGTCGATCTGCGCCTTGTCAATCGCATCAGCAAGGGCAGTGTTACCTTCAATGAGAAGTTCGATCTGCATACGCGGATACAGCGAGGTGAAGTGAGACAGAACCGAAGGTAGAAGCGAGGCGAAGTCTTGCGGGCATCCGACGTGAATGTGGCCTGCGAGGTTTGCACCCTGCATGGTATCCAGCAACTCGTCATTCAGCACGAGAATGCGGCGCACGTAGGAGAGTGCAACTTCTCCCGCTTCGGTCAGAGCAAGGCCGCGTCCGCGTTTGCGGAAGAGCGCTATGCCAAGGTCATCCTGCAGGCGCTTCATCTGCTGACTGATGGCAGACGGAGTACGTCCCAGATTTTCCGCCGCTTGCGCCAAGCCACCGAGGTCGTGGGCAACTGAGAGGGTGCGCAGCGTATCTAGATCAAGGTTGTTTCGCGCCGCCATGTGATGTGCACATTGTAATTCCACGGAGCCTGAACGGAATGTTTCTGAGTTCCTGCGTCATGACGGCACTCCTTCGCAGGCTGAATAAATCCGCAATGAAGAGCATGGTCCCTAACAGGTCGCGAAATACGGCGTAGCGTTTACCGATCTAAGGCACGTGAAGTCGGCGACGTGTCAATGTGATTGCTGGATGCCTTTATCGGCGGCCAACCAACGATTTGCGCGTGATACGGCAAGCGGCGGCCAAAAGAATCGGCGGATCTAGCCGACTTCGCGGGAGTAATCCCCTGCGCGGCGAAATGGCCCTTGGCTGGAAGCGTTGCTTGCCCTGCTCAGGCGAGCCCTGTTCGAGACGGCGTTTAAACTTGTGCGACCAATTCGAGCAGAGGTGTCTTTGTCCGACAATTCTGCTTGCCAAGGACCCATACCGGAAAAGTCCTACTCGTCATGCCACTGGGCCTATTGTGTGACTTACGGCCCAATTGGTACCCTGAGGAAACAATAATCCCATTCTTTCGCGACTCGCGGCGAGGTAAGGCCGGATTCCAGATTGACTGGGCAGGCTTCAGAGGAAGTTTTTGCAAACCATAAAATTAGGCCTACTCGTGTGCCTATGGTCCAGTCTGACGTTGGCGCAGCAATTGATCTCAGTGGGTGTAAAAGGCGGCGTACCCCTAACGGACTTCTATGCGGATACGAAGTATGCGCCTGAAATATCATTCCTTCGCATAAGCCCAACACGCACGTTTAACGCATCTAGGAATTACGCCGTTGGCCCGGAGGTGGAGTTCCGGTTTCCGCTGCACCTCTCGTTAGAAGTGGATGGTCTGTATCGTCCCATCAGCGTGACGTACGAGTACGATCAATTCGCGCCGCCGAGCAGGATCAAGGGAAACTCGGATTCTTGGGAGTTCTCAGCTCTCGCGAAGTATGGCCTTCAGTTTCGGAAGGTAGAGCCATTTGTCGAAGTGGGTCCGAGTTTTCGCTGGATTGAGCATCCGCGGAATCGTTTCCTCTCCGATGATGGCGCTGCGGCAGGCGCAGGCGTTGACTTTCGCGTTCTCCGCATGCGTTTCGAGCCGGAGATTCGGTATACGCACTGGACCGCAGATCCGCGCATTGCCGTTGCCGCCAGTCTGGCATCGCATCACAATCAAGCCGAATTTCTAGTGGGTCTACTGTTCTAACCAAAGGTGACCCGACCTCAGATGCGCTTTGTTACTCTCACATCCATCCTTCTCGTTTGCTGCTTGGCCGCAAGCGCCCAACGACTGATCTCATTCGGCGTGACTGGCGGTGTTCCTTTCACTGCTTTCTTCGCCGATGAGACATTCACGCCCGTCGTGATCAGTCCATTTTTAGGCTCCCTTTACGGTGTCCATTCCTACAACGGTTCGAATCAATACGCCGTTGGTCCTACCGTTGAAGTCCATTTGCCAATGAATTTCTCTGTTGAAGCAGACGCGCTTTTTCATCCCGTGAATCTGAGGCAGCAGGATTACGTCATCGGTCCGGGTCCGGAACCGGCGAAGTCGACAATCTACGGCTCGTGGGAGTTTCCTGTGCTGGTCAAATACCGTGCCTCGTCGGGACTGATTCGGCCGTTTGTCGAGGCTGGCCCAAATTTTCGAGCTGTCGCTAACCCCGTCGGCTCTTCTCTCTCAAAGGCGGGCGTGTCGGCCGGTGCGGGTATCGGGGTGAAGATTTGGCGCGTTTCCATCGCGCCGCAAGTGCGTCTTACACATTGGGGCAAAGACGCGGGCGGAGCGGTCTTAAATCACGTGGCTTCTGAGCGAAACCAAGGCGAGTTGCTGGTTGGATTTACGTTTTGAGGCCGACCTGGACACGCTACCGGGGGCGATCCGCCACGGATCACCACAGAGTGGCTGATTACTCACGACAAACGCCGATGGCGACTGGAATCCACTTTGACGGAAAGTCGGCTTCTCGTAGAAGTGACCCGTGTAAGGCCGCCGGCAAACGAAAAACCGCGTGTTACCACAAAGTGCACCGTCTCTCAGCATCGGTCAGGACAGCGTTGCTCGCATTGAGCAGCGTTCCGATGTACTGATTTCGACATTGCGTCATTACGTTGAGAGCATGGGCGGCAAGCTGCAACTTGTGGCTGAATTCCCTAACTAAAAGGCCGCTGTCCTGTCGGGTCTTGCCGACGCAAACACGCCGCATCATTCCCGCAAGTGGCCAGCGTAAGCCTGAGCAGAAGCACAAGAGCCCTGCCAATGCATCGGCCCGGGAAAATAGCTCGCGAAAGCCATGACTACCCCACCCCCCGCTACGATGACAAAACTAAAAAAAATAATTTTTTCCATCCCCTCAACCACATACGCAAAAAATCGCCACCCGCCCGAACACCCCATAATCCACACTCGACAACAAGAAGTACCAGGGCGCGCGCAGCCGTTTCAACTCCTTTCCGGCGGCGCAGCGGCCCTGGCAAACCCAAAGTCCCTTATGCAAAAACTCCACTACCAAACCGGACCCGTCACCGTCGCCGGCAAAGAAATCTCCAGCCGCAACGCCACAACGCACGGCGGCACTTCCGAAAAACTGATCGTCGCCGGTGAGCGCCGTGAAGACTTCGACGCCCTGCTCAATGATCTGCTCGCAGAATTTTCTCCCGCCACCGCGCGCGCTCGCACGCTGGTAGAGGACACCGCGCTCGCCCGCTGGTTTCTCTGGCGCAAGCAGCGTGCCTATAATGCGGTCGAAAGTGCAATCTACGAAGCCGTGTCCGATGCGGCCAAGTGGCCGCCTGAAACGCATCACCGGCTCGCGCTCGCCGAACGCTACCGCACTGCCGCCGAGCGCGCGCTGAAACGGGCGCTCACCAATCTCGACAGTCTTCGCAAAGAATCGCTGCGCGAGGACGACCGCCGCGAGCGCGCCATGCGCTGGGAAGCCGCTCACCAACTCAACTGCCGGCGCCTCGAGCTGCAGGAAAAGCGCCACGAGATCGCCGTCAAACGGGAAGCGCGGCTCGCCCGTGCCGAATCCACGCCGCCGGCCAAAGACGACCGCCCCGCTTCCGCGTCACTCCTCAACGAGTGCTTTCAATCGGCCGATGGCTGCATCCCATCGTTCCGAAATCTGGTCGAGGCACCGGTGCGCCATCGCCAGACGTCCCGGCTCCAGCGCCCATATCCGCTCGCGTCCGTGCCGGCGGCCGGTCACTAGACCCGCATCGGAGAGTGCATGCAGATGCTTCGTAATCGCCTGCCGCGTGACCTCGGCCCCGCGGCTCAGCCGGGTAATCGATTGTGGTCCCTCAGCGCACAGCCGCGCCACTACTTTGAGGCGCGTCGCATCGCCCAGAGCCGCAAACACCGGTGCCGCATTCGTCAATCGCGCCTCCACGACGCTATGGCTGCGAGACATAACATTCGATGTTCCGTGTCTGCTCGGCCCATCCCTGATCGTTCATCCGCAGCGCCTTTTCGCGGCGCTCCATCGGAATTCCATCGAAGCCTGACTCGACAATCGTTAGCAGCGTGCCCCCGTCCGCTTCCTCCAGCCGAAATTCCACCAGCGTCGTCGGCTCGGCTGAATAATCGACCGTTGGCTCAATCGCGTAAGGGTGCCATCGATACGCGAAATAACGCTCCGCATCGATTCGTTCCACCTGCAGTTCCATGGTCAAATGCTCATAACCCGGATAAGTAATCTTGCCGCGCACCGTGCCGCCTTCAACAAAGGGGCCCTCGAGTTTCACGCGGAACCACGTCCCGAATTCGTCCGCGTTTGCGATCGCGCGCCATACCCGCGAGCGTGGCGCGCGAAGAACGATCTTCTTCTCGATCCGATCCGTGTCGGTTTGAATCATTTGCAACCTCTTGGTTGCCAATTTATCACGGCGCCGCGCCATATGCAACCGTCAGGTTGCGTCGAACGCGAGCCGCCAGGGGCCCGGACCTTTCGTTTCGTAAAAAACGCCGTTTCTTCGCCTGTTTACTTCGGCTCGGACGCCAGTTGCGGATCCCGGTACGTCGCGCCGCTGACTTCCCGTTCAATTTTGTCAACGTTTGCGATCTTGAGATGGCGCACAACGGCCATTTCCGCCTCCGCTTCACCCTTATGGCCGGTTTCCCCCAGAATTTGCGCTCGTAAATAATGGACGCTTGCGCTATTTGCGTCGATCGAGCCGGCTTCGCCCAGCGCCGCGAGCGCCCGCGAATACTGTTTTTCCTGCTTATAGATCTTGGCCAGCCCAAACCAGGAAGTTCCCAGCTTGCGGTCCCGCTTCAAGGCCTCCCGAAAATAAGCTTCGGCTGCCCGATTCTGTCGGAGTAAGTAACTGACCGTCCCAAGTTGATCGTAGTTATAAGCCACATCGGGTTCGATCGCTGCATCCTCCCGAAATTCGCTAAGCGCCTTCTCGAGGTCGCCCTTCCGCCGCTCGACCACGCCGAGAGTGTAATGCAGCAGCGGTAGTTTCGGGTCGGCCTTCACCGCGACTCGTAGTTCACTCAATGCCTGGTCGTAATCTTCTCGCGCCAAATATGCTTTGCCGACAAGCAAATGCACCAGCGGCGAATTCTGGCCTACTTCGAGCAGGCGCGCTAACGATCGCTGTTCGAGGTCGTGACGTCCAGCGTTTCCCGCCGCCACGGCCAAACTGTATAGATAACTCAAGTCGCGGTTGGAGGCTGGCCACAATGGCTCTAACGCCTTCGCCGCTTCGGCATAGCGCTCCTCGAACAGATAACACAGACCAAGCAGGCGGCGCGCCTGGGTGGAATCGGGTTGATCGCGCACCACGGACTCGAACGCCGGAATGGCTTCGGCATACTCGCCTTGACGATAGCGGGCCAGCCCGATGTTCAGGCGGATGCCGGTAACTTGCGGCGCCAAACCCTCCGCTTGCTGAAAATAGCGGAGAGCCAGCGGCCAATTCTTTTGCCGCATCGCGATGACCCCGAGATTGACCCGAGATCCTACGTCCTGTGGAGCCACTTGAAGTACATGGAGGAAATAGTTTCGCGCCGTCGCCAGATCGCCTTGTTGAAGCGCTCTCTCGCCGGCCTCGTAATCGCGGCGGAGTATCGTTTCTACGCGGGTGTTCTGCGTAGTAACTCCCGGCAAGTTGATGCCGCGACTACAGATCAGCAGCAAGAGAAGCGCCAACACCACCTGGCAGTCTAACAATTCGCGATGGCCGGGCTAGGGTCTCCGGTCGGATTTTTTCTTGCATAACTGAGCCGGTTGCGCGTACTATTGATGGCAAAAGAAAGGGGCATCCTTTTGATTTTCAGAGTTTTCTTGCGTTTCGTTCTGTTGATCACGCTTTGCACTCCCTTTTTCGGACAAAATAGCGGATCGATCACGGGAACCGTGCGGGACAGTAGCGGCGGCAGCGTCGCAGGCGCCGACGTCGTGGTAACCAGCGTCGACAAGGGAGTCTCCTTTACCGCCAAAACCAATGATGGCGGCGACTATCTCATCGCGGGTTTGGTGGCGGGCAAATACAACCTCACCATCAGCGAAGCCGGCTTCAAGAAGTTTGAAGCGCATGGCATCGTCCTCGAGGTCGCCCAAAAAGCCCGCGTGGACGCCACCATGGCGGTAGGTGAGATCTCAACCGAGGTCTCGGTGGAAGGCACCAACGTGGCCCAGGTCGATACGCAATCCGCCGAAATGGCCGGCGTCGTGACGCAAAAGGAAATCAGCCAGATTGTCTTGAACGGCCGTAACTTTACCCAGCTCGTCACCCTGGTTCCCGGCGTCAGCAATCAAAGCGGCCAAGACGAAGGCACCGTCGGTATCGCCGGAAATGTAAGTATGAGCGTAAATGGTGGCCGCACCGAAGATAATAATTGGGAGCTCGACGGCGGCGACAACATGGATAACGGCAGTAACCAGACGCTGAACGTCTATCCCAACGCTGACGCCATCGCCGAAGTGAAAGTTCTTACGTCTAACTACGGCGCGCAATATGGCCGAAATGGCTCCGGCACCATTGAGACCGTTATCAAGTCCGGCACGACGGCCTTTCATGGCGATGTGTTTGAGTTCGTCCGCAATGACGCCTTCAACGCCCGCAACTTCTTCCAGTCGAGCGTGCCCGAATACAAAAAGAACGACTTTGGCTACACCATTGGTGGCCCCCTCTATATCCCGGGTGTTTATAACAAACACAAGGATAAGACGTTCTTCTTCTTCTCGGAAGAATGGCGAAAAGAAGTAGTGCCGGGGCAAACATTCAATCAACCGCTGCCTTCCTCTCAGGAACAGCAAGGCAACTTCTCGGACGTGTGTCCAGCCGCCGGCACCTTACTAAGCCCGGCGAGCACGTCGGCCTTCCCGGATTGCCCCGTGAATCGTCAAACCGGAGCGTATTTCCCGGGGAATACGGTGCCCATCGATCCAAATGCCCAGTCCATCCTGAAACTCCTTCCTCAGCCCAATTCCGGCAGCGGCGCCGGTTCTTACTATGTAGCGGCGCCTGCCCAACCTACCAATTGGCGGGAGGAACTCGTCCGAATTGACCATAACTTCAATGACAACGTACGCCTCTTCGGCCACTTTATCCACGATTCGTGGAACACCGTGGACGCCGTTCCTCTCTGGGGTAACGGAGCGTCATTCCCTACTGTAGGAACAAGTTTTGTCGGCCCGGCCGTCAGCCTGGTCGCCAACCTTACGGCGAATGTTTCGCCTACCCTGCTGAACGAATTCACTTTCAGCTACACCACCGATCATATTTTTCTGAACTCCACTGGCCCGGCGCAGCGTCCGGCCGGAATGACCATGACCGGGCTCTATAACAATGGTTTCGGCGGATTGCTGCCGGCCGTTCAAGTCAACGGCGGGATTAATTACAATGTCGGCGGCTTCCAACTGGATACCGGCTATTTCCCCTGGAATAACGCCAACCCGTCTTACACTTACAAGGATCAACTAAGTAAGATCGTCGGCGGGCATAACATGTACTTCGGCGCTTATTTTGTTGCCGCGCAGAAGAATGAAGAAAACAGCCCCTATACCCAAGGCATTCTGACCTTTTCAAATACCTCCGCGGTAACTACTGGAAACGCCTTCGCCGACCTATTGCAAGGCGATGCGGCAAGTTACCAACAAACCAACGCCAAAGTGAAGTATTACAACCGTTATAAAATCCTGGAGCCTTATTTCCAGGACGATTGGCATGTATCGAAGCATCTGACGCTAAATCTCGGCCTGCGATTGAGCCTCTTCGGCACTTACCGTGAAAAGTATTATCAGGCCTACAATTTCGATCCCGCTAAATTCAACCCGGCGAGTGCGCCGCTGATCGATTCCACCGGAGATGTCACGGGCCAGGAAGGCGCGCTCATTCCTGGAACGGGCGACCCTTTCAACGGATTGGTGCAATGCGGCAAGAACGGCATTCCGCGCGGCTGTATGAGCGGACATTTGTTCAATCCGGCGCCCCGTCTGGGTTTCGCTTACGATCCCTTCGGCGACGGCAAGACGTCCATTCGTGGCGGCTATGGAATCTTCTACGAGCACACCAATGGGAACGAAGGCAATACGGAAGGGCTCGAAGGCTCTCCACCGCTCGTGCAGACGGCCACGCAATACAACATTTCCGGCTATACCAATATCGGCGGAGGCAGCTTGCAGTTTCCGCTCGGGCCGCGATCCATCCCAACAGCCGTTCTCTGGCCCTACGTCCAGCAATGGAATTTCAACATACAGCGCGAGCTCGCTGAAGGCACGGTGATGACCGTCGGATACGTCGGCAGCAAGGGTACCCACATCGCTCTGCAGAGCGATATCAACCAGTTGTCTCCCGTCAGCGGGGCTCAGAACCCGTACCTCCCAGGCCAGGCGATGACACAAGACGATTGCAACAACGGCACCGTAAATGGCTCCGCCCCGACCGGTCGGGCGGCCACCCAATTCGCCGTCGCCTGCGGAGGCGATCCGAATCCATACCGGCCTTATCAGGGATTCGGAAGTATTACCTCAATCCAGTACGGCGGGAATTCGAGTTACAACGGGTTGCAAGTCGCCATCCGCCGCCATGTCGGCCGCCTCAGTCTCGACATTGCCTACACTTTGAGCCATTCGCTCGACAATTCTTCCGACTACGCGAGCGGCAACTTTGTCAATTCTTATAACTATGCCGAAAATCGCGCCAGCTCCGATTTCGACCAGCGCCATCTGCTGAATATCGGCTACGTTTACGACCTCCCTTTCTTCACGCAAAAAGGGCTGCTGCACACTCTGTTGGGCGGTTGGCAGTGGTCGGGTGTGACGACCTTCCAGACCGGCACGCCGTTTAGCGTGGGCGATGGCCTCTACGGAGCGGGTGTGGGGAACACGCTTTCGAATGCAGGTGCGGGCGCTTTCCTCGATCTCGTCGGCAACCCATATTCCACCCCCAACGTTCCCTCGAACGTCCAGGGAGTCGTCGGGCCGCTGCTCTATAATCCGGCCGCCTTCGCCGCGCCGCAAGGATTAACCTTCGGCACCGCCCAGCGAAACGTCTTGAACAACCCAAGCCGCACGAATTTCGACATGGGGCTCTTCAAACACTTCGCCATCACGGAATCAAAAGCCTTCGAATTTCGCGCCGAGGCGTTCAACGTTTTCAATCACACTCAATTCTCGCCCTTAGGCGGTCTGAATAGCACGGGGAACAATACCACCACGTGCTTTGGCGGCGCCAACTTCTCGGCTGGCGATTCAAGCTGTTATGCGAACAACAATTTCCTGCGCCCTAGCGGAGCGCACAATCCGCGCATCTTGCAACTCGGCCTGAAGTTCCTCTTCTGAGGATCACTTCAGTAATTGCTTCAAGCGCTCCCACGCTTCGGTGCGCGCTTTGCTGTTTGCTTCGCTCGCGTTGGGCTGTTCACCCGCGCGCATGAACCCGTGTCCGGCGCCTTCGTAAACCACCGGCTCGTAGGTTTTGCCGAGTTCCTTCATGGCATCCTTCGTGGCCGGAATGGTGGCGCCGATGCGGGCGTCGTTGCCGCCGTAAAACCCGTATACGGGCACCTTAATCCGGGCCATCCCTTCTTTCGGCGGCGGTCCATAGAACACAAAGGCCGCCGCCAGATCCGGGCGGTTGGTCGCAAACCGGAAGCTCTGGCCGCCGCCCCAGCAGAAGCCCGCGACGAACAGCTTCCCGGTCGCCGATGGCAGCTTCACTGCATAATCGGCAACCGCGTTCAGGTCCGCGGTAATCTGATCCGGATTCAGTTCGCTGACCGCCTTGGTCACCTCGCCGGAAGCGAAACTGCTGCTGCCCTTCCCGCCCGCTCCCATGCCGGAGAGCAGATCCGGCGCGACCGCGATATAACCCGCCGCCGCAAACTCGTCCGCCACCTCCTGCACCCAATCGGTCATGCCGAAAATTTCGTGAATGACCAGTACGACGGGCGGCTTGACCGCCGACTCGGGATAGGCAACGAAGGTTTCTACTGAGCGGCCGTCGTGTTTCACCGTCACCCACTCGCGATGCCGGGGCGACTTCTCGAGTTGCTGGCGGGCCCAGTCCTGGGCCGAAACCGAAAGGGCTCCGAGAGCGAGCAGGATGGCGAATTTTGTCATCTAACTGTTGTACTACCTCCCGGCTGCCGGAATCCTGGAAAAATTAGGCGTAGACCTGAGACTCACTTACCGATGAGTTCACTAGTTCAATACATGACCTATCGCTCTCTCTTCCGGCTCTTTTCCTCCGATCTGGCCATTGATCTCGGGACCGCGAATACCTTGGTCTATATTGCCGGCCGCGGCATCGTACTGGATGAGCCGTCGATTGTGGCCGTCAATCGCCAGACCGGCGAAATTGTCGGCTGCGGTGCCGAAGCGCGCGAGATGCTGGGCCGCACTCCCGCCAACGTCACCGCCATCCGGCCGCTGCGCGATGGCGTGATCGCCGATTTCAAGATGGCGGAGTTCATGCTCAACTACTTCATAAAGAAGGCCCATAAGCGCAAAAAACTGGTGCACCCGAGAATCGTGATCGGCGTGCCCAGCGAAACGACGGAAGTAGAAAAACGCGCCGTTCTCGATTCCACCTACCGCGCCAAAGCGAGCGAAGTCCACCTCGTCGAACAAGCCATGGTTGCTGCCTTGGGCGCCGGGCTCCCCATTACCGAACCGAGTGGCAATATGGTCGTGGACATCGGCGGCGGCACCACCGACATCGCCATCATTTCGCTGTCCGGCATCGTCTACTCCCGCTCGCTGCGCATGGCGGGCAACCAGATGGACGACGCCGTGATGGACTACGTAAAACGAAAGTACGGCTTATTAATCGGCGAGCGAACGGCCGAAAGAGTCAAAATGGAGATCGGCTCCGCGGCCCCCCTTCCGGAAACCATGTCAAGCGTGGTCAAGGGCCGCGACTTGATCCACGGTCTGCCGAAAGCCATCACCCTGCAGGACGACGAAGTGCGTGAAGCGTTGGGCGATTGTGTCACCGCCATTGTCAGTGCCGTGCGCACTGCCCTCGAACACACACCGCCCGAGTTGAGCGGCGATATCAGCGAACGCGGCATCATCTTGACGGGCGGCGGCTCGCTGCTCAAAAATCTCGACGAACGAATCAAGTCGGAAACCGGAATGCCCGTTCTGCTGGCTGACGAGCCGCTGGCGTCCGTAGTGCTTGGAACCGGCAAAATGCTCGAAGATTTCAAACTGCTACGCAAGATGTCGTTGAACTGAACGACTCACTACAGACCCAAGCTTCCGTGCGGTAGACCCAGCCGAAAACGCAGCCGGTCATATTCGATGAGCGGCTGGAAATAGTCGGGCTCCTGTAACGGCCAGACATCCGCGCGTGTCGCCGTAGACCCCGTCCGGTCGAGTATCCCGTTGACTGCCCGCCGGGCCGCTTCGTTTGCGCCTTCCATCGTGGCTAAATCCGTGTACGTCTTGACATAATCCGAAGCGACAAAGAAATTCGGGATCTCCGTCACCGCCTCCGGACGATATTGCAGCGACCCGGTCGTATTGATGAGCAAGGGTTCGGCGTTGGTAGCGGCGCTCGGATTCGGGAATTGAATGTCGGGGTCGAGAAACCACCCCAGAAGGTTGTCGTCCCGGATGATTTCAGCGCCGCCCACGTTCAAGTGCGCCTTCACCTGCGCCCAGACTTCGTTCTTGATCTCTTCGGCCGTACACTGCGTGGCCGGCTTGCCATAGAGGATTCCTGGCACCTGCCATTCCGAGATGTCGAGCGAAAGAATTCCGCCCACCCGGCCATCGCCATAGTTGCCGATAGGCGCTTGCTGCCAGAACTGCCGCTGCGAAACGGAAGTGAGGGCCCACTGCGAGTCGGCGTAAAGCGTATGGCCGAATTCCATGGCGATGTCCTGCTTCAGATAGAACTGGATACCGTTCATCCAAGCAATCTTCAGCTTGCTCAGATTGGCGAGCGAAGGCGCGGCCGCCTTGAGTTCATCCGTCACCAGGGCCGCCATGATTTCCACCGGCATGGCGGCTATGTAGTAATCGGCGGTGATGGTCTGCGGCTGCCCGTTTTGCTCAATGGTTACTCCGGTAATTCCAGCGGCGGTGGCGTGAATTTGCTTGACGGGCGCATTGCTCTCGAGGACTGCGCCGCGCTGCTTGAGGTAGGCGATCCACGGGTTCAGCCAGACTTCGTTCGTCGGTCCAGCCAGCAGGCGGTCAAAGCCGCCCCAGCTTAGAATTCCGAACAGCAACTGTAGCAGGATATAGCCGCCCGTCCGGGTGCTGCTCTCTTTGGCCCGCATCGCTACCAGCGATCGCGTGAGCCCTTGCGCCAGCAGAATTTGATATTCGCTCGAGTGCTGCGCCGCGCCCACGAAATCCCACCAGGAAAGTTGCTCGTATTCCGCTAAGCGCCGCTCCGGGCAACTCGTGAGAAGCGTGAGCAGGCGATCGACAAAATAGAGCAGTTCCTCGTCGGAGACGCCAATGCCGCTGAAAACACTCTGCAGCGCCACGCCCCAATCCCCGATATCCTGCGGAACCCGGCCGGACAGTACAACGCCTGGCTTGCCGGCCCGCAGCACGTCGATGCGGGTCGCGTGAACCAGGTTGTTAAAGACGCTTACGTTGCCGGGAAACGGGATACGCTTCATGGTGTCCGGAACGTGTTTGTAGAACGCCGGAAAAAAGCGGAATCCGTGCTCGCCCGGCAAATCCGGGCGCCCGTTCACACCGGTGTTGGGCACCGGAATGCTGCGTGCTTTGCCGCCAAACACGCCGTTTCTCTCGTAGACAGTTACTGCAAAGCCGCGTTCAATCAGTTCATGCGCGGCGCTCAGGCCGGCCACTCCGCCGCCCAATATCGCAACCTGGGTTGACATGCTCAACCACTTTACCGCCAGCTAGTGGTGGTCGTGCTCGTCTATGAATTTGATCAGGCTTTCCGGCCGGATCCGTACCTGCACAAAGGTGGCGTCATCGTGGTCCAGCGAAGTAATCAGCAAGCGTAAGTTCTGTCCCTGCGTTTGCGCATAGATGTTGGTCGATTCGCCATTACGCGAGCGAACACGAACGATGGGCTTCCAGGCCGTTCCCGTAATCTGATCGACGAGTCTGCTGAAGCCGGTCGAGTCGAAGTTGGGGTTCTCGAAGATTGCTAATTTCAGTTCGCTTGCACCCGCCGGATGAGCGACCGATACGGCAAAGCGCGCCAGGCCAAAGAACGGAATGTTCATTTGCCTGACTCCGCTTTCGCGGGAAAATTCACGAACCATCCAGTCAAATTCGCTGGCCGGAAGCAAAAGCGGAAGAACGAGTAACGCAGCTAGCGTGGCTAAGAGTCGCCGCATGGTCAGTTTTCCTCCTTGTTCGATTTCTTAAATTTACCGATCTTTGGAATGCCCATGTGGCCTCCCAACCGGCTCAACTCTTCCGGATTGATAGGGCCGTCGATATGCACGATCGTCAGCTCTTTCGGCTCTGCGTCGATCACTACCAGGCCGGCAATCTGATCGCCGTTTTTCCCGAGATAGACCTCGGTGTTTTCGCCTTTGAGCGACTTGACGCCCACAATGCGCGACCACTTGGGACTCTTGAGCTGCGAGCGGATCGCCTCTACGTCGCTCATGGAATACTGACCTTCCTTGTCAAAGTCAAAGCTGCGGACGTAGACGCCCTTCAATTTTTCGACCAGCTTTTTCACCTGCGCTTCGTCGGGATCGTCTTTCGATAAAAAGCCGCTCGCCAGTTGGAGCATGGAGGAATCGAGCGTGACATCCACCGACTCGGTGGCGCGCGCCGCCAGCTTGTCCAGATTGACGGGCATCTTGATGTCATCAGCGCCCCAAGCGGTAAAAATCGAAACCGCCACAATCGCGGCCTTGATCAAGTTGCGTGTCATTCCTGTATCTCCGTCCTGCCGAGTCCTATTACCTGCTGCCGGGCATCGTGCAGCTTCGACCCGGCAATCCGCACCGCCAAGAGCAGTTGATGTTTCGCGGCCAGGCCTCGCACTTCGTGCTCATGCTGTTCGAACACGGTTCCACCGGCTATCACCAAAAGAGCCGCCGCTACCGGTAGCAGCCGCCACCAAATTGAGATCCGTTTCCTTGTTTTCGACCCGGCCGCAGACCCCTGGGCACACCGCGCCAGCACGCGCGCGGTGAAATCGGGCGCGGGCTCCAATCGTCTCAGTGCTTTTTGTAGTTCTTCCTCAAAGGGCGTCATCTTGTTTCCTGCCTTCCCGACCTAAGCGGTCGCTGACCTTCGCTCGAAGCAAATCAAGCGCCCGTGAAATCTGCGTCTTTACCGTGTTGACATTCATATCCAGCACCTTGGCAATTTCCTGCGGCTCCATGTCTTCCTGGTAGCGGAGTACTACCATAACCCGCTGCCTTTCCGGCAGCGACGCGACCATCCGCTTGAGATACGACGCTAGAAAGGCATCATGCATCCGTTCCAGCACAGTGGGTTCCGCCATTTCTTCCAGACTGGTCACGCGTCCCGCTTTGCTCTTACGCGCCGCGTCGATGGCGCGATGGCTCGCCACCTTGCGCAGCCAGAACGTCATGTGCTCAGGCGATTTGATGGCGGTCCAGTTCCGGTGAAGCTGCAGAAAAACATCCTGTGCCAGCTCTTCCGACGCCAATCGATCGTGCAACACGTGCCAGGCAATGCTGTATACCATTCCTTTGTGTTTCTCCACTGCCTCGGCGAAGCTCGGTAAGCAAATCTCGCTTGCCGCCATTGCGTAAGGTGTCGTCACGGCCTCTCACCTGCTAATTACGACAGGAATCACTCCAGCGACTCAAAAATATGCGATGGGCGAGGATAGTAGCAAGCCATGGCATACGCCGTCAAAGTCGAATACGCGCACCGGCGTAAGATACGCGAAAAGAATAAGCCGTGGTACCGGGTGGCGCATTGGCCCATCTGGATTTGGGTCTTCTTCTTGTCACCTGGGCCGCTGACGTTCGAACTGTTTGCGCGCGGCGGAAGCATTCGCAACTGGCTCTGGCTGGCGGCGGTATCGATTGCCACCGGCTTGGCGGGACTCTTTGGTCAACTGCCGGGCGTGGAGCCGCGGCCCTACATTTTGCGGTTTTCCGAGGACAAGCCGAACCCGCCCTACCGCCGCATTTGCTATACCTTCGCCTGGAATGCGCTGCTGACGTTCGCCGCGCTGAACCTGGCCGGCCTCGCCGTCGCCGCCGCGAGCGGGCGCTGGTATCTGAAGCGCATCTACGAATACGGCTATCTGCCAGTTTTTCTTTTTATCGTGGCGCTGGGTATCTGCGGTCTATTGCCGAGAGTGAAACGCTCGACCAAGGGTGAAGGAACGGAGCGGCGATATTTTTACGGCGCGGTCTGGGCGGTCACGACTGCGCAGACTTTCCTGCTGATTTTATGGAAGACGTTGCCGCGCGGCCACGCAGCCGACATGCTGAAGCTTTCGGTGTTCGTGCTCACTTTGTGTACGATGACTGCGGCTTCCGCTTTGGGCCTGCTGCCGCGCACACGACCGATCTTGCCTGGTGAACTGATGGTGGCAGACTAGGCGCCATTGCCGTGATCCTGTTTGTGCTCCTGTTGGCGGCCATGTTTGCCGCCGCGCTTGCATACGAGGGCCTGGGCGAACATCTGGACGACAGACGCCTTCCTCCGCCGGGCCGGCTGATCGATATCGGCAAGTGCCGTTTGCATGTTCACTCGGAGGGTACAGGAACACCCGCCGTGATCCTCGAATCGGGTATCGCCGCCAGCTCTTTAAGCTGGGCGCTCGTGCAGCCGAAGATTGCGCGCTTCGCTCGGGTCTTGAGCTATGACCGCGCGGGGCTCGGATGGAGCAGCGCTTGCAAGACGCCGCGCACTGTCGAGGCCATGCTTTCCGAGCTTGCTACCGTGCTCGAAAAAGCAGACTGCAGGGGCCCATTTATCCTGGTGGGCCATTCGTTCGGCGGCTTGCTGGTCCGGGCGTTTGCGCATTTCAGGCCAGGCGATGTCGCGGGCCTGATCTTGGTCGATCCGGTCTCGCTCTCTGGTTGGGCGGATTGCGAACCGAACCAACTGCGGCGCTTGGGGGCGGGTGTCAAGTTATCGCGGCGCGGTGCGACATTGGCGCGATTTGGAGTGGTGCGGGCGATTCTGGCGATTTTGGCCGCGGGTGGCCGATGGCTTCCGAAAGCGGTCGCACACGCCTCGGCCGGCCGGGGAAGCAGCGTGATCGAGCGCTTGATCGGTGAGGTACGCCGCCTCCCGGCAGAACTTCATCCCATGGTGCGGGCGCATTGGAGCCGCGCCAAATCGTTCCAAGCGATGGCCGGGTACTTGGACTGTTTGCCAGAGAGCGCGCGGATCGCGCAACAGATGCCCATTCCCGCAGAGATTCCGCTCATCGTGCTCTCTGCCTCAACCGCGACGGACGCCGAACTGGAAGAGCGCGAGTCGTGGGTTGCCATGAGCGAATCGGGCCGGCACGTTCGGGTGAAAGACACGGGCCACTGGATTCAACTGGAGCAACCGGACGCGGTGGTAGCAGCCGTGCGAGAGTTATTACAATAGCGTTCTGTAGGAAAGCTCATGTTTCAACTTAGCCGCCGCGGCCTGATGCGTTCGCTCGCGGGGGCATCGCTCAGCTCCGCCACCGTCTTTGCCGCGAGGCCAAAACTGCGCATCGGCGTCACCGATTGGAACCTGAATCTGGGCGCCGATCCGCAAGCCGTGCCGCTCGCCGCGCAACTCGGCTTTGAAGGCGTGCAGGTGTCGTTCGGACGCAAGATCGTGGATAACAAGATGCCGGTTGACAACCCGGATGTTATCGCGCGCTACTTGCAGCTTTCGAAACAGGACGCGATTCCCATTGACGGCACTTGTGTCGACCGCCTGCACGATAACGGTTTGAAAAGCGACAAGTCGGCTCCCAAATGGGTGCTCGATTCCATTCGCCTCACCAGAGAGCTCCATACCAAAGTGCTGCTGCTGCCGTTCTTCGGCCGATGGGCTTTGAAGACACAGGCGGAGATGGAATACACCGGCGATGCGCTGCGCGATCTTGCTCCGGAAGCCGAGAAGGCGCAGGTGATCCTTGGACTCGAAGACACGATCTCCGCAGAAGATAACGTGCGCATCATGGAGCGTTCCCGGTCAAAGAACGTGTTGGTCTACTACGACGTGGGTAACTCGACTGAGGCGGGCTTCGACATCGTGAAAGAAATCCGCTGGCTCGGCAAAGATCGCATTTGCCAGTTTCACCTGAAGGACAATCCGCATTACCTCGGCGAAGGCAGTATCCAATTTATGCCGGTGATGCACGCCATTCGGGACATTGGCTTTTCCGGCTACGCGAATCTCGA
>DASYAX010000336.1:0-6678 GCA_036501045.1 Bryobacteraceae bacterium
AAACAGCGCTGATGCCAATGAAACCCGGTGGCGCCACGCCAATGACGGTAAAAACTGCGTCGTTGATCTGCAGCTTACGCCCGATCACATCCGGCCTACCGCCAAAACGGCCCTGCCAGGCGCTATGGCTCAAAACGGCAACCGCCGCCGAGCCCGGTGAACGATCCTCCGCCGGGCGAAAGAAGCGGCCCAAGGCCGGAGTCAGTCCCAGCGTCTCGAAATAATCTTTCGTGACCAGTTGGCTGAAGATGCGCTGCGTGCCGCCTCTATCACCGAGAGTCATCGCCAAAGGCCCGAGATAACCGGCAGTCCCGCTGAAGACCTGGTTCTGTTGCGCGTAATCGGCCAGGTTCGGGTATGAAATCGGAAGCAGGCTGCCCGATTGTTTCGCCGTTTTGGTTTCCGTGCCGGCCACCGCGACCAGCCGCGAAGGATCGTGCGCTGGGAACGGATGGAGCAGCAGCGTATTGACGATCGTGAAGACCGTCGTGTTCGTTCCGATGCCGAGCGCGAGCGTCAGCACCGCGAAGAACGTAAACGCGGCATTCTTGCGCATCCCGCGCAGGCCATACCGCAAATCACGCGTCAAATCGCCGGCAAAACTACCGCTTGGCGTGTCGCCCCGCTGCACGGCATCGTGTTTCGGTGCCAGCTCCGCGGATCGCAGCGCGGCCGAAATCAAGCCTGCGTTATCCAACTCGCGTAAAGTCGCCTCATAAGCGGTTTTTTCGTCGACACCCCCGGAAAGAAGGCCGCGATAAGTGTCTTCGAGGTGTTGCGCCAGCTCCTCAACGATCGACGCTTCAAGGCCGGGCTCAATCGCTGGATTTTTCAGAAATCGCTCGACTTCCAATTTCCAATCAGGCATTTTCAGGCTCCATCACTTGGCGGATTGCGGCAACAAACTCTTGCCAGCTCTGGCGTTGCTGCGCCAGAACCTTCCGCCCCGCCTTCGTGAGACTGTAATAGCGCCGGCGGCGCTGGTTCGCTTTCTCTACCCACCGTCCCTCCACGAGTTCCCGCCTCTCCAGCCGGTAGAGAAGCGAATACAGCGTGGTCACATGAAAGCGCAAAGCGCCCCCCGAACGCGCTTCGATCAATTTACTGAGGTCGTACCCATGCCGAGGCTGGCTTTCGAGTAAAGACAAGATCAATAGCTCGGCACTGCCTTTTTTCCATTCGCGGTCGGGGGCTTCGGCTTCCATATATGCTACTTCCATATATAGAACGTTCGTAGGTTACCCGCAAGTTCCGTAAAAAATGCGCCAGTAGCCAGTCCTACAATCGAAACATGTCCGCCATTGTCGCCGCCGAAAGCACCCTAACGAAATACGAGCCGGTCATCGGGCTTGAAGTGCACGTGCAGCTTGGCACTAAGACCAAAATCTTCTGTAGCTGCCCGGTCGAGTTTGGCGCGCCGCCCAACACCAACGTGTGCCCGGTGTGTTTGGGGCTGCCAGGCGCGTTGCCGGTCATCAGCCGGCAGGCCGTCGAGTGGGCCATTAGCGCCGGTATCGCGCTGCACTGCAAAATCAATCCGTTTTCGCGGTTCGCCCGGAAAAATTACTTTTATCCGGACCTGCCCAAGGGCTATCAGATCTCGCAATACGATCAGCCGCTCGCCGAGCACGGCTATCTTGACATCTCGACGGAAGCCGGCAAAAAGCGCATCGGCGTCACGCGCGTTCACATGGAAGACGACGCGGGTAAGAGCATTCACGACGGTTTCAAAGACTCCGATCGCTACACCTACGTCGACCTCAACCGCTCCGGCACGCCGCTGATCGAAATCGTCAGCGAGCCTGATCTACGGTCGCCGGATGAAGCCTACGCCTACGTCACGGAGATGAAGCAGGTACTGCAGTACATCGGAGTGTCGGATTGCGATATGGAAAAGGGCCAGCTCCGATGTGACGCGAACGTTTCCGTGCGCTTGAAAGGCGCGCCGAAGTTCGGCACCAAGGCCGAGGTCAAGAACCTGAACTCGTTCCGCTATCTCAAACTGGCGCTCGAATACGAAATCGAGCGGCAAGTGCAGCTCATCGAGTCGGGCGGCAAAGTAACTCAGGAAACGCGCCTTTACAACGTGGAAACGGGGCAGACCGTTGGCATGCGCAGCAAGGAACAAGCGCACGATTACCGCTATTTTCCCGAGCCCGACTTGGTTCCACTGCGAGTGAGCGAACACTGGCTGCACGAAGTGGAAGCAAAGCTGCCCGAATTGCCGGCGGATCGCCGCGAACGGTTTGTTAACGAATACGGGCTGCGCGAATACGACGCGCAAGTGCTAACCATCACCCGCGAAACAGGCGATTACTTCGAAGCCGCTGCAAAGATCGGTGGCGACGGTCGTGCCACCGCAAATTGGGTGGTGGGCGACCTCGTGGGTCTGCTGAAAGCCGCCGGTATAGACATCGCGCATTCGCCTCTCTCTGCGGCACACTTGGGAGAGTTGGTGGCCTTGATCCACAAAGGCGAGCTCTCCGGAAAACTAGCGAAAGAGATCCTGCCGAAGATGTTCGAAAGCGGCGATGCGCCATCCGTCATCATGGAGCGCGAGGGTCTCAAGCAGATTTCGGATACGGGCGCGCTCGAGAAGATTGCGGACGAGGTGCTCGCCGCCAATCCCAAACAGGTGGAGCAATATAAGAACGGCAAGACGGCGGTGCTCGGCTTCCTGGTCGGACAAGTAATGAAGGCCAGCCGTGGCCAGGCGAATCCGGCCGCCGTGAATGAAGTGCTCAAACGAAAACTGGATTAAATCCTAGCTCTGGGTCACGGCGTTTCGTTCTTCGTTGTGATGTCGGACGTCGATGCCTTTTACTAGGAAAAGCACGTCTTCGGCAATGTTCGTCGAATGGTCGGCAATACGTTCTAAATTGCGCACGACCGAGAGCAGATAGAGCGCCTGCGGAATCTGCTGCGGGTTGCTTTCCATGAAGCTGATCAGCTCGTGATAGCTGGCGGTGCGCATATTATCAACGGCGTCGTCGGAGGCAAGCACGCTGCGCGCCAGATCGGCATCGCGATTCACGAAAGCGTCCAAGGCTTTACGCACCATGCTTTGCGCCAGCCCGGCGATATGCGGGATGTCGATCAGCGGACGAATCACCGGTTCCTTCATGAGCGCCATGGCGCTCTGCGCGATGCTCACCGAAAGATCGCCCATGCGCTCCAGATCGTTATTGATCTTGATAGCGGCGGTGACTAGGCGCAAGTCCGCGGCCAGTGGCGCTTGCAGTGCAAGCAGGCTGATCGCTAAATCGTCGATCTCGATTTCCAACTGGTTGATGCGGCCTTCGTTCCGCAGAACGGCCTGCGCCAGTTCTTCGTTTTTTTCAACCACGCCCTGCACGCTGCGGTAGACGGCGTTCTCCACCAGCGCGCTCATCTCAAGGAGCTTTGCCTTGAGTTTTTCTAGCTCTTGTTCAAAATGGCGCACGCTCTCCTCGGTTTCGGCCTGCTACGGAATCAACCGAAGCGGCCCGTAACGTAATCTTCAGTCTCTTTCTTCCCGGGGTTTTGGAAGATCTTCCGGGTATCGCCGATTTCTATCAGCTTGCCCATCAGAAAGAAACCGGTGAAGTCGGCGAGTCGCGCCGCTTGCTGCATGTTATGAGTGACGATGACGATGGTCGTTATATCTTTGATCTGGAATAGCAGTTCTTCGATCTTCGAGGTGGCAATCGGGTCCAGTGCCGAGCACGGCTCATCAAGCAGCAGAACCTCAGGCTCAACCGCCAGGGCGCGCGCGATGCACAACCGCTGTTGCTGCCCTCCGGATAGCGCCGATGCGGGCTTCTGCAGCTTATCCTTCACTTCCGTCCACAGCGCGGCGTGTGACAGGCTGCGCTCAACGGCTTCTTCAATAATGGACTTCTTCCGGATGCCGTTTACGCGGAGCCCGTAGGCAACATTGTCAAAAATGGTTTTGGGGAATGGATTAGATTTCTGAAAAACCATACCCACACGGCGCCGCACATCGGTGACATCCATCGAAAATAGATCCTGGTTGTCAAGCTGCAGATCTCCCTCCACCCGGGTGTTTCGCAGCGTCTCGTTCATGCGGTTCATCGTACGCAGGAACGTCGATTTGCCGCAGCCCGAAGGGCCAATAAATGCCGTCACCTTGTGAGTGGGAATATCCAGACTGATGTCATGGAGCGCCTGAAACGCGCCGTAAAAGAAATTAATGTTTCTGGCGGTCAATTTTTGATTCGTTGCAGCAGCCTGCTGAGTCGTGGGCATATCGGCCGGCATTGGAACGTCTCTTAGAATCTGTTGTTGTTGAGGGGTGGCCACAGTTTATCTCCTTGAGCCCGCCGGGCCCCGGGCAATGATGAGTCTGGCAGTTACGTTGATGACCAGCACCAGGGTTAGCAGTACAAATCCCGCCGCCCAGGCCTGCTGGTGCAAATCTTCTTCGGGAGCGATGGCGTAGTTGTAAATCATTACCGGTAGCGTCGCGATCGGAGCCAGCCAGCCCTTACTCCAAAACATGTTACCGAGCGCCGTAAATAGAAGCGGCGCGGTCTCGCCGGCGACGCGCGCCAGATTGAGCATCATACCGGAGGTCAAACCGGCTATCGCGGCAGGCACCACTACGGTAAAAATGGTCTTGGCCCTGCTGGCGCCCAGCGCCATCGCTCCTTCACGCATGGAATTCGGCACCGCTCGCAGAAATTCTTCCGTCGTCCGGACGGCAATCGGAATCATCATGATTCCCAGGGCAACGCCGCCGGCCAAAGCGGAATAGCCTTTCATCGGCCGCACCACCAACGCATAAGCCACGATGCCGATCACGATCGAGGGCACGCCGTTCAGCAAATCCACCACATAGCGAATCAGGAACGCAAACGTCTTCCCGCTGTATTCGGCCAGGTAAACGCCAGCCAGGAAACCGATCGGAACGCCAATCAGCGTAGCCAGCAAAAGAACTTTTCCGCTGCCGACGATAGCATTCGCCATGCCACCGCCCGTTTCCCCAGATGGCTTGGGGAGCTTGGTAAAAAAGTCCAGGTTCAGCGATTTCGCGCCGTGAAATAGCAGATAACCCAGGATAAAGAACAACACGCCAATCACCAGCACGGTGCAGACGCCGGAAAGCGACAGCATGACCGTATTGACTACTTTGCGTACCGGAGAAATTTCCATCATCATGGCTTAGGTTCCTCTCCGGGTGGTGGTCAAGATAAAGATTCTGGCAATGGCGTTGATGACAACCGTGAGCCCAAACAAAACCAGCCCGAGGAAAATCAGCGACGAGACGTACAAATCGCCGCTAGCCTCGGCAAATTCGTTCGCAATGACGGCGGCGATGGAATAACCGGGAGACAGCAGAGACGCCGTGATTCGCGGCGTGTTGCCGATCACCATCGTTACCGCCATGGTCTCTCCGAGAGCGCGCGCCAGAGCCAGAAATATGGAACCGAAGATGCCTGTGCTGGCATTCGGAAGCACGATTTGCCAGGTGGTTTCCCACTTTGTGGCGCCCAGAGCCAGCGCCGCTTCGCGCTGCTCGACGGGAACCGCCAAAAGCACTTCGCGCGAGACGGAGATGATGAATGGAACCACCATCACCGATAGAACCAAGCCCGCCGAAAGAAAACTCACTCCGTAAAACGCACCCTCAAAGATCGGCAAATATCCGAACATATGCTTCAGCGCCGGAACCAGATACTGACGAATCACGGGCACCAGAATGAAGATTCCAAGCAACCCATAGATCACACTGGGAACGGCAGCCAACAGTTCGATCAGGAAGGTAAGAATGTTCGAGAGTTTGGGGGGCGCCAGTTCCGCCAGGAAAATGGCGGCGGCCACTCCGAGCGGAATAGCGATCAACAGGGCCAGAAACGAGGTGACACACGTGCCGTAAACGAATGGCAGCGCTCCGAACTGTCCGGAATTGGGGTCCCACCGGGAGGTGGTCAAAAAATGCCAGCCGAATGTTTTCACCGTCGGCTGAGAGTTCATCCACAGCTCGGTAACAATCAGCCCCACCACCACCAGAATGGATACGGCGCTGGCCAGCGTGATCAAATACGAAACTTCGTCGCCGCTGCGGAGCCGGTCCAGGAACCCCCGGCTCGTGGGGCGATGAAGCGTGTCCGCGATATATGAACTTGAACTTGCCATGCGGCAACGGATAGCGCGCCGGTCGCAGCCTAGGGCGACTACTTAATCTTAGCTATTTGCTTCTCCTCTTTTGCGACTACCGATTGCGGCAGCTTGGCGTAATCGAGCGATTCGACCTCATCCTGACCTTTGGTGATCGCCCATTTTAAGAAGCCGACAATCGCTTTCTTCTTGGCCGGATCGCTGATGGTATCCGGGATCAGGAGCCAGGTAAAGGTCGAAATGGGATAGACATCCTTGCCCAATCCGTCGGTGATCGAAACGCGAAAGTCGTCGGGCATGGCCTTCATCGCCGCGGCCGCGGCGCTCACCGATTTCAGATCTGCCTTCACAAACACGCCCGACTTGTTTCGCACCTTGCCATACGACAGATGATTCTTCACGGCGTAAATCAGCTCTACGTACCCGATCGCGCCTTCTTGCTGTTTCAGCAAACCCGAAACGCCATCGTTGCCTTTGGCGCCGAGGCCCGCCGGCCAGTCAACGGAGGCATTGGTGCCGACCTTCGATTTCCAGGTTGGGCTCACTTTCGAAAGATAA
>DASYAX010000337.1:0-13582 GCA_036501045.1 Bryobacteraceae bacterium
GTAGCCAGTCTTTCTTGAAATTCCGTACTGCTGGCACAATTCTTTGATTTTTCGTTCGCCCTTCAGTACCTCGGCAACGAATTTCACTCGTTCGTCCACGATTCGACTCTCTTTCCAGGGCATGGCAAACATTGTTTCCATAACCTTCTAGTTTTTGAGTCGCTGGACTGTCACCGATGTGCCCGGTCTGTACATGATCGCCAGGTTGCCCATTGCGTAGAGCTCGCCCTTCGCTGCCGATTGTTCAAACCACTGCGCGCCAGCTTGAACTTGGCTTCGGACTGCGCCCGCAACTGCGGAGGAATGGGCGCGTTGTTCACCCCGGGCTTGATACCTCCCGTTTCGAACGTCAAGTCTATTGACCCGATGGGTGAATCTATAAATGGATGTGGTCGATGGCTGCCCCGCCTTCCGCATATTGCCGGCGGAAACGCGGAAGCAGGAGCAGCAGCGCCGCCGTCGAAACCAACAGCAGGGAGGCTGGCTCCGGGGCCGGTTCGAGGGTTGGAGTCGCCACAAACGCGTCCGAGTCGCCGCCCCCATCAGAGGCCTCCCCCACAATCTCGCCTTCGTTATTGATCCCATTCGGGAACAAGTAAAAACCAGGCATGCCGAGTGTGGTGTACGTCCCATCCTCGTACACAAAAGAAACCTGCTCGCTGCTCATGTGGGTGGTTATGTCGTAGTACCCGATGATCTCCCCCTGGTTATTAATGCCGGTCACATTGACTTGGGCGGAAGGATCACCGGGCGGAGTGATTGCTGTAAAAATGCCGTTCGAGTACAAGAAAGGATGCGGCACGCCAAGGCTGTCAAAAGATTCTCCGACAACCTGCCCGGCGTCGTTGATACCGGTCGCCTCCGTCCCGGTCGCGCCGGGCACATTCAACTCGGTAACGATTCCATTGCTATCTATAAACCCCATAGACTTGCCCGCTACCGTGACAGAGCCGGCGATCTGGCCGGAATTATTTATCGCCCTCGCGGAAACATTGTCGGTAGTGCCGAGCACATTCAGTACAGTAAACACACCATTTTTATAGAAATACGCTTCCTGGGGTATCGGCGTGCCGATGGGCGTGGGTATCACACCGATAATCTCACCAGCGTTATTGATGCCGCTAGGGGGCGATCCGTCGAGGCCATCCAGGGATGTAACGCTACTGCCATTGATTAGGAAGCTGGGCCCCGCGAAGTAGTGAAACAGCGTAGTGAACGTAGAGACGGTGATGTCCCCTACGTCATTGATTTCCTGTTGCCTCGGCCTCCTCTAGATCGGGCGAGAGAGGTACGTTGAGCGTCGTAAACGTGTAACTGGTTGTCGCCTTTGCTCCAGCGCATCCTAGCGCCGCCAATACACTCAGGACAATCGCTCTCGGAATGGACATTTTGCTCCTTTGTCTCCCGGATTTCTTCGAGAATATCACTAATCAAAATCATTAGCGCAACATTGCGACAGAATTGTGACAAAGTCGATCACAAACTATAGAAATATTTCTTTCCCGCTGAATTCAAAGCCACTTCCCCAAATTTCATGTTTTAGGAATTTTTTCTAGGCCGCCGCCGCATGCTATGCTCCGGCAGGCTCGCCCGCAGGTCTCACCTGTCCGGTGAGCCATTTCCTTTTTAAGGAGCACCTTTCAATGACCGCCCGATCCATCCGCCGCGCCCAGGAGCGCAGAGCCAGAAAATTGGAGCGCAAAGCAGCTCTTCAGCAACCAAGCGAACTCACCGACGCCCAACGAGCCGCCAATCGCGCCAATGCGCAGTTATCCACCGGTCCCAAAACTCCGGAAGGAAAAGCCAAATCCTCGCTCAACGCCGTCAAGTCCGCGCTCACCGGCCATACCGTTCTTCTCCCCACCGATGACGCCGAAGAATATGAGTGCCATCTTCTCGACTTTCAAAACGAACTCCGGCCCGTCGGCCCACAGGAGCTGGCCATCGTGCAGTCGCTTGCCGATATCGCCTGGCGTCTGCGCCGCATCCCCGCGCTCGAGAGCGCCATCTACGCCAAAGGCCGCCTCGACTTCGCTAACAAGTTTGACGATCAGGAGGCTTCTCTCCGCCCCGGCCTCATCGATCTCCACACCTATCTCACCTACGAAAGGCAGCTCCACAATCTGCACCTTCAGGAAGCTCGTCTCTCCCGCCGCCGTGAAAAAGAAACCGCCGAGCTGCGCGACCTCCAAACGCGGCGCAGCCAGAAGGAAAGGCATCAGCTCGACGTCGCCTCCAAGCTCTACCTCACCGCCCAACACGATGGCAAACCCTTCGATCCCGCCGATCATGGGTTCGAATTTCCAATTGAAGACGTCCAAGCCTATCTTGAAGGCCAGCGCGCCGCTACCATCGCTTATGCGTCCCTCCGGAACGAGCGCCTAAGAGCGGGGATGGCTGCCTAGCAGCTTTTTCGGCCAGCCACTAAAATCGAATTGACATGGCTTTGGCCCAAAATCGCTTCGCGCCGTCCACCAGCTACGAAGACGCCCTCGCTCGCGCGGCGGCCGAATGCGGCATAGATCTCGAATACTGGGACATTTTTCATAAAAAGCACCAGATTTCGACCGACGGTCTTCGGCGCATCCTGCAAGTCCTCGGATGGAACGTCGCTAGTCACGCCGCCATCGATCATGAACGTCTGTGCCGCCTCACCCAATCTCTTGCCTCGCCTCTTCCCAAGACCCTGGTCGTCGGCGAGTCCGCGAAACAGGCGCCGCTGACCGTGCCCGGTTCCCATCCCGCTTCCGTCCGCTACGAAATCCTGCTCGAAGATGGCCACACGCTGGCTGGCTCGGCGGAAACTCCGCAATTGCCCGCAATTCGCGAAACGTTAGTGGACGATCGCCTTTGGCTCACCTATCAGCTTGACCTCCCTCGCCAACTGCCGCTCGGCTATCACATCCTCCGCCTCACCCTGAACGCCGCTCCCGCCGCCGAAGCGCATCTAATCGTCTGTCCCGATCGCGCCTGGTTGCCCGATAACCTGGCCCAGGGCGGAAAAACCGCCGGCTTCAATATAGCTTTGTACGGTCTGCGCTCTCACCGCAATTGGGGTTGCGGCGACTTCACCGATCTGCACGCGCTCATCGAGTGGGCCCGCCGCGATATCGGCTTCAGCTTCATCGGCTTGAATCCCTTGCACGCCCTCCACAATCGCGTGCCCTACAACACCAGCCCTTACCTGCCGCTCTCCGTCTATTACAAAAACCTGATTTATCTCGACATCGAGCGCGTGCCCGAATATCGCGAGTCGGCCTGCGCCCAGGCCATGTGCCGCTCGCCCCGCGTACAGGACCGCATTCGCCGGATGCGCGAATCGGAATTCGTCGACTATCACGGCGTCGATCGCCTCAAAAAAGGTTTTTTGCGCCTGCTATACCGCCAGTTTCGGAGAGACCAAACGTCCGACCGCGCCCGAGGCTTCGCCGCCTACTGCCGCCGCGAAGGAGATTTGCTCCACAAGTTCGCCCTCTATTGCGCGCTCGACGAAGTGCTGCACAAACAAGACCGCAACCGCTGGACCTGGCGCGATTGGCCGCCCGAATACCAATCGCCCGATTCCGAGGCCGCGCGCCACTTTGCCGCCGCCCACCCGCGCACCGTCGAATTCTACAAATACGTTCAATTCGTCCTCGACGAGCAGCTTTCCGCCGCCCAGGCCCACGCCAAAGAGTCCGGCATGGAGATCGGACTCTATCACGATCTGGCTGTCGCCACCGATAGTTGCGGATCCGATCTGTGGGCCCATCGCGGCTTCTATGTGGACGGCTGTCGCGTCGGTGCGCCGCCCGACGATTTCTCTCCCAAAGGCCAGGATTGGGGCTTCCCTCCGCCCAACGTCGAGGCGCACCGCGACAACGGCTACTGCCTCTATCGCGAAAGCATCCGCAAAATCGTGAACCATGGCGGTGCCCTCCGTCTCGATCACGTCATGCGTCTCTTCCGCCTGTTTTGGATTCCCCAGGGCATGGAAGCCGCCGAAGGCACCTACGTTCGCGACCACGCCATCGATCTCATCCGCATCCTGGCCCTCGAAAGCGTTCGCAGCCGCAACATCATCATCGGCGAAGACCTCGGCACCGTTACCGACGAGATCCGCGACACCCTCGCCGCCTTCGGCATTCTCAGCTACCGCTTGTTCTATTTCGAAAAACATCCGCAGGGCGGACCCTTCAAGAACAGCCACGAATATCCGCGCCAGGCGCTCGTCGCCTCCGCTACCCATGACCTCGCCACCTTGGCGGGCTTCTGGCAGGGCCGCGACATTGAAGCGCGCAAAGCCGCCGGCCTCGCCGATGAAGCCGGTTATCGCACCCAAATGGATGATCGCCGCCGCGAAAAACAATCTATCCTCGATATCCTGCACGCCGAGCATCTGCTGCCCGATTCCTATGAACGGAATGCCGAAAACCTGCCCGATCTGAGCGGCGATCTCCACAACGCCGTCATCGGCTTTCTGGCCCAGGTGTCCTCCGAGATTCTGCTTCTCAATCAGGAGGATTTCACCAAGGAAACCGAACAGCAAAACCTCCCCGGCAGCACCGCCCAATACCCCAATTGGCAGCGCAAAATGAAGGTCCCGGTCGAAGAGCTGGGTGCTCCGCACCTGTCAGGCTACGCCAACATGTTCCGCGATCAGCTTCGGCGAACGCGGCGCGCCGCGAACTAGATCTACAAATGAATCAATCGGTTGCCAAGAGCGCCGCTCGATTTTGATTGTCCTGTATTGCAATCCGTGATATATAAATTGCAGATCGCTATATGACGGTCGCCGCCAAAATCCGCTATCTCCGGGTGGTCGAAGGTCACCTCCGTGGCCTCGATCGCGAGATGACGCAAAAGGAAGTCGTGGCCGCTGTCAAGAAGGAGATGAACAAGTCCATCAGCCAGCCCTATCTGTCGCAGCTCGAAAGCGGACATCGCAAGCATCTGACCAACACCAGCCGCTTGCTGCTCGCGAGATTTTTCCGCGTGCATCCAGGATATCTCGTGGACGATCCCGAAGGATTCCAAACCGAGCTGATCACCGATCTGAGCGACCGGGAAGACAAACTCGACCTGTGGCTGGTGCAGGGAGCCGAGCGGTTCCGCCGTGACCCGGCGCTCGCGGAGGCATTGCTGAAGCTGGCGCGGCATTCCGACACCCGTAGATGCGTCCTGCTGCTGGGAGCGGTGCTCGAAACGCCAGATCTGATTGACCGGCTATGGGAGGTGTTGTCGCCGAAGGAAGGAATGGAGCATGAATTGGCCTGAAATTTATTTGGTGTGTTTCGGTGTCGGAAGCGTGTGGAGTCTCGCTTCTTTGCTGCTCGGCGGACTGCACGCCGGCCACATCGGACACCACCACGCACACATCGGGCACGGGCACGTGACCCACGCCTATGCTTACCTGATCAACCCGAGCTGCGCCGCTGCGTTTCTCGCCTGGTTCGGCGGCGTAGGCTACCTGCTGACGCGCCATACCGGCCTGGGCTTTGCGATTAATCTATTCGTCGCTCTGGCCCTGGGGCTGGGCGGCGCCTGGATTCTGGCGGCCTTTCTGCGCTTTCTCAACGTGCGCGAAAAACCGCTCGACCCGGCCGACTACGAAATGATCGGCGTGCTGGGCCGCGTCTCGAGCGCCATTCGGCCTGATGGCGTGGGCGAGGTGATCTACGTGCGCGACGGCGCGCGTAAGCCGGTAGCCGCCCGCAGCGACGAGGGCTTGCAGATTGGGCGCGGTGAAGAGGTCGTCGTCACCCGCTATGAAAAAGGGATTGCGTATGTACGCACCTGGGAAGCAATGACCCAGCCGCGCTCGCGCGCTGCGAGCCCGGAAACATTGCCTAAGGAGATTGAAAATGTCGAATGAAGTTGTCTTTATCGTCGCTGTCTGCGTCTTGACCGTTCTCGCGCTCATGATGGCGATGGCAACGTTGTTCCGCAAGGCGGGCCCGCACGAAGCTCTGATCGTCTATGGCCTCCGCGGCACGCGCATCGTCAAGGGCCGCGGCACGGTCATCGTTCCGATGATCGAGACCTTCCGCCAGCTCTCGCTGCAGCTCATGTCTTTTGATGTGGCGCCGCAGCAGGATCTGTACACCAAACAAGGCGTCGCCGTCACGGTCGAGGCCGTCGCCCAGATCAAGGTCAAAAGCGATCCGGAATCCATCCAAACCGCCGCCGAGCAGTTTCTCACCAAGACCGATCAGGCCCGCGAAGGCCTGATTCGCCTGGTCATGGAAGGTCACCTGCGCGGTATTATCGGCCAGCTTTCGGTCGAGCAGATTGTCAAAGAACCCGAAATGGTCGGTGACCGCATGCGTGGCACCTGCGCCGACGACATGAGCAAGATGGGTCTCGACGTGGTTTCGTTCACCATCAAGGAAGTCCGCGATAAAAACGAATACATCACCAACATGGGCCGTCCCGATATCGCGCGCATCAAGCGCGATGCCGACGTAGCCTCTGCCGAAGCGGAGCGCGATACCGCCATTCGCCGTGCCGAAGCCACCCGTGCCGCCGCTGTCGCCAAATCGCAAGCCGATCAGGAGCGCGTCCTCGCCGAAGCGCTTTCGCTCGCCGCCCAAGCCGAAGCGCAGCGCGACCTCGAGATCAGAAAAGCGCAATATGTCGAAACCATCAAGCGCCAACAGGCGCAGGCCGACAAAGCTTACGACATTCAGTCCAACATGATGCAGCAGCAGGTCATGGTGGAAGCCGTCAAGATCCGCCAGGTGGAGAAGGAACAGGAAGTGAAAGTGCAAGAGGCGGAAATCCTGCGCCACGAGAAAGAACTGATCGCCACCGTCCTCAAAGGCGCGGAAATCGAACGGAAACGGGTGGAGATGATCGCCGAAGCCTCGCGCCACAAGATGACGATTGAGGCCGAGGGCTCCGCTGCCGCCACCCGCCTGCAGGGTGAAGCCGACGCCGATATTATCCTGCGCAAGGGTGAAGCCGAAGCCAAGGCGATGAACGTCAAAGCCGAGGCGTACCAGGAATGGAATCAGGCCGCTGTGCTCGATAAGCTCATCACCGGGCTGCCGGAAATTGTGCGTGCGATGGCGGCTCCGCTCGCGAACGTTGACAAGATCACCATCGTTTCCACGGGCGATGGCAACGCCGCGGGCATGAACAAGATTACCGGCGATATGACCAAAATCGCCGCCCAAGTCCCCGCCTTGTTCGAGACGCTCTCCGGCATGCCCATGTCCGAACTGCTGAGCAAGGTGCGCGGCATCACTGACCGTCCCAATGGCAAAGAATCGTAAGGAGTAATTATGGCGCTATTAGACCGAGTATCGACGCTCATCAAAGCGAACCTCAACGACCTGATCGATAAGGCCGAAAATCCGGAGAAGCTGCTCAAGCAGCTTCTCCTCGACATGCAAAATCAATTCATGCAGGTGAAGACGCAGGTGGCCATCGCCATCGCTGACCAGCACTTGCTCGAAAAGAAACAACAGGAGAATCTGGACGCTCAGAAAGACTGGCTCCGCAAAGCTGAACTGGCCGTTCAGAAAAATGAAGAAGAGCTGGCGCGCATCGCGCTCGAACGCTCGCTCACTTATGAAAACGCCGCCGGAAACTTCGCCGAGCAGATTGAAGATCAATCGCATCAGGTGCGGATGTTGCGCGACGCCCTGCACCGCCTGGAGCAGAAGATGACGGAGACCAAGGCGAAGACGGAGTTATTGATCGCGCAGCATCGGCGCGCACGTCTAACGCTGCGCTCCGGAACCAACGGCGTCAAAGAGTTCGCAAGCGATGCCGCCTTCGATCGCGTGCAGCGGAAGGTTGCCGAAGCCGAAGCGCTGGGCGAGGGACGTCTGATCGCCGAACAAATCAACGCCGGGCATCGACTCGCCGCCCTCGAGAAATCCGATCAGGTGGATCGCCTGTTGGCGGACCTGAAGCTCAAAACCATGCGGGCATTGGGTCCGGGCAGCTCGTTAGATAAGATCCAGTCATGATGAAAGCTCTCCTGCTTTCCGAATACGGACGGCTGGAAATGGTAGAAATGCCCATGCCTCGCCCCGCCCCTGACGAGGTTTTGATTCGGGTGGAGGCCTGCGGCATCTGCGGCAGCGATGTACATGGCTACGACGGTGGTTCCGGCCGCCGCATTCCGCCGATCGTCATGGGACATGAAGCCGCCGGCACCATTGCCGCCCTCGGCTCCGAACCGTCTGAGCTGCATGTCGGCGACCGTGTCACCTTCGATTCCACCTTCTATTGCGGCGCGTGCGACTACTGCCGCAAGGGCGAAGTGAACCTGTGTGAGCGGCGTCAGGTGCTTGGTGTTTCGACGCCGGAATTCCGGCGTCCGGGCGCTTTCGCCGATTACGTCGCGGTTCCTAAGCGCGTGCTTTATCCGCTGCCCGCGAATGTCTCGTTTAGCGAGGCTGCCATGATCGAACCGCTCGCGGTCGCCGTCCACGCGGTCTCGCTGGCGAATATTTCGACCGGTGACTCGGCCTTAGTTGTCGGCGCCGGCATGATCGGCCTCCTGGTTTTACAAGCCTTGCGCGAAGCGCGTTGCTCGCGCGTCATTGTCGCCGATATCGACGATACTCGCCTCGCCCTCGCGCGCGAGCTTGGCGCCTCAACCGTCATCAACGCCAGGACCACCGACGTCGTCGCCGAAATTCAGCGCTTGACCTCCGGTGTCGGCGTGGATGTCGCGCTCGAAGCCGTGGGCAGCACGCCCACCATCAAGACCGCGATCGAGAGCGTCCGCAAAGGCGGTACCGTGACCCTCATTGGCAATGTAACGCCGACCGCCGAAATCCCGCTCCAGATCGTAGTGAGCCGCCAAATCCGTTTGCAGGGTTCCGCTGGTTCGGCAGGCGAATACCCGAAATGCATCTTGCTGCTCGAAAGCGGCGCAGTTACCGTGAAGCCCTTGATCACTGCCGTAGCCCCACTGGAACAAGGCGCCGAGTGGTTTGGCCGGCTGCATGCCCGCGAGCCAAACGTGATGAAAGTCATTCTCGCTCCGAACGCTCAAGCATGAGCCCCGAAGCATGAGTCCCGAAGCATTGAGTAATGACCTGTTTGATCTCTCGGGCCGCGTCGCCATCGTCACCGGAACCAGCCGCGGCCTCGGCCAGTACTTCGCACGCGCTCTCGCCAAAGCGGGCGCCGACCTGGTGCTCACCGGCCGTACCCGCGATACGCTCCTGCCCTTCGCCGAAGAGATCGCAAGGCTTGGCAGGCGCGCCGTTCCGCTCGAGCTCGACGTACGAAATCAGCAGAGCATCGAGCGCATGGCGGCCGCTGCCGAAGAAGCCTTCGGCCGCATTGACATTTTGGTGAATAACGCCGGTATGAACATTCGTAAGCCCGCGCTCGAGGTCACCTGGGACGATTGGAACGCCATTCTCGATACGAACTTGCGCGGCAGCTTCTTCGTAGCGCAAGCCGTGGCCAAACGCATGGTCCCGCGCGGCTACGGCCGCATCGTCAACATCGGTTCGGTAACCAGCGTAGCGGGTTACGCCGGCTTAGGCCCTTATGGCGCGAGCCGCGGCGGTATCCGGCAGCTCACCATGAGCTTGGCCGATGACTGGGGCCGGCATGGCATTACCGTGAACTGCCTCGCGCCCGGTTGGTTTCAAACCAATCAGAACAAAGTGATGTACCAGGACAAAGAGTGGGTGGAATATCTCAGCGACCGCATTCCCGTCAAGCGGCCCGGCCAACCCAACGATCTGGATTCGGCAGTCGTTTTCCTGGCCGCTGAATCGAGCCGCTACATCACCGGACAAACGTTACTGGTAGATGGTGGTATCTCTACCGGAGCCGTGCGCTCTCTGCCGAAGAAAAGATAGTCAGGATTCGACGCCGACGTACAGCTCGAGATGATTTTCGCCATGCACCTCGAAGTCTGTTCGGTAGCTGCGTCGGATGGCATGAGCATCTTCTAGCGCCCAGATCTGTTTCCAAAGGTCGACCACCGCCTCCGGAGTAACAGCGCCCTTAAAAGTCAGCACCGCATAGCGCCCCGCCGCTACCTGGCGTTTTCCCTCGCTCGCTTTCACGCCCAGCACGTACGTGTACTCGCCGTCGCGATTGCCCTGGTAATCGCAATAGACGGCGATGACCATTTTCCCGGACGGCTTCTCCAAACGTCGCCACAGCGGTCCGATTACTCCCTGCCCGCTCATTTCGCGAGTGTTCGAAGTACGAGCCTCCACGCCAGCAACCCGAAACGCCTCCACGTGCTGTTCAGCGGTTTTCATCGGATTGCTCCTCGCGGCGAACTGTCGGCCATGCGGCGGCGGCCGTTGATCGCTTCGACCGGCAATCTCACCGCCGTCGGAAGCTTTGACAGAATCGCCGTCAACAGACGATACCGCCAGCCGGGAATCACGAACAGCTTGCGGCGCCGTAGCCCATCGAGCGAGGCATCCACCACCTCTTCCGCCGTCAACCAGAACTTGGGCCCGGCCAGGTGCTGGCGGCTGATGGCCATCGTGTCGTGAAATTCCGAATAGGTGAAGCCGGGGCAAAGCGCCTGCACCGTGACATTCGACGGCTTGCCCCGCAGTTCCAGATACAACCCTTCCGAAAAAGCCGTCATCCACGTCTTGGTCGCCGAGTAACTCACGCTGCCCGGATTGTGTATAAAGGCGGCGACGGAAGCTACGTTGATAATGCCGCCCATATCGCGCGCCACCAGGTTGCCCAGCGCGGCATGCGTCAAGCGCACGGTAGCCATGACATGCAGCTTATGCATTTGCTCCTGGCTCTCGAGCGAAGCTTCCCAAAATCGGCCCTTGGTTCCGAAGCCGGCGTTGTTGATGAGCAAGGCGAGCCGCGGCTCGTTCGCGATACGGGCCGCTGCCGTCGCCAGATCCTCTTCGGACGCTAAGTCCGCGGCCAAGTACTCGACCTGCGCCTGATGGGCGGCAGTGAGTTCAGAGGCGAGTTCTGCCAACCGCTCCTTCCGTCGCGCGATCAAAAGGAGATCGTGACCGGGAGCCAGCTTTCGCGCGAAGGCGGCGCCAATACCGCTCGAAGCGCCAGTGATTGCAACAACCGTTCTTGCCAACCCGCAATTTTACGCTTTGACGGTTTCGGGTTCTGCACTTTCCACCGCGGAGGGCGCTATAGCCGGCCGGCGAATGCGGCGAAACTCCGAATACAAACCCGCCGCTGGGTCCAGAAAAACGCGCTGCAAGGTAGCGTCCGAAGATACCGAAACCGAGCGAATCAGCTCCGCGCTGCCAAATTGAGGGCAAATCTGGTAAACCCTGCTGCCCTCGAGCTTCTTCTCCTGGACATCCCGTTTCAGCTTGCTCTCGACTTCCTCCGCCGACTCGGCATACAGCGAGAAGCTCCGATCAACCGGCCGCATTATGGTGTCGGGCTCGATCCCGCCGTCCGCGTTGCAGCTTTCGTACATCCGCACCTTATACCTAGTACTCACTATTCTCTTATCGGCCCATGGCAATCGCTTTTCCGGAAAACACCACCGGCTGAAACGTTTTGGCCAAAAGTCTCACCAAGCCGAGTGAAAGCAGTCTCGTTAACCCCCGCCTCTGGCCAGCCGGCCACGCCCCCGTTGTACTATCGAGTCTATCGACTTAGAGGCAACTTGGAGCGTCAGGCATTTGACAAAGATTACGTGGCGCGGCTCACGCAAGGCGACGCCGAAACCGAGCAGCACTTCACCCGCTACTTCGGCGAGCTGTTGCTCATCAAGTTGCGCGCGCGCCTGCGCGGTTCGGCTCTGGTTGACGATGCCCGGCAGGAAACCTTCCTGCGAGTACTGAACGTACTACGTAATAAAGGCGGCCTCGAGCATCCCGAACGCCTCGGAGCGTTCGTCAACTCGGTTTGCGAAAACGTCTTGTCCGAGTTCTTCCGTGCCGGCAGCCGCTTTCAGCAGGTGCCGGAAAACGCCGTCGAGCCTGCCGACGAAAAAGCGAGCGCCGAATCCGAATTCATCACCAAAGAGCGCAAAGGGCTCATCCGGCGGGTCTTGAGCGAATTGACCGATAGCGATCAGGCGGTTCTCCGCAAAGTCTTTCTCGAAGAACGTAACAAAGACGACATCTGCGGCGAGCTGGGAATCGATCGAGACTACTTGCGAGTTCGAGTGCACCGCGCGCTGGCCCGTTTCCGGCTGGTACTGCGCCGGCAGACCGCCCTAACCGCTTCTACCGCGAAAGCGGTAGGGAGGTGAAACGGCCGAGCACCCCGCGTCACTAAACGGTAACGCTATGGACCACAAATTGGCAGAACAAACCGAAGCGGTAGATAAGTATCTGCTCGATGAATTGCCCGCTGCTCAGCGGCTTGAGTTCGAAGAACACTTGTTCGATTGTCCTGTGTGCGCGGAGCTGGTCAGGCACAACGCCATCGTTGTCGATAATCTGAAACAAGTACTGCTGGAGGAGCGACCACAGGCTTCTGAGCGGCACGCTGCTGCCAGCTCCCGTCCGGGCCGGTTTCATTGGCTACTCAATTGGACTCGCCCCGCGACTCTCGTTCCTACCTTTGCGACCGTTATACTCGCGGCGGTCGTTGGCTATCAGAATCTGGTTTCCATTCCCGCGCTGCTGCGCCCCCAAGCCTTACAAGCTGTGCCGATTGCTTCGGCCGAGCGTGGCAGTAGTCCCTTTGTGCAGATCGACCGCCGGCAGCCCATGTTCAATCTCAGCTTTGACGTGGATTCGCCGCAGGCCTATCCTTCTTATGTCTGCGATTTTCAGTCGGTGGGGCAAGGAACCGTCTTGCGCGTAAACTCCGGCGCGCGCCAGGTCGCTTCCTTCAACCTTGATCTGCTTCTCCCCGCGCGCGAGTTTCCACCCGGTCACTATGTCATGATCTTAAGGCCCGCATTTCAATCGCAGATTGAAATTGAGCGCTACTCCTTCGTAGTTCAAGACAAGGACGTTAAGTAATGGAAACTCAGCCGGCAGTAGAGAAACGATTCATCTTTCACGCAAACGCAGTGGCCTTGGGGGCGCACATTCGCCGCCCCACCGATTTCTTTGTTCCCGCGGTCGCCAGCAGTTGTCTTCCAGTCACCGGCGGCCAGGCCGAGGTCGAAGTAAAAGCGGCGGCGCAGAACTTCAGCGACCTCATTTCGTTCGAATCCGCTTATACCCGCGCGCACGGCGACTTCGCCGATACCAAGCGCGCCGCCGACTTCACGCACGGCAACTATGGCGCCAACGAGCTTCCAACCAATACGTTCGTCGAAGCCAGCTTGACGGGCTTGAGGATCGCCATTCCGCAAGGAGCGGGCGCCTCGCCTGAGGATCGGGTGTTTCTCGCCAAACAACTGCACGTCCGCATGGAAAGCACCTCCGACCGGCGTAGCCCGGCTGCCTTCCGTTCGCTCGAAGCCACCATCGACGGCGTCTCGGTAGACGGCAAAATGCTGAAGGTCAAAACGGTTCCGGAAGTATTTGCCCGCAATGAGACGAAAGAAAAGCTGTGTAAGACGTTTGAAGAGGACGGCGACTTCCGCAAACAGTATTCGAGCCTGTTCTTTCCGACCGGTGAAGAATCGAAGGGCCTGCTAGGCGGCCTGCTCGGGAAGCATCAAATTCCTCAGGCCAAGGGCACCATCTTCGGGACC
>DASYAX010000338.1:0-6814 GCA_036501045.1 Bryobacteraceae bacterium
GGACAAATTGCTCATCGTGGAGAAGCTGGACGAGCTTGGAATTGACTACATCGAAGGCGGCTGGCCGGGTTCAAATCCCAAAGACAAAGAATTTTTCGAGCGGGCGAAGGAGCTGCGGCTCAAACACGCGAGGCTGACGGCGTTCGGGGCGACGCGTCTGGCGAAACACGCCGTCGAAGAAGATGCGAGCGTGCAGGAATTGATTGCGGCGCAGACGCCGGTGGTTTCGATCTTCGGGAAGACTTGGGATTTTCATGTGCGGCGCGCGCTTGGGATCAGCGAAGAAGAAAATTTGCGGCTGATTGCGGATACGGTCGCTTTTTTAAAAGCACATGGCCGCGAAGTGGTCTACGATGCGGAGCACTTTTTCGACGGCTATCACGCGAATCCGACTTACGCTTTGAAGACGCTCGAAGCCGCGAAACGGGCGGGCGCGGACGTGCTTTGTATGTGCGATACGAACGGCGGCACCATGCCGGGACGTTTGGCGGAAGTGGTTGCCGAAGTGCGCAGCCGGTTCGATGGTGTGCTCGGCATTCACACGCATAACGATTCGGAGCTGGCGGTTGCCAACACACTCGCGGCCGTCGAGGCGGGTGTTACGCATGTGCAGGGCTGCATCAACGGCTATGGCGAGCGCTGCGGCAATGCGAATCTATGCTCCATCCTGGCGAATCTGGAATTGAAGCTGGGGCACACCACGGTAGGGCCCGAAAATTTGAAAAACCTTACCAACGTGGCGCGCTTCGTAGCAGAGATGGCGAATTTGCCGCTGCGGCCGGAGCAGGCTTTTGTCGGCCCGAGCGCTTTTGCGCACAAGGGCGGGATTCACGTGAGCGCGGTGCTGAAAGACTCGGCGACATATGAGCACATCCAGCCGGAGATGGTCGGCAATCGCCAGCGCGTGCTGCTAAGCGATCTTTCGGGCCGTGCGAATATCGCCTACAAATTGAAGCAACTGGGTCTGCGGGATAATCTCGCCGAGGCGGCCCGGCGGGAGATTTTGCAGCGTATCAAGCAAATGGAGCACCAGGGTTACGATTTCGAAGCTTCGGAAGGGACGTTCGAACTGTTGGTCCGCGAAGCGACGCATCCAGGCTTCCATCCATTCGATGTGGTCAGCTACGAAGTCTCGACCAAGCTGCAAGCGGGTTCGGCGGGCTCGCTGCCCGGCAACGATGACACGGTGACCACGGCCAGCGTTACGCTGCGCATCGGCGAGGCGGTTCATTCGTCCACCGCAACCGGCCATGGCCCGGTGCACGCGCTCGATGTTTGCCTGCGGCAATGTCTCGCCTCGATTTACCCCGCGATCGCGAGCGTGCGCCTGACCGACTATAAGGTACGCGTGCTGGGCGCCAAGGGCGGTACCGCTTCGAAAGTTCGGGTGCTGGTGGAGTGGACCGATCATCACCGGAGCTGGGCGACAGTTGGCATTTCGGATAACGTGATCGACGCCAGTTGGCGGGCGCTGGTCGACGCGCTTCGCCTGGAGCTGATGCGGCTGCTGGAAAAAGACGCACCGGTACATCCCGCCGTTCGCGACTTTAGCTGGGCCGTCTGAGGCGCATCGTAGAATCGGCTACATGAAAGCTGTCGTCGCCGACCCCATTGGGGGTCCGGAAAATCTCATCTATCTGGAATTGCCCATTCCGACGCCCGGAAAAGGCGAGGTGCTGGTGAAGCTCGAGGCCATTGGCGTCAATTTCATCGATGTCTACTTTCGCAATGGTCTTTATAAAGCGCCGGAGAGCCCGGTGCGGCTGGGCAATGAAGGCGCCGGGACAATCGAGGCGGTAGGAGAAGGCGTGAGTTGGCGCGCCGGCCAACGGGTGGCGTACGTGATGGCGCGTGGCGCCTATGCCCAATACGCGGTGGTGCCGCGGCACCTATTGATGGAGCTGCCGGCCGGCGTCAGCTTTGAAGATGGCGCTGCCGCCGCGCTCCAAGGAATGACGGCGCACTACCTGACGCGGTCGACCTTTGAGCTGAAACCCAACCATACTTGCCTGGTTCACGCAGCGGCGGGCGGCGCCGGGTTGATGATCGTGCAGCTTGCCAAAATCGCGGGCGCGACGGTCATCGGAACAGTTTCGACAAATGAAAAAGCGAAATTGGCGAAAGAGCGGGGCGCCGATCACGTCATTCTTTACAGCGAGCAGGATTTCGTGGTTGAAACGAAGCGTTTGACGGATAACAAAGGCGTGGATGTAGTCTACGATTCGGTGGGCAAAACGACTTTTCACAAGAGCCTCGATTGTCTGCGCGCACGGGGCCTGATGGCGAGCTTCGGCCAATCGAGCGGCGCCGTGGGAGAGATCGTTCCGTTGGTATTGAGCCAAAAAGGATCGCTGTTCCTGACGAGGCCCACTCTTGGGAACTACATCAGCGACCCCGCCGAATTGAACTGGCGCTCAAGCGAGCTTTTCAACTGGATCAGGGAGGGCCGTGTAAAGGTCCGGATACACCAAATTTACCCGTTGGCTGATGCCGGGCAGGCGCATCGCGATCTGGAAGCACGAAAGACAACCGGCAAACTTTTGCTGAAGCCCTGAGAGTCACCTTGCCACCGTTATCGGCATTTACGCTACGGCGCGAGCGATTGATGCCCGCACTCAAACAGAACCGCGCGGGCGGATTTCTTACGGCTACCCTTTCGAACGTTCGCTATCTGAGCGGCTTTACCGGCAGCAACGCGGCGCTGCTGATTACCCCCGATCGCAGCCTGCTTTTCACCGACCCGCGTTACCAGACGCAGGCCGCGGAGGAATCGGATTGCGATGTGAAGATCGGCAAAGGGCCGCTCTTTAAAGAGATTTCGAGCACCGTACGGCGCGGACGCCTCAAATCGCTGGGATTCGAACGCAATCGCATCAGCTTCGAAGAGTATGCACAACTGAAGGAATCGCTGCCAAGCGTGCGGCTCAAGCCAATGGCAGGCGTGGTTGAAACATTGCGCATGGTGAAATCGCCGGCCGAGATTTCGACCATCCGAGCTTCGGTGCAACTGAACTCGGCGGCGCTCAAACTGGCCCTTCGTTACTTTAAGGCCACGATGACGGAAGCGGATCTGGCAGCGGAAATCGAGTACCGGATGCGCCTTTTGGGCGCGGATGGACCGGCTTTCGCCACCATCGTGGCCTCGGGCGAACGCAGCGCGCTTCCGCACGCGCATCCGAGCGACCGGCCGATTCAGGGCAATCAATTACTATTAGTAGATATGGGCGCGAATGTCGCCGGCTACGCCAGTGACATGACCCGAACCCATGCAGTTGGCAGGCTGGATGCGAAAATACGGCGAATGTACCGCGCAGTTCTCGAAAGTCAGCTTGCGGCCGTGGATGCGGTAAAAGCGGGGGTTTCGTGCGCCAGCGTCGATCGGGCCGCCCGCGACGTGCTGCGAGCTTACGGCTTGGATAAGCTCTTCGTACATTCCACTGGACATGGGCTTGGCCTGGAAATTCATGAGCGCCCGCGCGTGGGCCGGAAGGAAATGACGAAACTGGAGGCTGGCATGGCCATCACGATTGAACCAGGCGTTTATCAAGAAGGCACCGGGGGCATCCGCATTGAAGATACGGTGGTGGTGACGGCGCACGGTTGCGATATCCTGACGCCTACCGGCAAGGAACTGGTTGTCCTTTAACGCCGGTTTCCTAAAGCGGGCTTTGTTCGCCGCAGGTGAGAACAAACCATGACGATTGACGAGATAAAAGAACTCATTCAAGTGGTGCGGGAGACGGGAATCGCCGAGCTGGAATTGCAGCGCGGCGAAAACCGGGTGCGTATCCGCAGCGCCGCGCCGGCCAGCCAGGAAATCGTCATACCGACCGGACCAGCGGCAGCCGCGGGGGTTGCGCCTACGCAGGCGGCTACGCGCGAAAGCGCCCCGGCGGCTCGAGAGGACGAAAAAGACATCGTCGTAAAATCGCCGATCGTCGGCACGTATTACGACGCGGCGGTACCGGGCGCTCCGCCGTTTGTGAAGAACGGCGACCGGGTGGAACCCAAACAAGTGATCTGCATTATTGAATCCATGAAACTCATGAACGAAATCGAGGCCGAGGTGGCGGGAATCGTAATCGCCAAACACGTGGAGAACGGGCGTCCCGTAGAATACGGGGAATCGCTGTTCACCATACGTCCGGCGTGACCGCAGCCCATCATGTTTCGTAAAATTCTTATCGCCAACCGAGGTGAAATCGCCCTGCGGGTAATTTGTGCCTGCAAGGATCTGGGCATTCGAACGGTGGCCGTTTACTCGGAAGCGGATCGCCACAGCTTACACGTTCGCTTTGCGGACGAAGCGGTGTGCATCGGTCCGGCCAAAAGTTCGCTCAGCTATCTCGATATTCCGAAGGTGATCAGCGCGGCGGAAATCACCAACGTGGACGCGGTGCATCCGGGGTATGGGTTCCTGAGCGAGAATGCGAATTTCGCGGAAGTGTGCGATCTTTCGGGCATCAAATTTATCGGGCCGCGGCCGGAAATCATCCGCGAGATGGGGTTGAAGCAGCACGCCCGCGCGATCATGGAGGAGGCCGGAGTGCCGATTCTGCCTGGTTCACGGGGGGTAGTGGGCAGTTCCGAAGAAGCACGCAGCTTGGCTGCGGACATCGGCTATCCGGTGATGTTGAAGGCGGCGGCGGGAGGCGGCGGCCGCGGCATGCGCATTGTGCGATCGGAGGCGGACCTCCCCGCGCTCCTGGCGCAGGCGCAGGCGGAAGCGGCGGCGTCTTTTTCGTGCGGCGACGTGTATCTGGAGAAGCTGCTCGAAGCGCCGCGCCATATTGAATTCCAGGTGCTCGCCGACGAACATGGCGAGGTAGAGATTCTCGGCGAGCGCGAATGTTCCATCCAGCGACGCCATCAGAAATTACTCGAGGAGTCTCCTTCGCCGTCCGTCCGGCCGGAATTGCGCAAGAGAATATCGGAAAACCTGAGCGTGGCGATGAAAAAGATCGGGTATACGAACGCGGGAACGGTGGAATTCCTGATGGACGAAGACGGGAAGCTGTATTTCATCGAGGTGAACGCGCGCATCCAGGTGGAGCATCCGGTTACCGAGTTCGTTACGGGGATCGATCTAGTGAAGGCGCAGATCCGTATTGCGGCCGGCGAACGGCTGCACGAGATTCTGACGAAACCAGCCGCGCTGTGCGGGCACGCCATCGAGTGCCGGATCAATGCCGAACATCCGGAAACGTTCGCGCCGTCGCCGGGCCGCATTACCGGATTGAATCTGCCGGGTGGAATCGGCGTACGCGTCGATACGGCGGCGTACACCGATAGCGTGATTTCGCCTTACTACGATTCGCTGGTGGCTAAGCTCATCACGCACGGCAAGGACCGCGACGAGGCGATCCAGCGCATGAAACGGGCACTGAGCATGTTCGTGATCGAAGGTATTCACACGACCATCGCGCTGCACGAGGAGATTCTGGCCGATGAGAATTTTGTTGCGGGCGATTTTGACACGACATTTCTGGCCAAAATGCAGGAGCGCAAAAGTGCCGGCGAGGCAGAGCAAGTTCCGGAGGCCGTTGCGCTGAAGGCGGGCTAGTGGCTGGCCGGCTCCGGATGGCGGCGACGCCAGGAGCGCTTGATATCGGGCCAGAATTCTTTCAAAACTTGTGACGCCGCATCCGTCGCTATGGCCGTGCCGAAATTCCCAAGATAGCCGCCCGCGGTGCGATCGTCGGGGTAGTAAGACATCCCGACTCCGGCTCCTATGCCATTGCCGACGATTTCGGCGAAGTTGAAGGACTCCCCTCCCGCATCGGTGCGGGTCACCAGAATGCGGCTCAAGGCATAGAACAGACGTTTTGATTTGCTTCCCTGAGACATTCGGAAATAGCGCGGATCCTCCCTGAAAAGAATGGGCATAAACCCTTCGGTCATCATGTTGCCGACGATCTGGTCGGTATAGGAAGTGCCCAGCCGCGAAAAGTAACCTTTGGCGCCTTGGCCAAATTCGGGGTGATTGTTCTCGAGCTGATAGAAACTGGCATAGATCGAAGCAACCGCGATGAGCGGGTAATCGAAGGAGTCTTTGGCGGCGATCGTGAGCTTATATTTCGCCGTGACGGGGTGGTAAACGGGCATCATTTCCGCCGTCCGGTAATTGGGGAGGACGCCCATGATTCGCTTGTCGACTGGAGCAACGGCCGGAGAAATGGCCGGCGGCACAGCTTTCGCCGGTGGATCCGCTGTGACCGCAGATGCTTGTGCGCGGGCCGCTCTGGGGGTCAAAGCGGCTGACAAAAGCAGGAAACTTAATAGAACAGCAAAGTTTGGGCCAACATTTAGGCGAAATGCCATGAAAAAAATATCCTGGTGGTTCTGCGGGGGTCGGGACTATTCTCTGAGATACTCTTAGGTTACGACGTAATACTTTGATGGGATGTTTCCCCCATGACAGCAATGTCTTGTAAGCTTTTACTTGGCCGGTACGTTATCGTTGACAGCGTCCGGGAAAGCCGATAAGAACATGTCGCGCGATAGCTTTAGCGGGATACAAACCTGGAACGAAGCGTGCAGTCGGAGAATCCAAACAATAGTTTATGGCGGAAGTCCAAAGCGATGCAATCGATGACCGAACGGCATTTGAACCGTCAACGACACTGAAAAGGCTCGGGACCGCGATTCGTTCCTCAAATTTCAAGTACTACATACACGACAGCGTGGCAGCGTATCGCCTGCAGTTGCTAGGCGAACTCAGTGAAGTGGAGGTTACGGAGCTGGAGGGCTGTTGGCAAACAGCCAAAACCACACTGGGCGGCCGCCGGCTGATTCTCGACCTGCGGGGCGTGAA
>DASYAX010000339.1:0-10035 GCA_036501045.1 Bryobacteraceae bacterium
CTGGTCCTCGAAGGCACCCCCGTTCGTTTGAGCGGTGAAGACGTCACCCGCGGCACGTTCACCCAGCGCCATCTGCAGTTCAGCGACTTCGAAAGCGGCGAAGGCTACGTCCCGCTCAAACATTTGGATCAAAATCAGGCCAAGTTCGAAGCGGTCGATAGCTCCCTGAGCGAATTCGCCGTAATGGGCTTTGAGTTTGGCTATAGCGTCGCCGATCCGCTCACGCTGGTCATGTGGGAGGCCCAGTTCGGCGATTTCGTGAACGGCGCGCAAATCATCATCGATCAATTTGTCTGCTCGGCCGAAGCGAAATGGAATCAGCCGAGCGGTCTCGTGCTTCTCTTGCCGCATGGCCTCGAAGGCCAGGGCCCGGAGCATTCGAGCGCGCGCATTGAGCGCTTCCTGCAGCTCTGCGCGGAAAACAATCTGCAAATCTGCAATTGTACGACGCCCGCCCAGTACTTCCATCTCCTGCGCCGCCAGATGTATGGCGGAGCGGATCGCCGCGGCATTCGTAAGCCGCTTATTATTTTTACGCCGAAATTCCTGCTCCGCTATCCCAAGGCCGCTTCGCGTCTCGAAGAGCTCACCGGCGGAAGCTTTCAAGACGTAATCGGCGATTCGCAATATCTCGGCGGCCAGATTCGCCGCGTGCTCTTCTGCTCCGGCAAAGTCTATTATGATTTGCTCAACAAGCGCGAAGAGACCGGCCGCACCGATATCGCCATCATTCGCATCGAGCAGCTCTATCCTTTCCCCTTGCAGCGCATCGCCGACATCCTGCGCCGCTATTCCGAATCCGCCGAGCTCTTCTGGGTGCAGGAAGAGCCGGAAAATATGGGTGCTTGGTACTTTGTCGAAGAGCAGATGCAGCCCTTCATCAACCCCGGCGCGGGCGGGGGACCCTTGAAGCGGCAACTGCGTTATGTAGGCCGCGCGTTGGCCGCAAGCCCCGCCGCCGGCGCCCACAAAGTGCATCACGATCAGCAGGAAGCCTTGGTCGAAGAAGCCTTTTCCGCGGCTCCCAGCGCCGTGCGCAAAGCCCGCCGCCTGGTCAGAAAAAAACGCTAGCGCGTCACCCCACCCGCGCCACAATCAGCGTCATATCGTCATACTGCGGCGCTCCGGAGACGAACCCGTCCGCCGACCGCACGATGTGATCCAGAATCGTCTTCACCGCGCCTCTCCGCATCGCGCGCGCCGCCTCGATTAACCGCTCCTCACCCCACTCATCATCCGCCTGATTCATCGCCTCGCTGATGCCATCCGTAAACGCCACCAGCAGATCGCCCGCCTCAAGTTTCACCTGCCCCGGCTCCCATTCGCCCCCACGCATCAGCCCCACAACAGATCCTCCCGCCTCCAGCCGCACAACCTCGCCGTCCAGGCGAATCACGATCGGCGCATTGTGCCCCGCATTCACATACCGCAGAACGCGCGATGCGGAATCATACGCTCCCAGGAAGAACGTCGCGTAGCGATTCGGCGCCGAGCTCTCAAACACCAGCCGGTTCAGGTTCCCGATCACCGCGCCAAGATCGGTCTCATGATCGATCGCCTGGCCGCGCAGAAACGCCCGCAGAGTCGCCATCAGCAGCGCCGCCGGAATGCCCTTGCCCGAGACATCGCCTATGGCGATCCCGAGCCCGCCATTCGACATCGGAATGAAGTCGTAGTAATCGCCGCCCACGCCCAGCGCCGGCCGACACGCGCCCGCATAATCGAGCCCCGGGACCGCCGGATACTCCTGCGGGAACAGCCGCTCCTGCACTTCGCGCCCCAGTTCCAGTTCCCGATTCTGTTTCTCGCGCCCCCGCGCCTCCTCCTTGATCGCCTCGGTCAGCCGTCCGTTCTCAAGCGCCAACCCCGTCTGCGCCGCCACCCAATTCAGCAGCCGTAGGTCGGTCGGCGAAAACGGCTCCTCCGATTGTTTCGGCCCCAAGCTCATCATCCCCAGCACCTTTTCCTTGAGCGACAGCGGCAGCAGTAGCTCCGGTTTCAGCTCTTCGAGCGCAGCGCGTTCCTCACCATCCGTCAACTGCACCCACGAGTCGGCATCTTCAAACTCCACCCGCGTATGCGGCACCTGTCGCAGCCGCCGTAGAGTTAGGCTCTGCTCGCTGAAAGTGCCGCTCGGAGGCGCTCCATAACCCAACGCATACGCCGGACGCAGTGCGCCATTCCCATCCAGCAAAATCGCGATTCGCGCCACATGCAATGCCTGCGCCACGCGGCTCGCTACGGTCTCCAGCAGCGGCCCGGTCTCCACCATCGTCAGCACCCTCGCCGCCAGATCGGCGAGAATTTCGTCCGCCTCGTACGCCTCGCGAAAGAAGCGGCGGTCGATCCAGCGCCGCAGCCGGTCGGCAAATGCACCGAGTGCCACCAGCAGCGCGAACCCGACCGCGATCAGCCCCACCCGCGTCGCCACACTCGAATTGGCGCTCAACGTCGCGGCCAGCACGATAATCCCGGCGCTGATCACGATCTGCAGAATCCGGATCCCGCTCGTCGCCAGCAAATACTGTAGCCCCTGGCGCACCACCACCCGCACATCCATCGCGCGATGCACCACGATCACGTAAGCCATCGTCAGTGGAAAGATCAGCAGCGCCGTGATCGAAACCAGCGCCGGCCAACCGCGAAAGTACTGGTTGTGAATCACCAGCCATGTCAGCGTTATCAGCAATGGTAGTAGCCCAACGGTCGCGCCTGTATCCAGCAGTAGGAACCGCCGCCGCGCATCGCTTGTGGTCGCAGTCAGCGTCTTGTACCCGAGGATCACGAAGAACAGCCCAATCAGGCCCAGTTCGATATCCGTGCCGGCAGGGTCCACTGCCACCAAAACCGGCCACAAGCCCAAGATCATCTCGCGGTGGTGCGCCAGCAGGCCAGCAGCAATCCCCCACAGCCCGGCCCGCACCAGCATCGGCCCCATCACAATCCATTTGATCCACGGGAACTTTCGATCAAGGGCCAGCGTTTCCGGGAAGATGATCCCGAAGTACGCGAGCGCCAGCGGACCCAGCCGGATAAACAGGATGGTCAGGCCGGTCAGAAACGGCTGCAGTCTGTCTTCATGGCCGTAGATAGTGCGATCATCCGTAATGAGGTTTGCCACGCTCAGCATCAGCAATAGCAGCGTCCAGGCCGCGCGGTCGCCGATTCGTACCGCCGCAACCCAGAACCCCAGTGCGAGACAAAACAAAGGTGTCAGGATACGAGACAAAATCGTGGCAACGTATGCCGCCGACCCCGGCGCGTAGCCCACATACGTAAATCGTCGCAGCGGAACCGGGATGTCTTCCTCAACGGAGCCTGCCGCGCCCGTGCGCTTCACGCGCAGCAGCAGGCGATCGCCGGTCCGCGCTCGACGTACCGGTCCCCAGATGTCAGACCACCCCTGAACTCCGCGCCCGTTAACGCCAACGACGATATCTCCCTTCCGGAGGCCCGCTCGTTCCGCCTCGGGTTCCAGTTCGTCCACTTTGAACGTCTTGGTTTCGAGATCAAAGCCCGCAGTCACATACTGGTCGCCATGCAGCAACTCGTCGAAACGGTCCAGCGCAGCGCGCAGGGACAGCGTCGTCGCCACGACGAACAGCGCCACCAATGCTAGGCTGGCTAGGCGATGGTTCTGGAAGTCTAGCCGCGTGGCGGGCATTGCGCCATTCTATCGATTTCCTAATTGGGTGTGAGCTGCGATTCCAGTTGCGTTCTAGACGAGGGGCAACCCACTAAGTTGCTTTTCCGCCCCCAAAAATCCGCTGGAAGAACGCCTTCCAATGCCACTTGAATTCCTGGCACTCGGGCGAAGGCGCGTACATCAGAGTGTGGGTGCCACGTTCCACGCCCAGCGATTGCAATTCCGCGCCCGCCGCCTGCACATTCACCGTGACGAATGTGCGGCAGCTATCCACTGATGCTACCCTCCAAGGCGACCCGATCTTCTTTTCTGGCCCCCAATCTTCGAGAAATCGCGAATACGCGTAGTTCGGGCATGGCGTGGCGGCCGTGCAGCCCCAGTCGGCGTAAGCGCGCTGATATTCGTGCGCGTTCACTTCCGCCAGAAAGCGGTTCACCAGTCGTTTCTCCGAATAATCTTTGAGCAGTAGATAACCAATCCAGCTCAAAACCAACGTACAAACTACTGCGATGATGATTCTCTTGATGACGCGGTTACGGCGCTCGTCCCCAGCTCCGTAACTTTGCAGATAGCTGCCCATTCCCTGCTTTAAACTAACTTAGCCGAGCTTACTTGGCTGGATACGCCTTATCGTACGCCGCGGTTGCCGCCGCCGTAATTTCCAGCGCCGGCCGGTAATAAAGCGCGTTAGTGACATCGATCACCACGTCAATCCCACGCTCTTCCGCGATCTTTTTGACGATTTCGGTCATTTGACGGCCCGTATGGCTGAGGATATCCTGCCGCTCGGCATTCACGTCACTCTGTAGATCCTCTCCCTGCCGTTGTAGTTGCTTTTGTTTTGAGGCAAAATCCGCCTGCAGTTGCGCTTCGCGCGCAGGCGCCAGGTTCGGCGTATTCGCCTGCTGTTGAATCGCCTGCAGTTCATGCTGCAGCGCCTCAACCGCTTGTTGCCGCGGCCGGTATTTGGCCTCGAGCGCCGCTTGCGCCTTCTGAATCTCCTGGGTATCGGCAACCGCTTTTTGCGCGTTTATGATGGCCACCTTGGCGGGCGCGATCGCCTGCCCTCGCGCCAGCGGCATCGAAAGGGACGCCATCGCGGCGACGAGCAAAACGCTCCGGAATTGCGAAAACATTTACCTTTTTTTGACTCCTGTGAGTAAGCATGCCACACTGCCGGATTTCAAATTCCGGCGCGTGTCGCTTTTTCGATTCGTCCGTCGGGGCCGATGGTGAGAACCCGGTCGCGCCAGCGAACCCCCCGTCCGGAGTAAGACGCAAGCCAAATAGCAAATGAGTACAAGTCCCAGCACGGCGAAAGCCAACAAAATCGCATAGCGAGCGGACTTTCAAGCACCATGGCTCCGCTAACCAGCGCCGAAACCATCCGCAGCCCCAGCAGAATCGCCGCCGGCCACCAGGCTCCGCTCGCCAGCGCGGCCGCCGCCCACAAGGCCGCCTGTGTAAACGGCAGCCCTAGATAGCCGCCGCCCTTGGACAGCCGGATGGTTCGCGCCCAGCGCAATTGATGCCGCCAAACGCCCAGCCAGCTAGCATCGCCGAGCGAAGTCTCCACCGTATAAGTCGAAAGCACCACGCGCAATCCTAATCCGCTAATCCGCTTCGCCAGTTGATAATCGTCCGCCAAATATTCGCCCAGCGCGGCGAAGCCGCCCGCGCGCTCCAGATCCTCCGCGCGAAACGCTAGCGTCGACCCCAGCCCGAATTCACGAACGCCCAAAAACTGCGCCACCAGCACGCTCGGCATGAAATCCGTCATGATCCCCAGCGCTTCCCATGCCGCCGGCAAATTATGCGCCTTCACCCGATAGAGGCAAGTCACCAACCCATTCGCCGCGTCTTCGAGCGGAGCCGTCACCGCCGCCAGATAATCCGCATCCACTCGGATGTCGCTGTCGTTCACCACCCGAATGGGATAACGAGCTTGCCGCGCCAGTTCCACGAGAATTCCCACCTTGCCATTCGGCATTTCCGCTCCACCGCTGATCAGCCGCACGGGAGCCGCCGGAAAGTCGCGCTGCAGGCGCATCACTTCCGAAGCCGCCGGATCGTTCTCTTCGAGCGCGCCAAACAGCACTTCGAACTGTGGATAATTCTGCGTCACCTGTGACGCGAATGCTTCCTGCGTGTTCGGATCAAGGCCGCGCAGCGGTTTGAGAACGGAAACGCCAGGAAGGCCGTTGGCATTCGCTCGGTGCGATTTGCCCCGGCGCGCGTGCCGAACGGCAGCCGCGATCGCCAGGCATTGGTACGCCGCCGCGGGAAGGAAAATCAGCCAGAACAGGCGCACGCAGAGGCTCTCTAACGCGCCAACAGCACCACTCCGCCCAAAACCAACAGCGCTCCGGCGGCGCGCCGCGTTCCCACCTCTTCTTTCAGCACAAACTTCGCCAGAATCGTTTCCAGCACAAACGTCGCAGCCGACGCCGGCACGGCAAAACTAAGCGGCGCGGCCTGTACCAAGGCCATGAACGCAAAAAACGAAAACGCCATGCACACAATCCCGAGAAACAGATAGCGCCGGCTCACAATCATGCGCAGCAGTCTCGCCAGCCCGCGTGCATCCACCGATTGTTCTCCGCTGCGCTTCATCTCGTAGCTTTGCAGCAGGTCGCCCGACACCGTAGCCACCACAATCACCGCCAGCAGCAGCCACTTCACGGCAGATCCTCAAAGGAAACCGTTTTGGGCCGCGTCGCCCCCACCATGGCCGTGCCAAAGAAAATCAGGAACGTCCCCACCCAATGCGTGGAAGTCACCGCTTCATTCAGAAACAGCTTGCCACATACCGCCGCCAGAATGTACCCGAGGCCCGTCAGTGGCAGCACGAAGCTCAAATCGGCCCAGCTCAGCAGCGTCATGCGGGTCAGCAGCCAAAGGATCAGCAAAAACATGCCCAGCGCCACATAAGGGTTCAGCATCGCGCTCAGATAGTCGAGCGGGTTAAAGCGCACTGTGTTGGCAAGATGCTTCATTCCCCACGCAAGACACAGGTTCCCCATGGCATTCAGAAAAACCACTGCCAATACCAGGGCTAGGGTCTTCGGCTTCGAAATTCGCGCCGGTGCCGCCGCATGGATCTGCGTACTGATCGGGCAGCCGGGAATGTCAGTCCCCCGTGCTTAGAACCGCCGCGCGATCCTCTTTTTGCTTGTTCTGATCCTTGACGTACCGCTTTCGCTTGGATCGCAGCGCCAGATATTCGCGCGCTTCCTTATAGAGCCGCTTCCGCTCGGAATTGTCGAAGAGCGCTTTCCCCACCAGCCGCAGCGCCACCTTCGGCCGGAAATAGAATTCGCCGTAAAAGCGCTCCACCCAGTCCACCAGCTCCGCTTTGTCTAAGCCCGGATACTCGTAGTTCGGAAGCTGATGCCCGACTTCGTCCGTCATCGTCTCATCGATGCTGATCAGGCCGTTCTTCTTGACATGATCGTAAAACTCGGTGCCCGGGAAAGGATGCCCAATCGAGACCTGAATGGTCTCCACATCCAGTTCCTTCGCGAAATCGATGCTCTTGCGAATGGTCTCGCGCGTTTCGCCGGGAAGCCCGACGATAAAATCGCCGTGAATCGTCAAGCCCAGCTTCTTGCAGTTCGCGGTAAACCGCCGCGCCATGTCGATCGTCGCGCCTTTTTTGATGTTCTTCAGAATCTGCTGATCGCCCGATTCGTAGCCCACGATCAACAACCGGCAGCCCGCATCCTTCATCGCCTTGAGCGTGTCGTAGTCTGTGGTCACGCGCGATGTGCAGCTCCAGGTGAAGTTTAGCTTCTGCAGCTTCGAGCACAGCTCGATGGTGCGCGCCTTCTGGTAGTTGAAGGTATCGTCGTCGAAGAAGATTTCTTTCAAGCCGGGAAAATTCTCGAGCGTATAGCGGCACTCGTTCGCAATATCGTCCGACGAACGCAAGCGCCAGCGGTGCCCGGAGTGCGTTTGCGGCCAAAGGCAGAAGGTGCATTGCGCCGGACACCCGCGCGTCGTATAAAACGACACATATGGGTTCAGCAGAAACGGAACGTTGTAGTTCCGGAAATCGAGATCGCGCTTATAAACCTTCGTCACCCACGGCAGCGCGTCGAGATCTTCAATGACCGGCGCCTCCGGGTTGTGCTGGAATCCGCCGCCCTCTTTGCGGAACACCACGCTCGGAATTTCCGCCAGCGGCTTGCCCTCCGCGAAGTCGCGAATGGCGTAGTCAAACTCGCGCTTCACCACAAAATCGATCGCCTTCGATGCCCGCAGGCTCTTCTCAGGCTCAATCGTCACCGGCGGCCCGACGAACGCCACCTTCAGCTTCGGGTTCAAATCGCGCATCATCTCCGCGATCTTGACGTCCACGTTGAAGCCCGGCGTGGAAGTAAACAGCACCAGGAATTCGAAATCGGGCGCCATCGCCACCGTCTGCTCGATCGAGACTTTGTGCGGCGGCGCATCCACCACTTTGCTATCGGCTATCAGCCCCGCCGGATAGCACAGCCAAACCGGATACCAGTACGATTCAATTTCCCGCGCAGCCGGCCAGCGGGAACCCGCGCCACCGTCAAATCCTTCAAAAGAAGGAGGATTCAGAAATAGTGTTCTCATGGATTCCCTTCGGCTCCCTCTTTAGTTTACTGTCGCGCCAGCCCTATCCTCAAGCATATAGGGACGATTGGCTAAGACCAGAGGTATACAGGCGATTAGACGCATTCAATGGATGCGCCGCTTTAGCGATAAGCCACTGGGACAGCGGTCGCGTTGGCAGGTCTGCTTTGGGCAAAATTCGAGTAGCTGATGCTCAACGCCACCTTACCCACCAGGCGAGTCGCAATCGTGCTGCTCATGCGTTCCGGCACCGCAGTGCCGTTCTGAATGGCGAAATCCCGCTCAAAGTCCACTCTTTTGAAGAAAATGCTGGGATTCTTCACGAGTCGGCCCTTCTCGAGGACCGGCAGGTACGTCCTCGCGTCCAGCCACATTTCGCCTTTAAACAATCCTACGCGCTTCTTCCGCGGAGACAACTGAAACACATACAACTCGCTACCATCCGCTGAGGCCCGCGCCCCTTTGAACTTGAACTTGTAATTGGCGGGAGTAACATTCAGTCTTTGATCGTTCTGACCCTGCTGTTCCGCTTCGAGATACCGTCCGATCACTTGGCTCTTCACCGTATTATCGCCCTGGAAGCCGAGCACCCGATAGGTGACCCGCCCTACGCTCGAAATAACACGCAAGGCTCGCAATCGTCCGTGCTGCTTGAGTCTCGGAACGGACGCGTCGATGTTGACTTCCATCGAAGCGTTGTTGAGTGCCACTAGTTGCAACTGACTAGCCTGCAAATATCTGCTGATAATCGCTGCCGAAGGTCCGGAAAGCTCGTCCGAAGCATCCCCGGCTTCGGCCTTAATCCCGAGTGAAGAAAAACTGAAAAGTACTACGATTGCCGCTAAGTTTCTGTATCTCAAAGTGATTCGAAAGCCGTCACCCAAAGGTGCAGGCCAGTTTGTAAGACCCAACTGATCTTGTCAGTCTAACAGATCGGTCAAAAACCGTGCCTTCATTCCTCCTTCTCTACCCATCTACTGCTTTAGATGACTGGTTCGTTACACGAAGTTGCAGCTATTGCCGGCCGATTACCGCTTCACCGCAATGGCCGAAATCTCGATTTTCGCTCCCCCGATCAAGCCCGCAACCTGCACCGTGGCGCGCGCCGGTTTCGGATCGCTCATAAGCTTTTTATAAACCTCATTCATTTTGGGTACATCGTTCAGGTCTGTCATATATACCGTGACGGCGACAATCTCGCTCATCTGAAACCCAGCCTCCTTCACGACTTTTTCTACCGCCGCAATAGCGTTTGTCGTTTGCAGCACGATATCGGTGCCCGTGACCTTGCCATGCGAATCGGGTCCCTGCTGGCCGGCAACATACAGCGTGTGGCCCGCGATATAGCCTTCGCTGAAAGGCATCCCTGGTTTGAAGCCGATGGGTTTGAAGCCGATGGCGCGATTCTGCCCAAAAGCGCTCCCTATGGTGCCCAACACCAACACGCCCGCGAGCAAATATTCTCTTTTCATACTTCTCCTATCCTTGTATACTGACGGACCTAACCTGAGCTTTCCACTATGACATTTCGAAAGGCCGGCGTTTTGCTCCTGTTTATCCTGATGGGAACCGCCGCGGCGCAGCGCCAGAATCCCGCTGGCATGCACATCTATCTCTGGGCGGGCCTGAAATCCCATCTTCTTGGCCAGCATGACTACCCGCAGTTTCTTGCCGATTGGAGCAAACTTCTCACCCAGCACGGCGCCGTTGTCGATGGCGCCCTACATCCCCCCACCGCTGCCGACCTCGAACATACCGACGTAGTCGTAATCTACAAAGGCGAC
>DASYAX010000340.1:0-5847 GCA_036501045.1 Bryobacteraceae bacterium
TGCTCGCCGAAGCCCGCGTCGACCAGCAATTGATCGCCAATTTGAACGCGCATCCGCCGGGAGTCGGACAATCCGCCGAAGCCCACGCCCTGATCGACAAGACAGCCCGCAAGCTCGAAGCCGTCAGCGACATCAGCGTCCTCTAATAAATTCGGCCAGAAATGCCTCTAACCCTGCAACGCCGGCACTTCGCTGCTCGCTCGCACCGCCCCCGGCAGCAGCACTTCGAATCGCGAGCCCTTGCCGCTTTCGCTCTCGACGCGAATCTCGCCGCCATGCGCCTTGACAATCGCCGCCACAAAACTCAGCCCGAGCCCCAGTCCTTTCTCCGGATTTGGATCGGGCACGCGATAGAAGCGATCGAAAATGTAGGGCAGGTGGCTCGCCGGTATCCCCACTCCCGAATCCTCTACCAGCAAGCGAACGTTTCCACCCGCCGCTTCGGCGCATGCCCGCACCCAGCCGCCCGCCGGCGTATATTTGATCGCGTTCGAAAGCAAGTTCGTCACCACGCGTTCGATTTGCGTCCGGTCCGCCTGGCAAACAACCGGACCGCGCGTGGTATCGCTCAAGGTCAAATTGCATGCCTCTGCCGGTATCTGGAACTGGTCTACCAGATCTTCCACCAGCTTCCCCAGATCCACCATCGTTTTATTCATCGGGATCTGTCCCGATTCGGATTGCGAGAGCAGCAGCAGCGCGCGCACCAGATTCGCCAGCCGCTCCACGTCTTGCAGCGCATTCTCGATGGCCTCTTGCAACTGCTCCTTACGCGTGGCCGTGAAGAGCGCCACTTCGAGTTGCCCTTGAATCGCCGTAAGCGGAGTTCGCAGCTCATGCGACACATCCGTCGAAAATTGGCGGACCTGCTCAAACGAAGATTTCAGCCGGCTGCTCATTTGATTGAACGAATCGATCAGCCGGTCCAGCTCGTCGTCGGCGCCGCGCTTGGCAATCTGCAGCCCCAGGTTGGATCCGGTAATTTTTTGTGCCGCGCTGTTTACCGATTGCAGCGCCAGAAGCGCTCGCCCGGCCGAATACCAGCTCACCACAGCGCAAGCCAGCAGCGCCACCGGCAGATAGATCAAAAGGTTCCGCCGGAATTGCCGCTTCAGCGTGTCGTCGGCCGCGAGGCTTCGTCCCTCCGCCAGATACCACTTCAGGCCGTGGTCCGGGTCCGTCATGATGCTGCTGATGACCTGATAGGAGGTCTTATCTTTGCCCAGAATTGTTTTGATCACCGGCCTCTGCGTCGCTTCGATTTCTTGCATCTCGGAAAGAATCATGCCGCGGCCGTAAAGCGCTTTCGACCCCGGATCGTTTCCCTGCACCGGATCGCCATGCTCGTTCGCGATAACAAAAACGGTCTTGAGCCGCCCGATCTCCGCTTCTTCCTCCGGGTCCGAAGGGTCGGCAAACCAATACGGATCGCCTTGTTTATCGAAGTAAAGATAGGCGCGCATGGCGGCCAATTGCTCGCGCAGCACTTGCTCGCTCTGCGTATCCAGGAGTTTTCGCAGTGTGCTGGTTCCCACGCTGCCCACCACCGCCAGCACCACTGCCAGCAGCAGCATAAACGTGCTGGCCAGCCGGAACCGCAGCGTGCGGAAAAATTTGAGTTGCGGGAATTTCTCCCAGAGCATCGGGAACTACGCCGTTTCTGCGGCTATGGGCTGCTGAGTTTCCGGCGCATCCAGCATGTACCCGATACCGCGCACCGTGTGAATCATCTTGATCGTAAACTTGTCGTCAATCTTGCTGCGAAGATGCCGGATGTACACGTCCACAATGTTGGTCAGCCCGTCATAGTCCATGTCCCAGACGTGCTCCACGATCATGGTCCGGCTCAACGGGCGTCCCCGGTTCCGCATCATGTATTCGAGAATGCTGAATTCTTTCGGCGCCAGCTCGATGACTTCGCTGTTCCGCGTCACTTTGCGCCGGATGCAGTCAAGACCGAGATCGCCCACCTGCAGTTTCTCCGGCGTCGGCTGTCCCCGCCGCAGCAAAACGCGCGCCCGCGCCAGCAATTCGACGAATGCAAACGGCTTCACCAGGTAATCGTCGGCGCCTTGCTCCAAGCCCTTCACTCGGTCGTCCACCGAATCGCGCGCGCTCAGAATCAAAACGGGCGGAATCGTTTTCCGGTTCTTGATCTTGCGAAGAACCTGCAGCCCATCCACATCCGGCAATCCCAGATCGAGCACAATCAGATCGTATTCGGTCGAATGCACCCGTTCGGTCGCGTCGCCGCCGGTATTCACTACATCCACCGCGTAGCCCGCGCTTTGCAGGCCGCGCGACAGGAAATCGGCGATCCGCTTTTCGTCTTCTACTACCAATACACGCATGAGTCGTTTTGTTCTGCTGAATAAAGTCTACCGGAAGCGCCGTTTCCTGGTGAAGACTAATCGCCCGAGGCGCGCCGCGGCTCTGGCGCCGCGCCTGCTTTCAAGAATGAGCCGATCGACTTATAACGGGTTCGCAGAACCGAGAGTCCGGTCATTAAAGCCAGCAATACGAACGTAAATAACAACACCTGTGGCACACTCAGGCTTTCTTTCCAGATCCCGAACCAGCGGCCGTAGACGATCTCGATGTGCACCCAGTAGACCAAAAGTGACGTTGTTCCTAATTGGCGGAAGACGCTCCAGCGCGGCGCTTCCCAGCCCAGGTTGACCCACAAATACGCTACCGCCAGCATCGCCATCACTACGCCCACCTTGACCAAGGTTAGCGCCGGACTGTTCAACCAGAAATCGCTCTTGGCATAGATGGAATATGGCACGTCCGCCATGGCGCGGGCCAACATCACCAGGCCCAGACCGAGCCCCAGCATCCACAGCATCGCTCGGCCCAGGTCTTCCGGCTTAATCACCCGCAGCGCGCTGCCGGCCGCCATCCCGAATGCCAGAAACGCAGCCCAGGGGAAAAAGCCGAAGTAGTTGAGGCTGGGAAAGAAATAAGATTGCACGACCCAGGGCACGCTCGATGGGTCAATCATGCTCACCACCGGCGCAAGCCCGGCGATCACGAAGCCCAATATCGTACACAGCCGAATGCGCTCGCGTGTCGTGAAAACCGCCATGGGCGCCAGGATCAACATCGCCAATCCCATGCAATTCAAAATATCGACCTTGAGCAGTTCGCTGGCAGGGCTGGTGGGAAAACCGAAGAAGTAAAGCTGAATCCGGAACAGGAACGCGATCAGGAATAGATATCGCGACCGCTTCAGCGCCGCCACAATTCGCTTCCAGCCGCTCGCATTCTGCTTTTCCTGGCTGTGCATCAGAAAAGCGAAGGTGATGCCGGTCAAGAACAAGAAAATGGCCGGCGGCAGTCCGCCCAGAAACTGCGAAAGCACGTACGGCCCCTTGTCGCGTAGATCGGTGCGCGTGAACGAGTGGAAGGTGTGGCCCTGTATCATGACCACCGCCGCCAGACCGCGCGTCCAGTCGATAAACGCCAACCGGCCTGTCGTTGATTTCGCTCCGCTCACCCTATCCGCTGCGCCTCTTCACGTTGCGGGGCAACTTCATCTCCAAGTTCCCCTTAATCGCCGGATGAAGGTTGATATGGGTGTAAGTTATCTTACGATAATTCCCGGAAGGTCCATAGAATTGCTGCTGCACCGGGTTGGCCGCGTCCTCTGGGATCCACATTTCAATCTTGCTCAGCGTCTCCTTCATCTTCGAACTCTTAGGCAAAAGCAGTAGTTTTGTCGTGGTATGACCGGCAACATTTTCCGTTCCTTCGGCGCTGATATCGTAGTTTTGCGCCAGTTCTTTGCCCGACGAGCCAAATCCCAGAAGTAGGAACTGGTTCAGAACGTCGGTGTTCTTACTCATGTCGTAGTCTTGAACCAGGTTAAGTTTAGGATAATATATTTCTATTATTCGCCCGAGAAAGGCAATCTCACGGGCGTCCTTTTCCTTCGAGAAATCGATCACTGCGCGGACGTTGCTAGGATCTTTCCGTTGCATCTTGAGCGTCCCGTTTTCGACGGTTGTATCCTGCAGAATCGCCGTCCAGGTGGTCATCTCCACATCAGCCGACAGGGCGTGAAAACTTGGCGCCGCCTGATCCATCCGGCTCAATATGCTCTCGACGCTTTCGGCCCGCAAAGGGTTTACCGATATCAGGACACACCACGCTAGCAGCAGAATTCTCATGGTCAAAATAGAGGACGTCAATTGGGCTGGGCGGTATACGCGATGAAGCCTTTAACTTCCTGCTCCGCCTCGTCCCGGATGGGTTCCACGCGTACCACGTGCCAGGACTTCCCCGTTCGCTGGTGGATCAAAACTTCAGCGCGCTGGACGCGCTGTCGTTCCGGTAGACCATCGAGAAGCTCCGTCGCAATGAAGACGCGATTCGCGCCGCGCAGCGAAGACATCAGCACCACGCTCGCGGCCCTCGGCTGATCGCGGAAGAGATCGCGTGGAACAGCAAAAATGAACAGGAGGATAAGGCCAACTACCAGATCGTATTGCCACGAAGCTCTGGCGAATTCCCAAAACACAAGTCTTCGTCCCAAGCTTCGGGCTTGCGCCTGCTTTGCTCCGCTCTCGGTCACTTACCCGAAGTTTAACAGAAAGCGGCTACTATAAATCTCTCAGTATTTACGCATCACCGCGAGCACCCGGCCCTGAATTTGGAGGTTCGCCGGATTCACGAAAATCGGCGCCATCGTGGAGTTGGCTGGCTGTAATCTGACGCGCCCATCCTGCTCCCGGTAATAGCGCTTTAAGGTAGTTTCCGAGCCATCTAGGAGCGCCACCACGATATCGCCGTTCTTGACCGAATCCGTCTTCTCGGCCAACACAAAATCACCGCTGCAGATGTGGTCTTCGATCATCGATTCGCCGCGCACCTCTAACGCGAAGGTGCTCTCGTCGCCCGCGAAATCGGAAAAATGCAACGCTTCGGCATTGGCGATCGCCTCTACCGGAGCGCCCGCCGCAATACGTCCCAGCAGCGGAATGGCGGCCGGAGTCGCGGCATGGCGCCGGGATTTCTCTTCGGCGAAATAACGGTCGCCCACCTCGAGTGAACGGCTGTGATTGTAACTCCTGCGTAGATACTGCTTGGCCTCGAGCGCCTGCACATGTTTATGCACCGTCGCAAGCGAAGCCAAACCTAATCCGGCGGCAATCTCCTCGTAGCTTGGACTGTATCCATGCCGGTCGATAAACTCGGATAGAAAGTCCATTACTTCTTTTTGCCGTCGTGTGAGCGCCATAACGGTTCACCTCCCTGCTATATAGTGTTGGCGAATAAACAACGAAAGTCAAGGATTTAGGTAATTATCCCTTCTGGACACGTATCCCCAGAAGTAGGGCCACTATAGCCCCTCCCTCCTCCTGGGGCCGACCTGCAAGTCCCTTTTCAAAACCCTATGATTAATAGCAGGCCGTATTCCACTACGATTGCAAGCCATTTATCCTGTGTTGTTAACTCTATATATCCTGTGATCGAAAAGTAGTGAACCGACTAGGTGAAAGCTACTGGTGTAGCCCGGCTTTTACCTAATTTGTTAGCTGGTAACTGCCATGAACGCACGTATTGTAGCGCTTGTCAATGCCCATATTTGAATGCGAACCTAGTTTTGGACAAGCTGGTCTAGAGTCTAGAGTGGCCCCGGCCCGATTCGAACGGGCATTTCTGGTTTAGTGGACCGATGCTCTTTCCGTTGAGCTACGGGGCCATATTTAGAATTTTAGACCAGTTTTTAAAAAAGGGGTGACCCCCCGCCTTGAACAGCGTTAGGGGCCACCTGGTAGTGCAGTACGCAGTATACGCGGCCTGCACCGTCATGGAAGCTGTACACGGTGTGTGACATGCTTC
>DASYAX010000341.1:0-2275 GCA_036501045.1 Bryobacteraceae bacterium
CACGCAGACCGGCCTGCCAGATGAAGTAACCGTTGATGGCGAAGAAGACCGCTATTGCGACCGCGCAGAGGAGCAGCGGTTTGCGCCATGAGGCACCGGCGCGTGTGCGTTTTGACTTCCATGCAACGTAAATGGCCAAGCCTATTACGAGGAACGCGCCTGTCGTCTGCGTGAAAGATGTGGCCAGACCGGCCAACGCACCCGCGGCCGCGATGCGCGGCAGGCTGACGTCGCGGAGCAGGACGAACATTGCTGCCATTGCCGCGAGCGTGCAGAACCAATGGTGCGTCGCGTTGAGCGATTCATCGAGCAGGAGGAAGCCTAAGAGCAGGAGTCCGGGAATCACAATGGCGAGTCCGCGCATGATGCGAGCCGCGGCGAGAGTTATGAGAATGACGATGCCCGCGGCCAGGAAAGCCATCACTGCGCCCGGCACCCAAGTGTAGAAGCCGAAAAGTTTGATGAGCGCGGTGTACGCCAAGTCCGTACCGACAGGAAGGATTTCAAAGAAATCGTGGTAGGGCAGTTGGCCGGCAACCATTCGGCTGCCGGAAGTGAAGAAACCGATTTGATCTCCGCCAGGCATGAATGGCAGGTGCGGGAAAGCAAACGATCGAAAATAACAGGAAGCAAAGGCAAAGAGGCCGAGCAGCGCGGCGGCGGTGCCTGGGCGCTGAGCGGCGGGGCTATCCATCGGGGCCACCGAGGTGAGCGACGCGAGTCCCGATGGCGCTTTTTCTGGCATAGGTATAGCTCTCCAGATTTCAGCGATCATTTCCATACGGCTCCCACACGGCTGCTCACAAGCGCGTGAGGAATTTCGGTTTCGTGCGAAGTTGAATTCAGAATACGTTGAGTGCCGGGGGCATGCAAGCGGCCGGCGGCGTAAGCGCAAATAGGAGCGCCGGTTCATCTGTTGGGCGGCGTGTCGGGCGTTTATATGTTTGGGCGTTTATCTTGCGCGAGCGGCGGAGCATGGAGTACGCTGCGATTCCGAAGCGGCGGCGAGGGCGCGCCGGGTGGGGCGGTCGAGGAGGGAAGCATGAATCGTCGAAAATTTCTGGCGGTGGCGGCACCGATGGTGGCGGCGCCTTATATATTGACGCGACGAGCAAGCGCGCAGGCTGGAAGCGCATCGCCATTTCCCGCGCCCGGGGCGGATGGCTGGATTTCGCTCCTGAACTTTCGCAATTTGGACGGGCTCTATACGTTTCTGGCAAAATCCGGGAAGGGCGCTGCGGAAACCAAAGGCATGGTGACGTTTGAGGACGGCATGCTCCACATTATGGGCAATCTGGTGACCGACGAGCCTGCCGAGGCCGGATACATTGCCACAAATGCGGAATACGAAAATTACCGGCTGCGCGCGGAATACAAATGGGGAATGAAGCGGTTTCGTCCGCGGCTCGAGGCCAAACGCGACAATGGATTGCTCTACCATCTTGTAGGTGAGGATAAAGTGTGGCCGACGTGCGTGGAATGCCAGGTGCAGGAGGGTGACATTGGCGACTATTTTCTTTTGGGGAGCGCGCGGGGCACACAGGGAGCCAACAGCCCGGTTTATACGGGGACGAACAACCGTATCCTGCGCGACCGCGGCGGCGATTTTGAGAATCGGGACGATTGGAATGTGGTGGAGGTGATTGCGCAGAACGATCGTTCGACGCATATCGTGAATGGCGTCACGGTGAACACGGTTTCAAATCTGCAGCAGGCCGATCCGCAGAATAACGGGCAAGCGATTCCGTTGAGGCGCGGGAAAGTGGCGATTGAACTGGAGTATGCGGAAATTTGGTACCGGAGATTTGAAATCAAACCGCTTGGCTAAAGTAAAATTCTACGGCGCCAATCCGGATTGACGCTGCCGGAGGAACTGGCGAACGGCGGGGTCGCGTTCGAGACCGATTGCGATTTCGTAGGCGTGCCTGGCATCGTCACGCGCGCCGGTGCGCGCGAGCAAGTCTGCGCGGGCGGCCCAATAGGGCTGGTATTCGGTGAGGCGCTGATCCGCAGCTATGTCCTGTAACGACGCGAGCGCGGCGCTTGGGCTGTGGAGCTCGGCGAGGGCAAGGGCGCGATTTATGGCGACGACGGGCGAGCGAGAAACAGCGAAGAGCGCGTTGTATAGTTCGACCACTGCCGCCCAATTGCCTACGCCCGTGCGGCGGCGATGCACATGCGCCGACTGCAACGCAGCTTCGAGTTGGTAGCGACCGATCACTCGCAGGCCGCCCGCGCGGAGAAGCAGACCCTCAGCTTCGTCAATCATCTGCGA
>DASYAX010000342.1:0-8115 GCA_036501045.1 Bryobacteraceae bacterium
TGCCGGTACATGCTTTTCGGTTGGTCGGTCCGAATGACAATGCGTTTAGCGGGGCGGGCCAGAGGTCTCTCCTTAGGAGAAAGCTCGAGGATGAAGCTCACCGATGCCCTCTGCGGCGGCTGACTCTCCCATGTCTCGAAAATCACGAGACATGGGGCACCCCGCGGTTGGGCGGTGTCAGCACAAAAAAACGATGGCGTACGGGACCTGGGCCACCCGCCCGTCCTCTTTGTGCTTGGCGCCACCGACTCGATCGTTTATCGGGCACCGGTGTTCGGATTTTGTAACGACTGACAGTTGAAGCCCGCTAAGACTGGTCCGGCGTGTTACCAAGTGTCCAGAGACGAGTTATGGATGAGTCCTCTGAGAACCCACGCGCAGAACGGAAGCCCGCTTCCAAAAGTGAAGCCGAAGGCAAATCGGGCCGCAAGAAGCCATACGTAAAGCCGGCGTTTCTCTACGAGAAGGTTTTTGAGATTTCGGCTCTTGCATGTGGAAAGACCCAGATACTGCCGCTTCAATGCACGATAAACATTAAGACTTCCTAGCAGATCCGGGCCAGTTAGAAAAAACGCGACGGGATAAAAGTTTTTCACAGTAGCTTCATAATCGTCAGGCGGGCGGCCTGCTAACTTAGCTCGCGGCAGCTGTGGGACGGGAGATTCCTCGCTCGCTTGCGGGCGTTGCCGGTACATGCTTTTCGGTTGGTCGCTCGGAATGACAATGCGTTTTAGCGGCGCGGGCCAGAGGTCTCTCCTTAGGGCGCTCTTCCACGGTGATGCACGCGTTTGTGGCACAGCTTGCGGTATCGCTAAAGCGATACCCTGATACGAATCCCTAGAGACGAATTCCTACCAGACTTCGCAGCGCTTATTCGGCGGGCGCACCATGGCGGCGTCTGCTTTGCAGTGGAAGGCTTCCCTGAATTCCGGCAAGTTTGACAACGGTCCGTTCACCCGGTATTTCGAGATTGGATGCGGATCGCTTTGGACCTGGAGGCGCATCGCTTCCGGACGCATTGCGTCGCCGCGGAATTGGCCCCAGGCGATGAAGAATTGCTGCTCCGGCGTATAGCCGTCCAGATCGGGAGGCCGCGGCTTGCCTTGCATTGATTTCTGAAACGCGAGGTAGGCGATTTTCGCGCCGCCCAGGTCTCCGATGCTTTCGCCGAGGACGAGTTTGCCGTTGTGATGGATGTCTTTCTCAATGTAGTAATTTTCAAACTGATCGGCGACGCACGCGGCGCGCGCCTGGAATTTCTTGAGGTCGTCGGGGGTCCACCAGTTGGTGAGACTTCCATCGGCGGCAAACTGCGATCCCTGGTCGTCGAAGCCGTGCGAGATTTCGTGTCCTATCACTATGCCGATGGCGCCGTAGTTCACCGCATCGACGGCATCGAGGTAGAACGCTGGGGGCTGGAGAATGCCCGCGGGGAAGACGATCTCATTCAATTGGGGATTGTAGTAAGCGTCGGATGTAGGCGGCGTCAGGCCCCAGCGGCCGCGATCGACCGGCTTGCCGATCTGCTCGCGGTCGTCCTCGACTGCAAACTGGCTGGTCACCACCACGTCGTCGAAGTAGTCATCGCGCCGGATGTCGAGTTTGCTGTAATCCTTCCACTTGTCGGGATAGCCAATTTTCGGATTGAAGGTTGCGAGTTTGCCGAGCGCTTTCTGCTTGGTCTCTTCGCTCATCCAGGGGCGCGTCTCGATGTCATCCTTCATCGCGGCCAAGATGTTCTTGACCATGTCCTGCATGCGCGCCTTGGCTTCGGGAGGAAAATATTTTTCTACATACTTCTGGCCGAGGGCCTCGCCCAGCAGTTGATCGGTCGATTCCACACACTGTTTCCAGCGCGGCTTGATCTCGCTGGCGCCGCTCAGATACTTGCCGTAGAACTCGAAGTTCTCGTTGACGAATGGGGTCGGGAGCGCGCCGGCCGCGGCGTCGAGCAGGTGCCACTTCAGGTAAATCTTCCAGTCGGCGAGGGGCGTTTCCTGGAGCTGGCGGTCGAGCGCCCGCATGTACTTTGGTTGATCCACATTGAGCGCTACATCTTTCGGAAGACGATCGTGGGCGAGGTAGCCATTCCAATCGATGTGCGGAGCCATGGCCTGCAACTCAGCCAGCGTGGTTTTGTGATCGGTGGCCTTGGGATCGCGCAACTCGGCGGTGTTGAGCGACGCCTCCGCCATTTGGGTCTCCATCGACAGGACCGTCTGGGCCGCGGCGGCGGCTTTCGGGGCATCCCAACCTGCCAGCTTGAACATGTTGGTCATGTACTGTTTGTACTTCTCGCGCGTTTCCACAAAGCGCGCTTCTTTGCTCACGTAGTAATCCTTTTCCGGGAGCGATATTCCGGTGGCGGCGATGTCGGCTAGTACTTCGGAGGGCTTGTGCGGGTCCTGCCGGCTGCCCAGAATAAAGGGAGCGCCCACCGCGGCATCGTGCAGCTCGAAAATTACCGGTTGGAGCGAGGCAATATCCGTGGCGCTGTCAATTTTCGCGAGCCACGGTTTTAGCGGCTCGAGGCCGCGCGCGTCGATGCGAACCTGGTTGGTGCAGGCGGCGTAGAAGTCGCCAATTAATTCCGCTGAGCTGCCCTTGGGAGCGTTCTTGTCCTGCTCGGCTTCTTCCAGAATGTCGCGCAACTTGTCTTTGCTGGTTTCGCCGGATTGCCAACGTTTGCTCCAGCGGCTCATCTCGGCCGGGATCGGGTTGTTCGCCCGCCAGGTACCGTTGGCATATTCGTAGAAGTCCGTGCAGGGCTCAACTTTGCGGTTGATATCGTTCAGGTCCACGCCGTGGAGCTTGGTGGACTGGGAGAAGACGAGCGGGGTAGACAGCAGTATCAGGCACAGAGTTCTTAGGATTTGCATCAGGGCTCTTTCCGGGGAAACCCATCGCTGATTCGGCGATGGGAGACTGGGATGTTGGGTGCACTCGCCATTCTAGACGTGCGAGCCGGTCAATTGTTACCAAAAGGAGTCGTAGACAGTTAAGGGGACCGAGAAACGGAGTGGGAGGAGCATGGCCTTGCGAAGTGTGGAGCGGGCGCCAGACCTGCCTAATTTGCTACGGCAACCTTTTCTGCAATCGGCTGGGGTTGCGCGACTCCCGTCAGAATTGTTTCTTCCACTCGCCGCGCCACCGCCTGAATCTGCTGCTCAAGAGTTTGCGCCGCTGACACGGCAATTCCCTCCAGCGGTTCCGCCGAGAGCTTCACTGTGCCATGTGTCTGGAGCGGTTTCAGAGCGCTCATCTGCTCCTCAATGCGGCTCAGCATGATGGGCACGCGCAGCAGATCGGTCGAGGCGACGACATAAATCGTGTCGGTAAATCCGGTGCTGGCCATCGGGGGCAGTACGAGGTCTTTGTCTACGTAAACGCAATTTCTCATCAGTTCGAGCGCGAGCTGGCAGGCTTCTTTCCAGTTGCCCCGGGGAGGCGTGGTCTGCGGTTTCAAGACCGCGCGCACCAGGACGAAGGAAGGCCGCAAGCGGCCTTTCTCGGTGATGACGGGCCCGAGCAGGCGGGCCAGAGAATAGACCGGCAAGTGAAACGAAAATGTGCTTCCATTGCCGGGCTCGCTGGCGGCCCACATGCGGCCACCATGCAGGGTTACGATTTCTTTCGCGATGTAAAGCCCAAGGCCGAGCCCGGTTCGGCTGCCGTCGACTGCTTCCTCATCCTGAAACAGGCGTTCGAAGATTCGCGGAAGCGCCGGCGAACTGATTCCGCGGCCGGTATCGGAGACGGAAATGTACACGGCGCTCGGATCGGTCTCGACCATGCTGGCGTTGACGATGACCGCTCCCCCTTCGGGCGTGAACTTGATTCCGTTATCGATCAGGTTGATCAGCACTTCGAGGATCCGATCGGGATCCGCATAGACCAACGGGAGGGCGGGGTCGAGCACCGCTTCGACCTTGATTGTTTTCTGATCGGCGGCCACCTTCATCATGGAGAGCGCCTGCGCAATCAGCTCGGCGATCGAAATGCAGCGCGGCTCGATGCGCATCTTTCCACTCTCGGCGCGCGTCGCCTCCAGCAGATCGCGGATCATGGCGTGCAACTGGCCCACGCTCTTGAGCACGGTTTGCAGATGCTCGGCCTGCTCGGGCACGACCGGCCCGGCGAGCCCATCGAGCACCAGCGTCACGAACTGGTGGATGCAGGTCAGGGGCGTGCGCAGCTCGTGCGAAACGTGCGACAGGAACTGGTTTTTGAATTCGAGCTGCTGCTTGCGCGTCATGTCGAGCGAGCGCAACAGTCCCTGGCGCTCGATGGCATAGCGCACCGCCCGCTCGAGCTGCTTGCTGGTAATGTCGCTCTTGATCAGGTAGTCCTGGACGCCGTTGTGGACGGCCTTCATGGCCATAGCCTCGTCATCCTGGCCGGAAAGAATTACCACCGGGACGTTGGGAGCTTTCTCGAGAATACGGCGGAAGGTTTCGGCGCCCTTGCTGTCCGGCAGGTTCAAATCGAGCAGCACGAGCGATGGCGTAGTGGCGGCCAGCGACTTCAGCGCCTCGGAAAGCCGCGCCACGCTGTTGACCATCACCGGCGGATCGGACTCGATCAACCGGAGGCGTACCAGGTCGGCATCGCCGGGATTGTCTTCAATCAGAAGAACGTTTGCTGGCGGTTCCATCAGCGCCCTCCTCAGGCAGTAGTGCCGAGCCAAACCAGAATTGTTCGATCGCCCTGATGGCGGAGAAATAATGTTCCAGGTTCACCGGCTTGCAGACGTAGCAGTTGGCGCCCGCCTTGTAACAGCCTCCGATATCGCACGGGCTCTGCGAAGTGCTGAATATGATGGCAGGAATCGCGCATAGGTCGGGATCGCGCTTCAGCTCCTCGAGCACGCTCCGCCCGTTTTTTCCGGGAAGATTCAGGTCGAGAAGAATCAGGTCCGGCCGGATGGCGCCGGCTTTTTCTTCCAGGGGCACTCGCCGCAGATAGGCGAGCGCCTTCTCGCCGTCCTGTTCGCTATGAATGTTGCATTGAAACTGGCCTCCGGCAAAGGCTACGCAAGCCAGATCGACATCGGCTGGATTGTCATCCACGACGAGCACCTGCGGCGTCTTACTCACTGGGCCCCCCATCTCTTCTGAGCACGGTCGCGCGCTGAACACACGACGACTTACGCAAACCGACCACCTCTACAACGGGTGTGGCGCGCTCTCACGGTTCAAGTAATTCATCGGTCGGTTTGGGCGAGACTTGACACCCCAGAGACAGGTGCAATTATCTAACCGCCGGGCGGCGGATTAGGTTACTGGCCACACACGAAGGATCGTACTTGTCTCTTCTGAGCCTGTCTTTTCCGGGCCTGTCTTTTCTGAGCCTGTTTTTACTTTTTGTAGACCGTCGGCATGGGGCCTTTTTCGAGCGTCTGGCGATCCCAGATCATGTCTTCGCGCGAGTAGTTCGCGAGCTCGAAATCCTGCGTGAGTTCGAGCGCGTCCGTCGGACAGGCGTCCTCGCACAATCCGCAGAACATGCAGCGGCTTAGGTCGTAGGTGAAGTTGGTGAGTTCCTTGCGGCGGGTTTTTTCATTGCGCTCGCTGGTGACCACGATCAGATGCTCGGGGCAGGCGAGCGCGCACAGGTCACAGGAAATGCAGAGACTTTCGTCGGTATCCGGATTAACGTTCAGGCGCGGCGCGCCCCGGTAACGTTCGGCGACCTGCGGCCGCTCCAGCGGATACTGTTCGGTATAAATCTCCCTGGGATGCTGATACCGGAACGTCACGCCGAGTCCCTGCATCAGGTCCACGAGAAAGACTTTTCGCAGAATCTCCGTCATTCCCATAACGCGGATAGGATACCACGGGCGGGAGACGGGATTTGCTTCTGTGGGGCGCGGGCGGGACGCCGGCACTACGAAATGCCGGACAAAAAAAATGCGGGGACGGGTACTTGGGCCGTCCCCACCAAAATAGTTCAGTTTTGTATCGATGCGGAGCTTCGGAGTTGATGCGGTCTTACGGGTTCACCTGCTGCTGTAAAGACTCATAAGTGTTCGGAAGGTAATTGGCGTCGCCCACATATTTGGCGACCACGGTGTGCGTACCCGAAGGAATGGTCGAGGTCGTAAGCTTCGCGACTCCATTCAGCAGCGGGGCCGAGCCCTTGGATACTCCGTTCACCGTGATATCGACCAGCTCGCCATCCGGCGGCGGGCCTGCGATCGACGTTACGTTTACCGTAAAGGTGACGGGCTGTCCCACTTGAGAAGGATTCTTCGAGGATGTCAGTGTGGCGTACATCTTCGGTGACACCAGTTCGAGCCCTTTGCTCGACGACAGCGCGATCACGCCGAAGTCGTTGATTTGCATTGAATACGGCTGAAGCGTTTTGGGAAGGCTTGCCAGAGGTATCAGGTCCTGCATGCCGCCGGTCGGCGTCCACAGAAACGCGTGAAGTGTGCCATTGCCCGAGTTGGTCAGGGAAGTGCCAACGATCCATCCGTTCTTGTTGATCGAAAGCGCCGTGCTGGCGGGACCGCCGAGGGTGCCGAGATCCTTGATTCCGCCCGCCTGGGTCCAGGAAAACGCGTGCTTGAATCCGCCGGCATTCGGCGCCACGCCGACGATCGTGCCCGAATCGTTGATGGCATGCGCTACGGTGCCCGAGGGGCCAAAGTCCTGTTGCCCGCCGGCCTGCGTCCAGAGAAACCCAACCGGTAGCCGGCTTCCGTTCGGAAAGTAATAGCCGGCGACCTGGTTCGAAGAATTGATAGCCATCGCACTCGCACCGCCGATGCTGGTCAAGTCGGGAGTCAGGTCCTGCATCCCGCCGGACTTCGTCCAAAGAAAGGCGTGCTGCTGGTCGGCTCCGTTATAGGACAGTCCAACCACCACGCCGGAGTCGTTCATGCCGGTAGCCACGCTCATGCCGCTGCCGAGCGAACCGAGCCACTGGATACCCTGACCGGAGCGCCAGATGAAAGCTTCGGGGAGTCCGGAACTGTTCCCCGCGCCTGCCACGACGCCGGAATTATTGACGGCGGCGGCGGTGCTGTTGGCGCTGTTCATGCCGATGTCGCTGAAGCCGTTGGTAGGATTCCAAACAAACACGTCGTGCGAAGTCGTGGTGCCGGCATCGGCCAGCGACTGGCTTGAATTATTGATCGCGGTCGTCGAATTTCCATTGGCGCCGGTTGCCTTAATCTGGTTGAACGCAACCTGACCGTTAGCGCACACCGGGGAGAAGATGGAAAGCGACAGGGTGAAGGACGCAGCCATCGCAATTCTCTGAATGTTATTCACGGACATTTGAACCTCCTGGCGAACGCGTCACGCCGATCAGCGCCGCCCACCATGGCAAGTGCAAATCGCGTGCCGTTTTGGGCATTCGATTTCAATTCAAGACTTCACCGTAATTCGATGATTTATAGGCTCTTATTCTGAGGTGACAATATGTGTCATTCCCGATGAGTTGAAGTGCTGCAATTCCTTTCACCCGTGCGAAGGTGGAAGAGAAGTTCCCACCCCCCACGGGGGTAATGAACGTAACCTCGACTTCCTCTAACCCGTGACATTCACATTTGACGCGGCCAAGGGGCGATCTTTTCAGCGATTCAGTTCGCGGCAGGTTCGCCTGCAAGGTAGACTCACGGGAATGACCCGAACTTCGAAGCATAGCGCGGGGGTTTCGCCTACTGTGGGGCGGGCGTCTCTGGGGCAGGCGCCTAGCAAGGTCGCGCCTTCCGTGCCGGCGGCTTCCGGCGATGAAGGTTCGGATAATTCAGCCTCGGGTAATTCAGCTTCGGATAATCCAGCTTCGGGTAATTCAGCCTCGGATAATCCAGCCTCGGATGGACGAATCGCGGACGAGTTGTGGATGGAGGAGGCGCTGCGTTCGGCCTTGCGCGCGGAGGAAGCCGGCGAAGTGCCGGTGGGAGCGGTGGTCGTATTCGAGAATCGGATCGTGGGACGCGGGTGGAATCGCAACGTTACCGACCACGATCCCTCGGCCCACGCCGAAATCGTGGCGCTGCGCGAGGCCGCGAAAAACCTCGGTAATCACCGCCTCAGCGACTGCGAGCTGTTTGCTACAATTGAGCCGTGCGCGATGTGTGCGGGGGCGTTGATTCATGCCCGAATC
>DASYAX010000343.1:0-16505 GCA_036501045.1 Bryobacteraceae bacterium
GTTCATTCAGTTCGGCAACGAATGGGTACTGGCGGGCTGGCTGCCGCTATTGTTGATTCACCGGCTAGGTGTGAACCCGGTGTGGGCGATTGGCGGGCTGGCGTGGTATTTCCTGGCATTGATGGTGGGCCGCCTGATCGCACAAGTGCTGCTGCCCTTGCTGAATCATCGCCGATTGCTGTTGGGCAGCATCTTACTGGCGATGGCCGGCTATCTGCTGTTGAGTCTGGCGGCGACGATGACGGCGGCGATGCTGGCGGTGGCGTTGATCGGCGCCGGATACGCACCGATTTTTCCATTGATCGCTGAAAAGCTCGACGATCGCTTCTCTTTTCATCCCGGGTTTTACAACGGCACGGTTTCGATTGCGGTGATGGGAGCCATGAGCGCTCCCTGGCTGCTCGGTTACGTGGATGCTTATCTGGGAATGCAGTACGTGATGCTGCTGCCGGCGCTCGGATCGCTCGCGGTACTGGTGTTGGCGCTGCTGATCATGTTCGAGGCGCACTTGATGGGCGGAAGGGAACGCTATACTCGCTCTCGATGAGGCGAAGTTATCTGGCGTTAGACCTGGGCGCGGAGAGCGGGCGCGCCATGCTGGCACATCTGGTGGATCACAAGCTCGAACTGGCGGAGCTGCATCGTTTCGCCAATACGCCGGTGCGGCTGCCGACGGGTCTGTACTGGGACACACTGCGCCTGTTCCATGAGATCTGCGATGGCATTGGAGCCGCGGCGAAGGCGACCGAGAGTTTAGATGGCATCGCGGTGGATACCTGGGGCGTGGACTTCGGGCTGTTAGGCGAAGACGGGAGCCTGCTCGATAATCCACGGCACTACCGGGACACTCGCAGCATTGGCATTTCGAAAGAAGTGTTCGGCAAAGTGTCGCGCGCCGAGATTTTTCGCGAGACCGGCATCCAATTCATGGAGATCAATTCGCTGTACCAGCTTTACGCGGCGCAGCGCGACACACCGCACGTGCTCGAGCAGGCTTCGCACTTGCTATTCATGCCGGATCTGTTCAACTATTTCCTGACGGGCGCATTCGCTTGTGAGCGGACGATTGCGAGCACGTCGCAGTTCTACGATCCGGTGAAGAAGCAATTTGCCACCGATATGCTGCGCAAGCTGGGGATCGGGGGCGGATTTTTGGGTAAACTGGCCGATCCCGGCACCGAGCTGGGACCCGTTTTGCCGTACGTGGCCGAGTGCTGCGGGCTGAAGCAGGAAGCGATGGTGTACAGCACGGGATCGCACGATACGGCGTCGGCGGTGGCGGCGGTACCGGCAGCGGGCGGGGAGAACTGGTGCTATATCAGCTCGGGAACCTGGTCATTGATGGGCGTGGAGCTGCAGCAACCGGTTATCAACGAAGCTTCGCTCGAGGCGAATTTTACGAATGAAGTAGGTGTACAGAACAAGATCCGGTTCCTGAAAAATATTCCCGGGCTTTGGGTATTGCAAGAATGCCGGCGGGCCTGGGCGCACGACGGGCAGGAGTATACGTACGCCGAGTTGATGGAAGGCGCGGCGGCGGCCAAACCTTCGGCAACGGTGCTCGACCTGGATGAATTCATTTCACCAGGCCATCATCCGGAACGCATCATCGAATACTGCCGGAAGACCGGGCAGGAAGCGCCCGAGGACGTTGGCTCGATGACACACGTGATCCTGCAGAGCCTGGCGACGCGCTATAAGCAGGTATTGGAATTGCTCGAGCGACTCACGGGGAAGCAGATCGAGGTGATTCATATTGTCGGCGGCGGCTCACGAAATTCGCTGATGAACCAGTTGGCGGCCGACGTGACGGGACGGCGAGTGGTGGCCGGCCCGGCGGAGGCGACAGCGGCGGGAAATGCGCTAACACAAGCTATGGGAACGGGCCACATCGGTTCGCTCGAGGAACTACGAGCGGTGGTGAGACATTCATTCGAGGTGGAAGAGTTCAACCCGGCGTACTAGTGTTTCGCGACGCTCCGGATGAAGAAATGCTGCTTGTCCATGGAAGCATCGACCGCGACATCGAAGAATCCGACCATCATTTCGGCCCAGGTTTGATCGCCCCAGCTCACGGTGGCGCTCGGGTCCGGGTTATGGGGATTGTTTTTTGAATTGTCGAATGTCGCAATGGCCTGCAAGATATCTCCAGCCTTCAGTGGAATCGGCGTCGCCAGGCGATAACTGAGCTGCCAGAAAAAATCGTAGTGCGGGATGCGGAGAAGTATGCGTTCGCGGCCGTGTCCTTCGAGAAGCCGGTACTCGAACGTTTTGCCGCGGAGATGCATATGCGGGAAGAAGCTAAGGAGCAGCGCATCGTTGGGGAGCGAGCCGTGCACTTCGACGCGATACGCGGGGTCGCCGGGCGGAATACGGAAACGATCGTTGGTGAGCTGCAGGGTGAGTACGCGTTTGACGGGCGGCTGCTTCGCAAACACCATACCTATGCTGGTATCGTCTTCCGTCGCGTGGCCATGCACGGCGTAATGCATCTGCAGCACGATGTCGGAACCGGCGGGTACGAATTTGGCGAAGCCTGGCGGCCATCGATCGGGCAAGCTACCCGGCGCGTAAACGAGCAGAATGTCGCTATCGGTCCACATAGCATCGCGGCGCTGCTCGGGAGTGGGTAGTTCCTCGGCGCTAAAAGGCCGACCGACGGGCGCGCCGCGCAGCCAATGCGACCCGGGAGGGCGAATATAGGCGACGGCGTGGTGCACCACGGCTCGGTTTCCGGGGCGAATCTCCGACATGCGGACCCAGCGATCCTCTTTGAAGCCGGTGGGAAGCACGATGTATTGATAAGGCACGTCGCCGCGGGCCGGGAGATGCTTCGCGTGGGGCATGCGGAGGACGACGTCGGGCGATTCGATATTCCAGCCAGCGGTCCAATGCGGGTGAGGTGGCGCGTCTTTTGGATTTCCCGGAGGCGCGTGAGCGGCGGCCCAAGCAGCGAGGATTTGAAGCTGATCGTTCGAGAGAGATGGATTGTTTGAAAAGTGGCCGCAGCAGGGATCGGCGAACCAGGGCGGCATCTGGCGAAGGGCGGTTCGCTCATGAATCGCCGCGGCGTATGGTTTCACCTGCCGATAGGTTTCTAGCGGCATGGGTGCGATTTCGCCGGCACGGTGGCAGCTTTGGCAGTGATCCTGCAGAATGGGCAGCACGTCGCGATAGAACGAGGGCGGAGCGAGCGTCAGAAGGACGCCGCTAACGATGTTCAGAAGGCGGTTTTTGCTGCGCGTAAAATGCGGGCGGCATGCTGGGCCAGTGAGGCTCACGCTTTTCTTTGAAGGCCGCGATTCCTTCCTTAAAATCTTCGCTAGCCATTAGCTTGGCACGAAGCTCGGCCGCCAAATCGCCCGCTTCGTTCCACGATTTGCCGCGCGATCCGTGAAAGTACTCCATACCGGCGGCGAGGGCCACCGGGCTGGTTTTGGCGAGCTCACGGGCAAGCGCTTTGGAACGATCGGCGAGTTCGACAGCCGGACAGATCTTGTGCACCAAACCCCACTGCAACGCTTCGGGAGGATGAAGCAGGTACGCTGTCAAACTGAGCTCAAGCGTACGGCGCTTGCCGAGTGCTGCTTCGACGGCCCGGTAAACAACGAAAGGCCAGAGACCGATGCGGATTTCGGGAAGACCGAAGACGGCGAGATCGGAGCTCATCACCACGTGACCTTGCGCCACCAGGCCCAAACCTCCACCGAGAGCCGCGCCATTGACGGAGACAACAATTGGCTTGAGCGAGGTAGCGCCGATGCTGAAGAGATTCTCATGCGCCGCTAGCAGATCGGGACCATCCGGATCGACAGCTTCGTCGAGATCCATGCCGGCGCAGAAAACGCTGCCCGCGGCACTTAGCAAAATGCAGCCTATATCGTCGCGCTGTTGCGCCTGCTGGATGGCTTCGACGAGGTCCAGCGACATTTTTGCGGTCAAGGCGTTGCGCTTGCTCTGGCGATTCAGGGTCAGATGCAAGACACGCTGTTTTTCCTGGATCAATAGGTCCATGGGATGAGCTTATAGCCTGAGGCCCTGCGGCGCCGGGGCGGCGGGCGTACTGATTTGCCCCCAGCCTTCCTGAAATCCGAGCAACTGAAGAGGCAGGTGTTCGGTGTGCTCTTTGGCAGCGGCTTCAAAGGCGAGATCCAGGATGGCGCGCGTTTCGAGAGGATCGATAATGGCGTCGCAATGACCGCGCGCGGCGGCGTACTTCGAATCGAGCCAGCGCTCGTAATCGGCGCGGGTCTGCGCAATCTTGTTTTGCAGCTCGGGCGGAACAGGTTGACCGGTGAGCTTGAGCTTTTCAAGCTCCGGGCCGTAAATGGCTCCGACGGCGGAATCGCCTTCCATGACGGCAATGCGGGCGGTGGGCCAGCTAAAGGTGAAATTCGGATCAAAGCCCTGGCCCGCCATAGCGTAGTAGCCTGCGCCGCTAGCGTGGTTGACGGTGAGAACGATTTTCGGCACGGTCGCGCAAGCCATGGTCTCCACCATTTCGGCACCGGCGCGAATGATGCCGCCGGTTTCCGCTTCTACCCCAACCATGAAACCGGAAACGTCTTGCACATAGAGAAGCGGCAAATTATGCCGCTCGGCATTTTCGACGAAATAAGCGACCTTGCGAGCGGATTCGGTATAGACGATGCCGCCGACGCGAGGGCCGGTTGCCGTTTTGAGAAATCCGCGCCGGTTCGCGATGACGCCGATGTTGCGGCCATTCAGGCGGGCGGCGGCGCATAAAAATTCAGGCGCGTAGTCGGGTTGGAATTCGAGCCAATCGCCCGCATCGAGAAGGCGCTCGAGAAGATCTTCGACATGATAGGGCAGGCGATGGTCGGCGGGAAGCACATCGTATAAGCCGGCGGGATCGCGTTTGGGCTGCTGCGGGCCTTCGGCGGCGAGGGGCGGGGCGGGCATCTGACGGAACTGGCGGCGAATCATGGCGAGGCAGGCGCGATCGTCAGAGGCGCGATAATGGGCGACACCGCTCACTGTGGTGTGCATTTCCGCGCCGCCGAGCGTCTCCGCATCGGTGACCTGGCCGACTGCGCCCTTGACGAGATTCGGTCCGCCCAGGCCCATGAAGCTGACCTTTTCGACCATGATGATGACGTCGCTCAAGGCAGGCAGGTACGCGCCGCCGGCGATGCAGGGCCCCATGACCGCCGCAATCTGGGGAATGTGCAGGCGGCGGCGCATCAGCGAGTTGTAATAGAAGATGCGGGCAGCGCCGTATTGGCCGGGAAAGATGCCGTCCTGGAGAGGCAGGTTGACGCCCGCGGAATCCACCAGGTAAACGATGGGAAGGCGGTTGCGCATGGCGATTTCCTGCGCCCGCAGGATCTTGGTGATGGTTTCGGGCCACCAGGCGCCGGCTTTCACCGTGGCGTCGTTCGCAACGATGACGGCGGGACGGCCTTCGATCCTGGCAATGCCGGTGACGACGCCCGCCGCGGGGGCTTGGCCATCATACTTGTCGTAGGCAATAAGAAGGCCGATTTCGAGAAACAGGCCAGGATCGATCAACTGGCTGATTCGCTCGCGGGCAGTAAGCTTACCTTCTTTGTGTTGCTTTTCGATCTTCTTGTCGCCACCGCCAGCGCGCAGGCGGCACTCCAGATCACGTAAGTCCTGAAGCAGGCCCCGCATGGTAAGTAATTGATAGTCTAACAGTCATGTTGGGGATCGACAAAAGGGCGCTGCAGATCGTTTGGACGGTCTTCTTCTTCGTTCTTTTGTTCGCACTGGCTTACGCGATCCGCGACACGCTGCTGGTTTTCGCGGCGGCGATTTTCTTTGCGTACATGCTGTCGCCGATCGTTTCGTTGGTCGAGCGCTTCATGGCGAAACGCCGCACGGTGGCCTTGGGGCTGGTTTATATTCTGCTGGTTGGCGGGCTGGTTGGACTGGGTTTCGCATTGATCCCCAAAGTGGCAGCCGAAGCGACGAGTTTAGCGACGCGGCTGCCGGCGCTGCTGATGAAAGGCCGGCTGGCGACGCTACCGCTGCCAAGTTGGGCCGAGCCTATACGGGATCAAGTCATGGACGCGCTGCGGAGACAGGCGGCGGGCTTGGCGGCGAGCGTCGTGCCCTTCATCCAGACGGCGAGCACACAGATCCTGTCGGGCGTCGGTTATTTGATTCCCATGATTTTGCTGCCAATTCTAGCGTTCTTTTTCCTCAAGGATGCTCGCCAGATTCGGGCCGCCGTGCTGAATATGTTCGACGGCCCGCGCCAAATTACGGCGGAGCGTATTTTGACCGACATGCACCAGGTGCTGCAAAGCTACATTAAGGCGCTTGTCCTTTTGGCAATCGCGTCATTTGCCGCGTGGGCGATCTTCCTGGACCTCAGAGACGAACCGTACGAACTGTTGCTCGCGGGCATGGCCGGCCTGATGGAGTTCATTCCGGTGATTGGCCCGGCGGCGGCGCTGGTGGTGATTTTATTGGTCTGCGGGATCGCGGGCTCGGGGGGGCTGCTGTGGATTATCTTGTTCTTTGGGCTCTACCGGCTGTTCCAAGATTACGTACTCAATCCTTACCTGATGAGCGCCGAAGTAGAGCTGCATCCACTGCTGATTCTGTTCGGGGTGCTGGCAGGCGAGAAAATCGGCGGAATTCCGGGCATGTTCTTCTCTGTCCCGGTGCTGGCCATCCTGAAGGTGATTCTGGGACATCTTCGGCTCGCGTCCGCGGACCGAAAGTTTCGCGGAGACGAGGTAGTTCAGACCTAGAAGCCCATTAAACTGCAGTATTGGTATTCCAGGCGATATAGATGCCCATGGCGACGATCGCCAGCGCGTATAAAACCACTGCGATCAGCAAACCGTTCTTGACTTTGTCGATGGCTTCCAGGCGCTTGCCCATCGTGGTTTGCGAGGTTATGATGCTCGAATCATGGGAATCGTTGTGTAGATGGATATACGGGTCATCATGGTTTTCGACCCATCTGCGGTAGACAAACAGCGCGATTACGATCAGCGCCAGGATTCCACAGAGAATCAGATGGAAATTGAGATTCATACGGAGTCACTCCTTCCCTTTGGCCGAATGTTACGCCCATTTGCGTGTAATTTCAAGAAGTTTATGAGGCTTGGGAAGATAGAGGGAACATCGAAGACGTGAACACACCTACCTCGATCGACTGGTTTCCCTTGTGGCTCAGCTTGCGGGTGGCAGCGATTGCGACGTTCTTTATCTTAGGGTTGGGGACGCTGGCCGCGTACGTGCTTTCGCATAAAAGCTTTCGCGGAAAGGCGCTGCTGGATTCGCTGATTACGCTGCCATTAGTGCTGCCGCCGACCGTTCTCGGCTATTATTTGCTGGTGTTGGTGGGACGCAGTACGCCACTCGGGCGGCTGTATGAGGCGGTATTCGGAACGCCACTAGTATTTACCTGGCAGGCGGCGGTGGTGGCCTCCTTCCTGCATTCCGCGCCGATCTACATCAAAGCGGCGCGGGCGATCCTCGAAGGCGTCGACTACCGGTTCGAGTGGGCGGCGCACAGCCTGGGCGCTTCCGAATGGAGGACGTTCTGGCGGGTGACGCTGCCGCTCGCGTGGCGCGGTTTGAGTTCGCTGGCCTCGCTCAGTTTTGCACGGTCGTTGGGCGATTTCGGGGCCACGATCATGGTGGCAGGCAACATACCGGGACAGACGCAGACGCTTTCGGTGGCGATTTTTGAGGCGGTGGAATCGGGGGATGGGCGCTTGGCGCGTATATTGGTGCTGGTCATATCGGCCACGGCGCTGGCGCTGTTATGGGCGGCGGGTTCTTTGTCGCGCGGCGGGCGGCCGAGAAACATCGCATGAACATCGACGCGCGGCTTGTGAAGCGGCTGCCGCCAGCCGCGGACTCGGAGGCATTCGAGTTGAATGTGCACCTGCGGTCGGACGCGGCGATCACGGTGCTGCTGGGGGCGAGCGGCGCGGGCAAAACACTGACGCTGAATTGCCTGGGCGGATTCGCGCGGCCCGATGAAGGACGGATCCTGATTAACGACGCGCTGTACTTCGATGCGGCCACAGATGTGCATCTGCCACCGCAGCAGCGGCGCTGCGGGTATATCTTTCAAGACCACGCGTTGTTTCCGCACATGACAGTCCGGCAGAATCTGCGCTTCGCGGCGGCGGCGGCGCGCGGGAACTCGGGGCTCGACCGGCATCGCCGGATTGCCGAACTTCTGGAAGCCTTCGAATTGACGGAACTAGCGGGACGCAGGCCGGCGCAGCTTTCCGGCGGGCAGAAACAACGGGCGGCACTGGCGCGCACACTGGTTAGCGAGCCGAGGCTGCTGTTGCTGGATGAACCGACGCGCGGATTGGACGCGCGCTTGCGGCAGGCTTTCTATGACGTGCTGCGAAAAACTCGGGATCGTTTGCAGGCGCCGATTGTGCTGGTGACGCATGACCTCGAAGAATGCGTGGAACTCGCGGACTACGTTTGCCTGATCGATGGCGGACGCTTTACGCAGTGCGGACCGAAGGAGCAGGTGTTTGCGCGGCCGGCGAGCGTGGAAATTGCGCGGGCGCTGGGCATCTATAACATCATGCCGGCCGCGATTGAAGGTCTGGACCCTGGCCGCGACAGCAGCCGGCTTGGAGTTTTCGGCCACAAGCTCGAAGGACGTTATCTGCCGGGGCGATTGATCGGCGATCAAGGATATGTGTGTGTGCGCCGGGTTGAGACGCGGGTGGCGCCGGACGACGGGCGCATTGCGCCGAACCAGCTCACGCTGCGGGTAACGGGCACAAAACCGTCAGCACAGGGCAGGCGGATTTTGTTTGAACATGAGGTGGCGGCGATCGTTAGCGAAGACGATTTCGGGCAACTGCGCGGCAGCGAGGCGCTGAAGCTGGAATTTCCGGCTTCCGCTATCTATTTCATCGAAAAATGAAGCGCTATTACATCACTGACCGCAAAGCCGTAGGCGGTTTCCGGCCGCTGCTCGAAGTGATCCGCGATCAGATGCATCTAGGCGTCGACCTGATTCAAATACGCGAGAAAGACATCAGCGCACGCGAGCTGTTCGAGTTCACACTGGCGGTGCTCGAGGTGCGGAGCAACGAAATTCGGACGGATGCGCATCCGATCGTGTTGGTCAACGGGCGGGCGGATGTGGCGCGAGCTAGCGGCGCCGAGGGCGTTCACCTTCCGGCGGACGCGCCGCGCGAGACGCTGCCTGGTTTGTTCGTCGCACGCTCCTGCCATACCCTCGACGAAGTAAGGGCGGCGCAGGCGGATGTGGTGGCGTTTGGACCCGTTTTCGAGTCGCCGCATAAGGGCACGCCGACGGGTATCGGCGCGCTGAAAGCGGCCTGCCAATTAGGGAAGCCGGTTTACGCGCTGGGGGGTATCAATTGGGACAACGCGGCGCAGTGCATGAGCGCCGGCGCGGTGGGCATTGCGGGCATCCGGCTGTTTCAGGAGCCTGAACTGTGATGGGCTGAAACAGCTATGCGCTTTGCACGTCCACACAATAAGTGCGATTTTTCCCGCTTGCCTCCTTGGCCGTTTCCGTGCCTTATGCTCTCTTAGCCGCCAGTCCGCCGCAGCCCGGGCAACTACCTAAACCTCCTGACAGTTTGCAGGTTCCAAATACCGTTTCGGCGCCTCCGTTCACGGTAGGCGACAAATTCGACTACCGGGTGGTGCAGAGCTTTGGACTGCGGGGCGTTGCCGGGGCACTGATTGGAGCGGCGTTCGGGCAAGCACTCGATTCGCCGCATGAATGGGGGCAAGGCGTGCAGGGATACAGCGAGCGATTTGCTTCCGGGTTTGGAGGGAACCTGACGCGGCAGACGTTTGCGTTCGGGCTGGAATCGGTGCTTCATGAAGACCCGCGTTATTTTCCTTCCGACGACCACCGCAAGAAGGCGCGACTGCTGAATGCTTTGAAGCAGGTGATCATCTGTAAGACCGACAGCGGCCATTCGTCCTTCGCTTACGCGCGCGTCGCCAGCGATTTCGGCGCGGGGCAATTTGTGAATCTCTGGCAACCGGCGAGCACGGGGGGCGTGGGCGATGGGATCAAACGGTCATTCATCGGTTTGGGGACCGACGCGGTTTATAACCTCATGCAGGAGTTTGTGCCGTTCACACGGCCGCGGTCGCTCCGGCACAAGCGGTAGGGTGTGGGTGGATGTTAGCATCCTCCACGCCCTCTTGCTTACTCGTGCCGCAGAGCGATCATTGGGTCAACGCGCATCGCGCGGCGAGCCATATCTGCCCGCGCCTGCGCGATCGTGATGCCACACTTGAATGCGCGTGGTAAGCAATTTCGCTGCGGCAGTTGCATCAAAGGCAGTCAAGAGGTAAGCTGTTATCGGATATCGATAACACTGTGAAACCGAATGACCTCGTCCAAGGCACGCTGGGTCTGCTCATCCTGAAAATACTCGCCTTAGAGCCTACTCACGGATGGGCTCTTTCACAGCGTCTAAAACAAATGTCAAAGGACATTCTGCAGGTTGGCCCGGGCTCCTTATACCCGGCGCTACACAAGCTGGAACAGGAAGGCTGGATTAGGGCGGAATGGTTAATCAGCGATACGAGACGCCGTGTGAAATTCTATTCACTCACGAAAGAAGGCCGGAAGCAGTTAGAATCCCAGACCGCCGATTGGAAGCGTTTGTCCGGGGCCATCTCCGCAGTCGTCCTTGCCGCCCGAGGTTAGCTCTGTATGCGGTGGTTCAGGAAATGGCGCCTTCGATTGCAGGCGCTGTTCAATCGTTCGCGCGTCGAAAGCGATCTTGAAGACGAGCTGCGCGACTATCTCGATCGTGAAATTGAGCATGAAATTGCTACCGGAGTGCCGCCCCAAGAGGCGAGGAGGCGTGCCATGTCCAGTTTGAACGGCGCGGAACGCCTCAGGGAGGAGTGCCGCGATGCGCGGGGCACCCGGTGGCTGGAAGACACGCTTGGCGATGTACGATTTTCAGTTCGGACACTTCGCAAAGCACCAGTATTTACAATCACCGTTGTTGCCGCGTTAGCTTTCTGCATAGGCGTGAACACGGCCATTTTCTCCGTAGTCGATACGGTGCTCTTCCGACCGTTGCCCTTCCCCGATCAGGAGCGCTTGGTTGCCATCACTGAAGGCGTTCCGGGTTTAGGATTCCCCGTTCTGCCCTTTTCCTGCCCCGACTATCTTTTTGTGGCAGCTAACAACCGATCCTTTGCCGCGACGGGAATCTATCGCACCCAAGCCTACGAGATCTCAGGAGCGGGGCAGCCGCGGCGTATACCTGGCGCGCGCGTGACGCCTTCTTTGTTTCGGGTCTTGGGAATCTCACCCGCAATTGGCCGGGCGTTCACGCAAGAAGAAGATGAACATTCCAGGCGAGTGGCAGTTCTCACCTACGGATTCGCTCAAAGTGCGTTTGGCGGATCGGAGCGAGCGCTCGGCCGCGCTATTCTTCTCGACCGAACTCCGTATACCGTCATAGGCATCATGCCGCGTTCCTTTTCGTTTCCCATACGCGGATCACGGTTTAGTAACGATCCGGCAGACGTATTTGTGCCCGTTTCTTGGGATAAGGATGATCGGCAACAGAATGTAAGCGGCTTTGACTACAACATGGTCGCCAGTTTAAAAACGAACGTAACCATTCAACAGGCAAGCGCGGAGGTGCATAGTCTACTCAAACGCGTCGTGGAAGATTATCCGCCGAGGATGAAACAGGCTTTCAGCCACATGCCGAAATTTTCGCTGGAATCGCAGACCGTTCCATTTCGCGAGGAGTTTACCGGGAATGTAGAGCGCCCGCTCCTGCTGCTGCTGGCCGCGGTGGGTATCGTGCTCCTGATTGGATGCGCTGACGTCGCAAATCTAATGTTTAGCCGCATGGTTGGACGACAGCGAGAGTTCGCGCTCAGAACCGCGTTGGGCGCAGGGCGCTGGCGTCTCGCTCGCCAGACGATAACGGAAGGTCTCATTCTTTCGGTATCGGGAGGCGCCATCGGATTATGTCTCGCCTTCTCGACCTTGCCGCTGTTTATCCGCTTCGCGCCCGACAATCTTCCCCGCTTGGGCGAAATCGGTTTGAACTGGCGGATGGTGGTGTTCGTGGTGGTCGTCGCGCTGGCGACGCCTCTCCTATTCTGTCTAGGGCCGCTTGCAAATACCTTTCGCTCCGCCGTCGCGAGTCAGCTTAGGGGTGAAGGACGAACAACGACGCAAGGCAAGCATCAACGCCTGATGATGTCCGCAGCCGTAATTACTCAATTCGGTCTCGCTTTTGTCCTGCTGACCACGGCGGCGCTACTTACGCGAAGCTTGCTTAAAGCAACCGAAGCCAATCCGGGATTCCGGCCAGAGCACGTGATCAGCGCTCAGGTCATGTTACCGGTCGCCGTTTACAAAGGGCCTGCTCAGATTGCCGGCTTCTTCGACCGTCTGCTCTCCCGGCTCAGCACGTTACCCGGCGTTCGGCAAACTGGCGCGATGTCAGATCTGCCGACGGGCTCCACTTCCAACGTAATTATTTCTATCGAAGGCCGTGGCAGGGATACTGAAAGGGTCGACACCATCTTCTGCCGTGGGAATGCGCTGGAATCGCTCCGTGTCTCGCTAGTGCGCGGGCGTCTGCTGGGGCCGGAAGACCAGCTCACCAAGCCACAGGCTGTTGTGATTTCGAAAGCGCTGGCCAATCGAGTCTGGCCGCATGGCGATCCCATTGGTAGACGAATCCGATTCGGTGTAGAAGTTCCGAATAACGACGAGCCATGGTTAACCGTAGTTGGCGTTGTGGCGGATGTGAAGGCGCGGCTTAACAGCGATGCGCCCCGATTGCTGCTGTTTATGATCCCGCGGAATTGGGTCAACCAGATGAATGTGCTCGTCCGAACTTCGGGTGATCCGCTCTTGCTGGCAAGCGCAGTCCGGCGTGAGATCAACCGGCTCGATCCCAGTCTTCCCGTAGGAAAGGTAGAGACACTCGACCAAGTACTGGAGGAATCGTTATCCGCTGAGCGTTTTCGGACTTGGCTGCTGATTTGTTTCGCGATCGCGGCACTAATGCTCGCCACGCTGGGAATCGCCGGGTTGCTCGCTTACAACGCTGCACAACGGACGCAGGAGTTTGGGGTCCGCATTGCTTTGGGTGTAGATCGCTGCACTTTGTTGCTCCTGGTCTTGAGACATTGCTTGCGATTATCCGGGACGGGCATCGCAGTTGGCCTGCTGGCATCCATTTTCGTGACCCGCACTCTTGCGTCGATGCTTTACGATACGAGTCCGTATGATGCTGGGACCTTCATCGCCGTACCTTCGGTTTTGGCATTGGTCGCTTTGGGAGCCAGTATGTTTCCCGCGTGGCGCGCGGTTCATACGGATCCGATTATCGCTTTACGTGCGGAATAATTTGAGCCGATCCGGCAAAAAAGCGCGGCTGTTGAATGCCTTGAAGCAGGTGATCATCTGTAAGACCGACAGCGGCCATTCGTCCTTTGCTTATGCGCGCGTGGCGAGCGATTTCGGCGCGGGGCAATTTGTGAATCTGTGGCAACCGGCGAGCACGGGGGGGCGTGGGAGATGGGATCAAACGGTCATTCATCGGTTTGGGGACCGATGCGGTTTATAACCTCATTGCACGAGTTTGTGCCGGTTACGCGGCCGTGGTCGCTTCGGCATCGGCGGTAGGGTGTGGTGCGACGCTGGGATTCGATTCGTTTTTAGCGGCTTCTGGTTTGCCGGGGGCGTCAGTCGTCAACTGCCCCTGCATCCGACGCATGTCTTCAGCAGCCAGGAGCAAGTCCCGGGCCTGCCTGGAACCGCGTCTCATGGGAGCCGGTCGCGTTAATGGCCACATGAACCTTTTGCGTTTCGAATTCTTCCGGTCGCTCGGTCAATCTCACCGTAGCGATTTCTGGGAAGAGTTCGTCGAACCGCTGCTGCATATCGGTGAATGGCCCATCGGGGATCCTCGCACCTAGACCAAGCATGGCTTTGCAGCTGAGAAGCGCTAGATTAATTAGCTCGTCGTCGCAGGTCGCCTCGTCGTCCGGCCAAGCATCCTTGAGTAAGTTCCGTCGCCCTAGCCACTTCGGCTCCGGCGCGAGCACGTCCTTCAGACGGTCAAACGATAAGTCCGCGTTAAGACCATATTCCGATTTCTCAACAAATGAGCTCACTTCTGCGGCGAATATGAAAGCGAGCGGTTTTTCATGACGGCCTAGCTCCAACACAAGATCCGTCCAGTTCACAGAAACTATTGTCCTCTCATCAAAGGACACTGACGGCAAGCAGGCCCGGTAGACCCTAGTTTTGGCAGCTTCGCGGTAGATACTCTTGACTTATCCGCGTAGTCGCGCATATCGAAAATGGAAATCCCGCTAACCTCTCAGCGCGCGGGAACGGGTTCGCCGGCATGTAACTCCTGCAAACTCCAGACGCGGATGGGGTCGCGGCGGCGGGAGACGATAGCTTCGGCGGCGGCGCGCGCACCGCTCATAGTCGTGATGCACGGAATTCGATAGGTCACGGCGTTGCGGCGGATGGTTTGCTCGTCGGGAAACGAATGGCTGCCGGTCGTGGTGTAAATCACCAGCTTCAGATTGCCGGCCTTTAAGAGATCGACAGCATTCGGACGGCCCTCGTTCACTTTGAACACCGTCTTGCAGGGTAGACCGGCTGCCTTGAGCGCGGCGGCGGTACCGCGCGTGGCGAATAAGTCGAAGCCGAATTCGCGGAATTTGGCAGCGACTCCCACAGCGGCTGGTTTGTCCCGGTCATTGACGCTGATGAACAGCGCGCCGCGATCAGGGATGGGCGAACCGGCGGCGAGTTGGGCCTTACCGAAGGCCTCGCCAAAGCTTTCGCCCACACCCATCACTTCGCCTGTGGAGCGCATCTCCGGACCAAGCGCCGGATCGACACCCGGGAATTTGTTGAACGGGAACACGGGGCTTTTCACAAAGAAGTTGGGTACGGGCAGCGTGCCGTTGACGATGCCGCCCGTCATGTGCTTGAATTCGTTCAGTTTTTTGCCGAGCATCAAGCCGACGGCGATCTTGGGAAGCGGCACGCCGGTCGCTTTGCTGACAAAGGGGACGGTGCGCGAGGCGCGCGGATTGACTTCGAGCACGTAAACCTCGCCATTTTTGATGGCGTACTGGACATTCATCAAGCCGATCACATGCAAGGCTTGCGCGAGCTTGGTGGTGTAGACACGGATGGTCTCGAGATTTTCTTTCGAGATGGAGATGGCGGGGAGGACGCAGGAGCTATCGCCCGAGTGGACGCCCGCTTCCTCGATGTGCTCCATGATGCCCGCAATCAAAACGTTTTCGCCATCGCACAGCGCATCGACGTCCACTTCGGTGGCGTCTTCGAGAAAGCGATCGATGAGCACCGGGCGCTTAACCGAAAAACTGGCGGCTTCCTGCATATAGCGGCGGACGGTCTCCTCGTGATAGGCGATGACCATGGCGCGGCCGCCAAGCACGTAACTGGGACGGACGAGAACCGGGAAGCCCAGACCGCGCGCTACATCGCAAGCCTCTTTTACACTAGTCGCCGAACCATGCGCCGGCGATGGAATTTCCAGATCGCCGAGCAATTTACCGAACAGCTTGCGATCCTCGGCCAGATCGATATTACTCGGATCGGTGCCGATGATGGGCAGACCCAGCTCTTTAAGCGGCATGGCGAGATTGAGCGGTGTTTGGCCGCCGAACTGGACGATCAAACCGTCGGGTTTTTCGGTGTCGTAGATATTGAGAACTTCTTCCTGGGTGAGCGGCTCGAAATAGAGGCGATCGCTGGTGTCGTAATCGGTGGAAACCGTTTCGGGATTGCAGTTCACCATGATCGATTCGTAGCCGAACTCCTGCAGCGCGAAAGAAGCGTGGCAGCAGCAATAATCGAACTCAATTCCCTGCCCTATGCGATTGGGGCCGCTGCCGAGAATCATGACCTTCTTGCGATCGCCCGGCGCGGCTTCGTCTTCCGATTCGTAGCTCGAATATAGATACGGCGTGAAGCTTTCGAACTCGGCGGCACAGGTATCGACGCGGTTGAAGACGGCACGCACGCCCAGTTTCTTGCGGGCTTCGCGCACAGCTATCGGCTCGACGCCGAGCCGCTCGGCGATGCGGCGGTCGCCCAAGCCATCGCGCTTCAGTTTGCGAAATTCACGCGCGGTGAACGAAGCGAGATCGCGCCCGATGAGCGATTTTTCGAGCGCCACTACTTCGGCGATCTGCTGGAGGAACCAGCGGTCGATGCTGGTCATCTCATAGACCTGATCGATGGTGTAGCCTTGTTCAAACGCGAAGCGGACATAATCGAGGCGCTCGGGATTGGGCGTGATCAGGCGCTTGGCAATCAGATCGGGATCGAGCGAGCCGACGCTCGAAGACTTGCCGGTTTCGAGGCTGCGTAGGCCCTTGCCGAGCGCTTGTTTGAAGGTGCGGCCGATGGCCATGGCTTCGCCCACGGATTTCATTTGCGTGTTAAGCACGGGCTCCGCGCCGGGAAATTTTTCGAATTGCCA
>DASYAX010000344.1:0-4549 GCA_036501045.1 Bryobacteraceae bacterium
CCCTGATACATCGCGTAACCGGCCCATGAGTAGGGAATGAAGATCATCGCCGGGATCGATGCAAGCTGCGCTATGTCCGCTTTGGTGGCCTGTTTGGTGCCGTGACGCAGGCACACGTGCGCCGTCTCGTGTCCCATGACGGCGGCCAATTCCGACTCTTCATCGGCATGCAGGATCAGGCCGCTATTCACGTAAAAGAAACCACCGGGCAGCGCGAAAGCGTTCACTTCGTCCGAATCGATCACCTTAATGGTGAACGGCACTTTGCAATCGGAGTTTCGTACAATGTTTTGGCCGACGCGGTTTACATATTCAACTACGACCGGATCGTTAATGAATTTCGCCGTCTTTTCGACTTCCTGTGAAAGCTGCTTGCCGAGCGCGATCTCATGCTCGATCGAGTAGAAATCGAGGCCCTTGCCAACGTCGCGGTTGCCGATGGCGTCGACATCATTCTTGCTCCCGGGCTTTACGCCCTTGGGAATGGTATTCGTGTCAGCAGGCGAAGCGGGCTGTTGCGCGCTTGATGTGCTGGTCGATGCCGACTGGCTTGGTTGCGCGTCCGACGGAGGCGGCACATAGATGGAATTCGAGCCTGTGGACTGCGGCGCGGACGTGCTGGGCGCCTGCGAACCTGAAGTCTGCGAAGTCGATGCGGAGCTGGAGGAGGACGAGGTGGGCGCGGTAGACGTATTTTGCGACGATTGAGAAGAGCCCGACTGTTGCGCGGGCGCTTGCGGCATCTGACCGGCAAGCCCGGGCAACGCGAGCATAGAAGTCGCCGCGAGAATAGAAACCCACTTGCTGCTGAATGATCTCGTCATGGAGGCCTCCTGCAACTTGCGGTGATTATACACCCCTTAATGCAAATCCGTAATCTGGGCTGGTACCTATGATGATCGCGTGCGGAAAAGAGTTATCTAGGGGCCGGTCTGGGAGCGCTAACCATCGAATTGCGGCGAGGCGGCGAATTGCGAATCTGGAGCCGGCTACTGATGTCCCAATGCTCGGCTGATGTTTGAGGCCGCGTGCGTGCAAAACCCTTGTAGTTCTAGGACTATCTGTTGCAGGCTTAGGAACAGGCGACCACAATATCGCTGCCTTTGCTTTACTCGTGTGCTTTCAACGCCGGATAATCACGCCGGGTCATCCATGATCTTATGATCTGCGCCGCAAGAGAAACATGCCTTTTCTTGCAGGAACATGTTGTCGCAAGCCCGCGGGCTTTTAAGCCTGTTGGATTGCGGTATACTTGTGTCCAGCGAAAGCCGAGTGAGTCCTCTTCCACCACTGCTCCGGACTTTTGCGAGGCCCCTGCCGCGCAGCATCCAAGAATCGTGATTCCATGCTGACCGCATTTTGACGCGGCAGCTTATTCTTTTGCACGGGGTGATTTGAAAATGAGACGTTCCGACCTGGTAAGAAACCAGGGTAAGACAAAGACAGTTCGCACTTCGCAAATTGTTTTCGGTGAGCGCCAGCATCTGCTGCGCGTCCTCGATTCGGTGGAGCACAGCGCGCTCCCCTCGGCGCGGCTCGACCAGGAGCGTCGCGTGATCGAGCAATTGATTCATGCGCGCACGCAGGAGCTGAACCGCATCAATCCGTCATGGGATGAAAAGGTAGGGACGGTCCTGAGCTCTGAAGTCAAGCCCGAGTCGCTCGATTTGCTATCGCGCCAAGCGCCTAAAGAGGATTATTACTTGCTGCGACTGATCAGCGAACATCCGAAGGTTACGGCGAAGACGCTCGGGCGGCTTTCGCACCACCCATATTCGGCGATTCGCGAGAATATCGCGCGCCATCCTAATAGCGACGCCGCCACACTTTCGCGGTTGAGCCGCGACAGGTCGCAGCCGCTGTGGTATTTGGTAGCGTTCAACCCCAATGCGCCTGGCCCGCTGAGAAAGAAACTGCAAGAGCGGATGCGCCGCCTCGGCGAGAAATCCGCCACTCAATAGCGACATTCGGGCATGCGAACGGGGCGGCTGAGCTTGGCGCGTCCGCCCCGCTTTTTTCTCCCTACTTTTCACCCACTCGCCTTGACTTCAAATTAGCCCGCAGCGGCTTTAGTTCGACTGCGGGTTGTTTGCCGGTGCCGGACCCTGGTTCATATCATCCTGCGTTTGCGGAGCAGCTGCATTAGCCGGTGCCGAAGTCGGCGTGAGCTGGCCCTGGGTAAATTTCGGGCTGCTCACGTAGCCGTGAATATGGTCCTTGTCGATCTTGTTTACCACGATTTCGAGCGATTGCGGGTCTTCGGAATCACGCAGCCAGATCGGCTCAAACAGGTCCACATTCTTCTTCTGGATCAGGTTGTCGTTAACCATGAGCGCCAGATCGTAATGCTTGTGTTTGGGATCGGCCTTGCGCAGCGCCAGCGAGATTGGGCCGATGCGGTACAAGCGGTTGCTCTTGCCCTTGGCGAGGTCGAACTCGTCGTAATTGCGTTCGCCGCGCTGTTCGAGCGCGATGAGCTCGTCGTGCGTCTTGGCGATTGCGCCGTTCAGTTGATCGCCGGTCGCGCTGATCGCTCCCTGAAGATCGGCACGTGCGGAGTTCAGCGCATTCTGCTCGTCCGCTAACTGTTGCTGCTCGGCATCAAGTTGGTTCTGCACCTTGCCCCAGCGAGGATCGGTCGCCGCACGCGCTGTATTTCGCGCGTTGGCTTTGGCGGCTTGGGCAGCGCTGGCGGCCGCAGCGCTTTGAGCGGCCTGCACATCATTCATTTTGTTCGTGACGTCGCTCAAACGGTTCTGCAGGTCGCCGATCGTCGCGTTCATGTCTGATTCGTGCGCGTTGAGCTGGCTGATCGTTTGTTGCTGGCGGTGGTTCGCGCCGTAAGCGAAGATGCAAACGAGGGCCAATGCGACAACGACAGTGGCCAGCCAGATAGCCGAGTGCCCGTTCGAGCGAACTTCTCGAATTTCTTCATGTTCATGCGTTCCCGGGGAATCCATTTCCACGTCCCTCCTCTAGAGACCAGCGGCCATAGTCTTATGAAGAGGCGCGCCGGTGGAGTGGGCTGGTATTGAGATTTATAGAGTTAACCCAGGTGAGGATGTGCAAACTATCTGCCAACCAGCCACAATCAGCGTCCAGGTAAAGCCCGCGCTGGCCGCCACTTACGAATAAGGTGCCGCTGCTGTAGGGGATTGACATTAGAAAATTCTCTACGAGAACTGCGTTTTCTGCGGATCGGTCAAATGTCCGCACGCCCGGAATAATTTTCAAAAAGACAAATTGGCTCTTTACGTCGTTAATTGCTAGACTATATTGGCAGCATTGGCGGTAACCCATGCTTCCGCTACATTTACAGTCCGAGAGCCACATCCCGCTCTATGTTCAACTGCGCGATCAGCTTCGCGCCCTGGTCCATTCCGGCGAACTACGCTCGGGCGATCGTATTCCGGCGAGCCGCGAGTTAGCCGGCCAATTGGGCGTCCACCGGACAACGGTGGCCAACGCCTATGCCGAGCTCGAGTCCGAGGGCTTGATTCAGGGGCATGTCGGCCGCGGAACGTTCATCTGCGGCAATGGCCATCGCCAATTCTCGCCTGCGCCTCCTTCGCGAGGGAATGGCCGCTCGGTGCGGTGGGAGTCGCTTTTTGCAGACGAGCGCGGTGACGACGGCCTGAGCCGCCTGATGCCACAGATTCCCGACGGTGCGATTGCATTCACCAGCGCCCGCGCTGCTTCGGAATTTTTCCCGATCGAGGATTTCCGCCGTTGCGTTAACGCCGTTCTTCGGGAGCACGGTCGCGAGATCATGCAGTTGGGGGCCAGCGACGGATATGAGCCGCTGAAGATCGCTCTTGTACGGATGCTCGCAGACGAAGGGCTCACCGTCCGACCGGAGCAAATGATCGTTACCGACGGTTGCCAGCAGGGCATCGACCTTGTGGGCAGGCTCTTCCTTCGGCCGGGCGATTCGGTCGCGCTCGAAAATCCGGCATATCCTGGAGCGGTTTCGATTTTTGCTGGCGCACGGGTTCGTGTGCTGGGCGTGCCGGTCGACGCCGGCCCGGACAAAATGGGCATCAATCTGGAGGCGCTCGAAAGTGTTTTGATGCAGAACCGCGTCAAGTTCGTGCTGGTGACACCGGACTTTCAGAATCCGACGGGTTCGACGCTGCCCTTGACCGAGCGGCGTCGTTTGCTTGATCTTGCCTCCCGCTACCAAGTGCCGGTAATCGAGGACGCCATTTATGCGCGTCTTCGGCTGCGTGGTAACCGGGCATCGTCGCTCAAGTCGCTCGATCGCGAAGGCAATGTGATTCAGCTCGACAGCTTCTCGAAGATTGCATTTCCCGGGTTGCGCGTGGGCTGGTGCATCGGCCCGGAAAATGCTATTGAACGCCTGCGTCTGATCAAGCAGGCCGCCGATTTGCATACCGATCAGCTTGCGCAAGCGATCCTCGCCGAGTTCATCCGGCGCGGCCATTTGTCGAGGCATTTGGCAAAGATGAATAAGATATACCTGAGCCGGCTCGAAGCCATGGAAGAGGCGTTGCAGAAATATATGCCGCCGGATGTGACATGGAATCGG
>DASYAX010000345.1:0-3651 GCA_036501045.1 Bryobacteraceae bacterium
GTTATATCCTTCCTCGCCATGCAAACTCACGTCTAATCCTTCCATCTCCTGCCGCCTGTCTACTCGTACACCGAATACCAAATCGCAAATCTTCAGGATGATCAACGTTCCGGCAATCGCCAGACCCCATGAAATCGCGACGGCAATCAGTTGGTTGACCACTTGGCCGGCATTTCCGTCCACCAAGCCCATGGCCTTGCCCGCGCGGAGATCATTGACCTCCCTGGTGGCAAACACGACGCCCGAAGTGACGTGCACAACGGTACCTCCGGCGCAATCCCAAGCCGGGAATTTACCGCCAAGGGCGCCGTTCAGCAGTCCTCCCTTGCCCACACGATGTGTGCCATGGGGAAATAAACTACCATCGACCAGAGCGTCATGAACAGCAGCATAGCCGAAAATTTCATGCGTTCCGCGAACGCGCCGGAGATCAGCGCCGGCGTGACGATTGCAAACATCAACTGGTAGATCATATGGGTCTGCTGCTGAATCGTGGCGGCATAATCGCCATTGGGGCAAACTTCAACATCCTGAACGGCAATCAGTGATTCATCTGATTTTTCGTTTGTCTCAAGCTCACCCAAACAGCGTAACCAAAAAGCCCGCCAAGCCGAACTACTATATAGATATGCAACGCAGAACATTTTTGAGGCGTAGCGCGCTGTTAGCCGCCGGTTTGGCCGGCCCGGCTTTCGGCTTTGTAAAAGGCACTACGACGGTGAAATTGGTGGATTTCAGCGACTCAGGCCAACGAAAGGGTGTAATCGAAGTGGAGAAAGTTCAGAAACCGGACGTGGAGTGGCAGAAGCAACTCACGCCCGAGGAATACGAGGTCACACGGCACGCTGGAACGGAGCGCGCCTTTACAGGTAAGTACTGGAACAATCACGAACACGGCATTTACCGCTGCGTGTGTTGCGGCAACGCGCTCTTTTCATCCGATACGAAATTCGAATCCGGCACCGGTTGGCCCAGCTTTTGGCAGCCGATCGCTAAAGAGAATGTGAAAAACCAGATGGACATGAGTCTCGGCATGGACCGCACCGAAATACGTTGCGCGGAGTGCGATGCGCACCTGGGGCACGTTTTCGACGATGGTCCTCGACCAACCGGTCTTCGTTACTGCATGAATTCGGCCGCGCTCGATTTCTGTAAAGGTTAGGAACCGCTGCCGCGTTGCCCCCCACGTTAACCGGCAATTTTCGGTTCCACCGCAACTTTCCCTCGCGTTTTCTTAAGAATTCCAGAGACATCATCGTTTATCTGCCGCCCGCCTATGACGCGGCTCGAGGCCGCCGCTATCCGGTGCTCTATATGCATGATGGGCAGAATCTCTTCGATTCCGAGACCGCTTTTGCGGGCAACGAGTGGGGTCTCGACGAAACCGCCGGCGATTTGATCGATCGCGCGCAAATCGAGCCGCTGATCATTGTGGGCATTTACAATACCGGCCTCGAGCGAATCTCCGAGTACACGCCGGTCAGGGACCGGCGCGGCCGCGGCGGCCTGGCGCGCAAGTACGGCAAGTTCATCGCGGAAGAACTGAAGCCATTCATCGACAACGAATACCGGACCTTGAGCGATGCGGCGAATACCGGTCTCGGCGGCTCATCGCTGGGCGGTCTGGTCAGCCTGTACCTTGGGCTGAAGTATCCGCGCGTTTTTGGAAAGCTGATCGTGATGTCTCCCTCGGTATGGTGGGCGAATCGCGCCATCCTTGCTGAGGTGTCCAGGTTTCGTGGCAAGATCCACCAGAAAATTTGGCTGGATATCGGCACCTGCGAAGATGCGGCTGCCGCCAGCAGCGTCCGGAACGCCGCCGCACTGCGCGATGCGTTACTCGCCAAAGGCTGGCGCCTGGGCCGGGATCTAGCCTTCCTCGAAGACGAAGGCGCCGGACATAATGAGCAGGCCTGGGGCCGCCGCATTCCCTTCGCCCTCCGGTTCCTTTTTCCTCCGGCACGCTAGCATTCGCTAGCATGGATAGGAACAGCATCCACACCTCGAGGGGACCCGATGGCATTTTGTACAAACTGCGGTACTCAGCTTCCCGATACTTCTAAATTTTGTGTAAACTGCGGCCAGCCTATCGGCGGCGGCGCCGCGCCCGGAAATGCGTACGTCCCGCCACCGGTCGCGCCGTTGAAATACGATATCGAAGGACACAATCTCCAGATCGCGCGCGTCCACCTGCAGCCTGGGCAGGAAATCTATGCCGAAGCCGGCAAAATGATCTACAAATCGTCCTCCGTCGAGTGGGCGACGCGCATGACAGGCCAGAATATCGGCGACAAAATTCTGGGCGCGATCAAGCGCAAGCTGATGGGCGAATCGCTGTTTTTCACCTATTTTCATGCCACGATGGGCGCGGGCGAGGTGGGTTTCGCCGGTCATTATCCGGGCAAAATCCAGGTGTTTGATCTCGCTCCGGGACAAACCATCATGGTGCAGCGCGATGGTTTTCTTTTTGCGCAAGGCAGCGTCATTTTGGATATCGCCATGGTGAAGCGGCTCGGCGCGGGCCTGCTTGGCGGCGAAGGCTTTATCCTGCAAAAGCTAACCGGTCCTGGTCTCGTCTTTGTACACGCCGGCGGTGATCACGTTGATTTCACGCTGGCGCCGGGCGAGACTCTGCAGGTGCAGTCGGGCCATCTGGTGGCCTTCGAGCCTACGGTAAATTACGATATCCAAATGGTTGGCAGCATTCGAACCGCCATCTTCGGTGGCGAAGGATTGTTTCTAACGACGCTGACTGGTCCCGGCCGCGTCATCTTGCAAAGCATGACGCTCGAGCGTTTGCGCCACGAACTTGCTCCGGGCGAACATCGGCACTCCGGCGACGAACGGAGTAATCCGCTGGGCGCGCTCGCCAGCGGCAACCTCGGCAGCTTCTTTTCGAGCGACGACTAGCCAACGCGCGAAGCTAAGAAGCTCCCTTCGCCATCAGCACCGTGAGCACCGTGCAAAAGAGGATGTAGACATCCAGCCAAAGCGACCAATTGCGAATGTAATAGGTGTCTTCCCATTCCTGCATTGTGAGATCGCCATCGCTGCGTGCCGAGACTTGCCATAATCCGCTAACGCCTGGTGCAACACTCGCGCGGAGCGAACGAAAACTCCGCGAAAAACAGTCCAAATGATAAATACGGGAACGGACGTGGACCGACTAAGCTCATATCGCCGCGCAGCACGTTCCACAATTGTGGAAGCTCATCGAGACTATAGCGCCGCAGGAACCAGCCGATTCCCGGCAGAATCCGCGGATCCTGCTTGAGTTTGTAGAAGCGCGTCCAGTTTGTTTTTTCCTCGGGATGTCTTTCGAGGTATTCCTCAAGCAGCCTTCCGGAATCCGGATACATGGTCCTGAGTTTAAGAATGACGATTCCTTTTCTCTTCTGGCCTTCACGCTGCTGGCGGAAGAATGCCGATCCCCGACTGATTATTTTGATCCAAGGTGCGCCTACGGCGAGGAATGGCGCGGACAGAACCAACAACGGCAAAGCCAACGCGCAATCCAGCAGGCGCTTCAAAGCGCGATTGGAGGGAACGAGGAGGTTTTTCTTTACCTCGAGCCCTAAAATGCCGCCTAAGTCGTGAGAGGTGATCCACAGGCTCTGAATCCGAACAGGTCTGGAACGACGATGATATTCG
>DASYAX010000346.1:0-27312 GCA_036501045.1 Bryobacteraceae bacterium
GCTGGCATCTCGGTCATTTTGGATCTAGTCGACAAGTTATGCGCTCTTCAACGAGAGAACGAGCATCTTAGAAGCCGGCTCTAGGGGGCGTATACTCGGGCGAGCAGCGAAAGGATCAAATGCTCGAACCTTTGTCGATTCGTTGTTCTGCTTGCGGCGCACTGAATCGAGTGCCGCGCGAAAAGCTGGACCAGGGCCTTGAACCTATATGTGGGCGGTGCAAGACTCCGCTGCCGATCCTTAACAAACCCGTTTTGGTGACCGACGCAAATTTCGCGGCTGAGGTCGAGCGCTCATCGCTGCCGATCTTGCTCGATATGTGGGCTCCCTGGTGCGGGCCTTGCCGAATGATCGCGCCCGTCGTCGAGCAATTAGCGGCGGAAATGACTGGACGTGTGCGAGTGGCCAAACTGAACGTGGACGAGAACCCCGTGACGGCAGAACGGTTTCAGATTCGCGGCATCCCAGCTTTGCTGGTGCTCAAGGCTGGCCGGGAGATAGATCGTATTGTTGGCGTTCAGCCCAAATCAGAGATAGTACGACGCCTTGAACGAGCAATAGCCTAGGCGTAGTAATGCTCCACCCTGCGAGTTGCCAAAGCTGTAGAGAACGGCCTGTGCCTGGGCGGCAAGTCTACAGGTAGACAGTAGGTTTCCAGTAATCGACGGCGGCTGTGAACAGCAAACCACCGCGATGATACTCGGTCGTTCATAAGAAAAGACGAATCGGTACTTGAAATTTCCTCGTTGCGTGGCACTCGAGCTGCACTAGTTCATCGCGAGCTAGGATCGCCAAAAAAGAAAGGACACTATGGCAACGCAAGAGATGAAAGCGGATGAGAAGCAAAATCAGCACTCATCAGAAAAAGAGGCAGAACGCGGTTCGCAACAAGCAAGTCTGTCGCGGCGCGCGTCTCCTGCGGTCAGCGTTATTGCACCCATTGATTTTTTTCGTATGAACCCGTTTTCGTTGATGAGGAGAATGACGGAAGAAATGGATCGTGTCTTTGGCGACGGTGGGTCGGCACGGGAAAGTAATGGAGAAGTGTTATGGTCGCCGGCTGTCGAGGTCTCGCAGCGTGAAGGCAATTACGTGCTTCGCGCCGAACTGCCTGGATTAAAGCCCGAGGACGTGAAACTTGAGATCGAAAACGATGCTTTGGTCCTGCAAGGTGAACGAAAGTGTGAACGTGAGGAAGAAAAAGGAGGTGTGCATCGAACAGAGATTCGATATGGGCGCTTCTACCGCAGCGTTCCATTGCCAGACGGAGCAAACGTCGATCAGGCTCGCGCCAAATTTGAAAATGGTGTTCTCGAAGTGACCGTGCCTGTGGCGGAGCAACAGGCTAAGCGCAAACAAATTTCTATTCAAACAGGCTCAGCGGCTACAGCCAACGCTGCGTAACGACGAAAGGAGATCTATGACAATCGCGTTTGTAAACAACTGGTGGTCACCGGTAATCCGTGGCCTGGCTGCGATTTTGTTAGGAATTATTACGCTGGCCTGGCCTGGAATTACGTTAGGCGCGCTGGTGTTGCTATTCGGCGCCTACGCCTTGATCGACGGCATTTTCTGCATCGTCGGTGCCTGGCGCGCTTCTAGAGCCCATGAGCGCTGGCGCGTTTTGGTGTTTGAAGGTGTGGCTGGAATCATCGCGGCGGTTGTCACGTTCGTATGGCCCGCAATTACGGGTCTTGCGCTGGTTTTTGTAGTAGCGGCGTGGGCTATTGTGACCGGTATCTTCGAGATCGCCGCTGCCGTGCGGTTACGAAAGTACATCAAGGGCGAATGGCTGCTGGTACTACTCGGTGTTGCGTCCGTCGTCTTTGGGATTTTGCTGGTAGCGTCTCCGCTGTTGGGTGCGTTGGTGCTGGCAATCTGGCTGGGCGTTTATGCGCTCATCTTCGGATCAATGCTCGTCGGACTCGGATTGCGGCTGCGAACGTGGTCTCAAGGATTTGCCGGATCATCAGCCGTCGGGTTTCCCTGATTGAGACGAATACGATGATTCATCTTGGTCGCCGGAAGGTGCACGTGCCACTTTGCTTTCTCTCTCGAAAAGTTGCGCTGATACTGACCGCCGCTGCAACCCTCGGAACAATTCCGGCGTTCGCCCAGCCTGCGGCTCTCAGCCCACCTGAATTAGATCAGTTGGTCGCGCGCATTGCATTGTACCCAGATCCGCTGCTGGCGCAAATTCTAACGGCCTCCACGTATTGGAACGAAATCCCGGAAGCCGCCGGATGGGCGGATCAGCACAGCTATTTGAAAGGCGACGCCCTCGCAAATGCGATTAAAGTAGACAATCTACAGTGGGATCCCAGCATACTCGCTTTGCTTCCGTTTCCTTCCGTTCTTGAGATGATGGCCCGCGACATGGCCTGGACTGAGCAACTCGGGAATGCGGTTCTTACGGAGCGGGGAGCAGTCATGGATGCCGTTCAGCGCATGCGGCGTAAGGCGAAGGACTACGGATATCTGCAATCCAATAATTACGAGAGAGTTGTATCCGATGGCGGATATATCCAGATTCTGCCTGTTGAGCCAGGACTTATCTACGTGCCCTACTATGATCCGCTCGTTGTGTTTGCCAGGCCTGCGATTGCCGGAGCCATCCGCTTCGGTCCAGGCATAACGATTGGAGCGGCGTTCGCTCCCTGGGGTTGGGTCGGTCCGGGATTTTTGTGGCCTTCGAGCACGATCATCATCGACCGTCATCCGTGGGAACGTGTGTGGGTAAACCGGGGAGTCTACGTTCACCCATATGCTCACCCCTGGATTCATGCGGTCGGGCCGCGTGTCGAACGCCACGAATTCGGGAGGAGATAAAGAATTCAGGGTCGGCGTGCGCCAGGCACAGGCGCTGGATACTCAACGTGCTTGCCCAACACGCTTTCGATTCAATCACCGAGCTCGCGTTAGATCTGCGCTGGACCTGGAATCATTCGACCGATGAGCTGTGGCGTGAACTGGAACCGGAGCTTTGGGAAGCGACCCAGAATCCATGGTTTATATTGCAAGCCGTCTCTCGCGATCGGCTACTGCGCCTTCTTTCCCAACAAACGTTTCACGCACGGGTGGAGGCATTACTGGAGACCAAGCGCAAAGTGGAAGGATCCGCCGCGTGGTTTCAGAAGGCTCATCCTAGTTCACAGGTCCACGCTGTAGCTTACTTCAGCATGGAATACATGCTGGGGGAAGCCCTGCCCATTTACTCTGGTGGGCTGGGGAACGTGGCAGGCGATCAACTCAAAGCAGCGAGCGATCTCGGCATACCAATAATCGCCGTCGGGCTGTTTTATCAACAAGGCTATTTTCGCCAGGAAATCGATGCCACGGGTGCGCAGGTTGCACTGTACCCGTTTAACGATCCGGGCCAGTTGCCGATTCGCCCATTGCGCAACGAGGCGGGTGATTGGCTGCGGCTCAAAATCTCACTGCCGGGATACCCGTTATGGATTCGCGCTTGGGAAGCGAAGGTCGGCAGCAGAAAGCTCTACTTATTAGATACAAACGATCCAGCCAATCTACCCGCCCATCGGTGTATCACCGCCGAGCTTTACGGCGGCGGGCCGGAGCTGCGTCTGCGCCAGGAAGCAGTCCTCGGGATCGGCGGCTGGCGTCTACTCCGGGCCCTCGGGGTGAAACCCGAAGTCTGCCATCTGAACGAAGGCCACACCGCTTTCGTGGTCCTCGAACGTGCGCGATCGTTCATGGACGATAGCCACCAGCCTTTTGATGTGGCGCTTGCCGTCACGCGCGCAGGCAACCTATTCACGACCCATACACCGGTCGGCGCCGGCTTCGACCGCTTCTCTCCAGAACTGATGGCGAAGTACTTCGAATGGTATGCCAAAGAGAGGCTGAGAATATCGCTACAGGACCTGCTGGCCTTGGGCCGCAAAAATGCCAGCGACGATTCCGAGCCGTTCAACATGGCTTATCTTGCCATTCGTGGCAGCGGAGCCGTGAATGGAGTCAGTCGGCTGCATGGCGCTGTGAGCCGCCGCCTTTTCCGGAGCTTGTTTCCGCGCTGGCCGGAAGCAGAGGTCCCGGTCGGACATGTCACCAACGGTGTTCACGTTCCGACATGGGATTCGGCCGAGGCGGATTCGCTATGGGAGAAGGCTTGCGGCGAAGAGCGCTGGCGCGGTTCGCTGGAGTCTGTTGAGGAACAGATACGCCGCCTAAAAGATATTGAGGTTTGGGAATTGCGCTCGGCAGCGCGGAAATCGCTAGTTGAATTTGTGAGACAGCGGCTCACTCTACAGCGAGCCTCCCAGGGAGCACCTCGAACCCAGATCGATGAGGCGGCGAGCATCTTTGAGGGAAATCGTCTGACCCTCGGCTTCGCTCGGAGATTTGCAACGTACAAGCGTCCTAACATGCTCCTTTGCGATCCGGAGCGGCTGATTCGCATCTTGACGAATCCCAATCGCCCTGCTCAGTTGATCATAGCGGGCAAAGCGCACCCGCAAGACGAGGCCGGGAAGACCATGATCAAACAGTGGAATGAATTCCTACGCCGGCCTGAAATTCGAAAACATGCCGTTTCCCTAAGCGATTACGACATGCTGATGACACAGAAACTGATCGAGGGAGTGGACGTTTGGATCAACACGCCACGGCGGCCGTGGGAGGCGTGTGGCACAAGCGGTATGAAGGTTCTGGCAAACGGAGGCCTGAACCTGTCCGAGCTGGACGGCTGGTGGGCGGAGGCCTACTCTTCGGACGTTGGCTGGGCGATTGGTGACGGCAAAGATCGTGGGGACGACTTCGGCTGGGATACGGCCGAAGCGAATGTTTTGTATGCACTGCTGGAACAAGAAATTATCCCGACTTTCTATGATCGCGGCCAGCAGGGAATTCCGGCACGTTGGGTAGCAAAAATCAGAGAGAGCATGGCGCGCCTCACACCTGCTTTCTCCGCCAATCGGACGGTTCGGCAGTATACGGAAGAGCACTATATTTCGCTGGCGTCGGCGTATTGCACTCGCGCCGCCAACGCCGGAAGAGCGGGCGCCGGCTTGCTCGCGTGGAGACGTGAGATCACTTCGCATTGGCAAGACCTGCACTTCGAGTCCGTGTCGGTGGTCGACCGCGAAAGCGAATACCTCTTCAACGTGCAGATTTACCTTGGCCGCTACATTAAACCCGCGGACGTGCGGGTCGAGATTTACGCCGAGCCGGTGAATTCCGACGGGCCGTTTCGTCAGCCAATGACTTTCGCCCACGCGGTTCCGAAGGCGCCGGAAGCGTATGAATACATGGGCGTCGCCCCCAACACTCGGCCGGCGAGTCATTACACGCCGCGTGCAATTCCTTGGCACCCAGACGCTTTCATACCGCTCGAAATACCTCTGATCACATGGCAGAGATAGGGAACTCGCGCCGAGTTTTCCTGGTATGCTGCGAGTCTCAGCAAAGGCACTAGAGAAAGGGAGTTACCGCCGTGAGGCTGTGCTCGGCGTATAGCTGTCCTGAACAACCACTTTGGCGGGGATCGTTCTGCCATTCGCATCCACAATCTGAAGAGGTCCGCCTGTGCTCGGGTCAACCAGCTCGATGCGGACTGTGCGGGGCAAAGTTGGCTCGGCATGAGTGGATGACTTGTAAGTGACGACGTAGCGCACTTTTAGATTTTCCATAATGTCGTCGTATGTTCCGGAAAGGTCAATCGTGTTGTCCGGGGCATAGAATCGACCGCCAGAAATGTCGGCAATCCCCATAAGTTGCTTTTCTATGCGTTTCGAGTCAATCGCCGCCATTGCATTTGCCGGCCCGTGTAGCCCTATCGCTTCACGCAAGGTGTGCAGCATACTTATGACATAAATCGGTGTATTGGAATTCTGGACCGCCTTTACAGCATCGTCGTACGTAGCCTTGCTGAAGGTATCTACACCGGAAGAAATTAACAGGACTGCCTTGCGTCCGGCCACACGTTTCATACGTTCCGATGCCGAAATGAGAGCGTCGTACAAGTTGACTTCTGAGATACCGGGCGGCTGAATCCCGTAAAGCACGCTTTCGAGGGTCTCGTGACTTTGAGAAAAGTCGGCTAGTTGTTTCATCGTGTTTCCATACGTCCAAACTGCAAGCTTGTCCTCGTGCCCAAGTACATCCAACAGTTGGTGGCCGGCTCTTGAGATCTCCTGACAGAGGGCTCTGCTCAGCGCCGGATAGCGGCCGCCATATTCCATCAGTAACGCCAGAGACACAGGAGCATGTTCGATGTCAACCGAGGTGTTTTGCTGCCGCACGCCATTCTCGTAGACCACAAAATTGTTTCGTCGTATGTTTGGAATGAAAAACCCATTCGGGTCCTGGACCAGAAGCTTAAGTGTCACCATGCCTGTCGCCGGATCGAAATGGATCTCGGGTCTCTGGTTTCCTTGTTGGCCTTCGGAGAGTGGAGTCTGAGGGCGATTCGGTATTCGGACTTGAGCGGCTGCTGCATCCTGGGCGTTGCCGTTGCGCGCCGAGAGCGAAAAGGCCAGCAAGATTACGCCAACCAACCCTGCCACCAGCGTACTCCGTTTTTCGACAAAATGGCGATGCATCGTACTCCTGCGCTTCGCTGCAAGTCTCTTAGGCGACGGGCATGCCGGCTGCCAATAGCGTTTGCGTGAAGAATCACCGCGTCGTCGCCTCTCTCAACTTGCGCAAGTCGATACGTAGACAGATCACTTCGTTTGGTCGACGACGGCACTGAAGCGGCGAGACTCAGGCGCAACGGCCGGGTGTTCATAAGAAAGAAGAAGGTCATTCAGAGATGAACAGCGCGACCATGGCAGCAGAACTGCGGTAAATGCGGTAGTGGGCCACAAAGACTCTCGAACAAACGAGAAAGGAAAGATCAGGCGTATCATGTTCACCATCAGTTCGAAATGGACTGCCGTCCGTCTCATAGCAGGCGCGATGTTGTGTCTGGTTATACTTGCCCTGGGGTTGACACCCAGAGCGGTCGCCAGCGAGTGGGACAAGAAGACGATCGTAACGTTCAACGTTCCGTTGGAAATTCCCGGAAAAGTTCTGCCGCCAGGCACATACGTCTTCAAGCGGCTGGACTCTGCTGCGGATCACAACATCGTCCAGATATTCGATAAAGACGAGAAGCAACTCTACGCTACCGTATTGGCGATCCCCGATTATCGGCTCCAGCCGGCGGACAAGCCGATCATTCAGTTCGAGGAGCGGCCCTCTAACTCACCACCGGCGATCAAAGCCTGGTTCTATCCTGGAGATGAATATGGCCTGCAGCTCGTGTATACAAACGACCGGGCGAGAGCGCTGGCGAAGCGAACTAACCAGAACGTCCTTTCTATGCGCAACGAAATGGGCCAGAATATCACGGCTTCTGCTAACTCCGCCAATGCGCCAAGCGTTCGAGCGTTGGAGAAAGCAGAAGTCACGGCCATGAATCCTTCTGGTCAGCAAGTCGGAATGGAGCAAGCGGCTTCGACAAAGCCGACGAGCTCGCATTAGTACGACAAGGCGGCGGGGGAGAAAAGAGCCGGCTGCCGGTAATGTGAGTCAATACCGTATGCCGAGAAGCGTTCTCCCGGGGAGACCTCACCCGCTTGGCGCGACGTGGGACGGAATAGGTGTCAACTTCGCGATCTATTCGGAGCACGCCGAGCACGTGGAGTTATGCCTATTCGGTAAGCTGAACGAGTCCGATCCTGAGCGAGTCATCATGCCAGAGCGGACAGCATACGTTTGGCATGGCTATCTACCTCGTGTCAAACCGCGGCAAATCTACGGCTACCGGGTTCATGGTTCATATGATCCCAACAAGGGATCTCGTTTTAACCCTTCGAAGGTGGTTATAGATCCGTATGCAAAAGCCCTAACTGGGCATCTCGACTGGAATTCTCCAGTTTTTCCATATCAGCTCGGGCATAACGGCGAAGACCTCGCGATGGATCAGCGCGAAGACATGGCTGGCGTGCAAAAGTGTGTAGTTGTCGATCCGTTCTTTGATTGGGAGCAAGATCGCGCGCCTAATGTCGCCCTTAGTGACTCGGTCATCTACGAAGTGCACGTTAAGGGCTTCACAAAGACGCATCCTGAGATTGCCGAGTCAATGCGCGGCACGTATGCTGGCCTGGCATCGCGGCCGGCAATTAATTACCTGAAACGGCTTGGCGTCACGGCCGTTGAGCTGATGCCCATACATGCCTTTGTCAATGAAAAGCATTTGTTTGATCGCGGCCTCACGAATTATTGGGGCTATAACACGATTAACTTCTTCAGTCCAGACGCGCGCTACTCGAGTTCGGGAGATTCTGGCGAGCAGGTTTCCGAATTCAAAAGCATGGTCAAGGAACTTCATAAAGCCGGCCTAGAAGTAATTCTGGATGTTGTTTACAACCACACGGCCGAGGGAAATCACTTGGGGCCGTTGCTCAGCTTTCGAGGTATTGACAATCTTGTCTACTATCGCTTGAAAGCTGATGCGCCTCGATTTTACGTTGATTACACCGGTACAGGCAACACCCTAAATGTCCGGCACCCACAGGTTCTCAAGCTGATCATGGACAGTCTTCGCTACTGGATTCAAGAGATGCACGTAGACGGATTCCGGTTTGATCTCGCTTCCGCCCTAGCCCGGGGATTGCACGACGTAGATCGGCTCTCGGCTTTTTTTGACATCATCCACCAAGATCCGGTCATCTCGCGAGTCAAGCTCATAGCTGAACCATGGGACCTAGGCGAGGGCGGGTATCAAGTGGGCAACTTTCCGGTCCTTTGGGCTGAATGGAACGGGCGATACCGTGACACACTGCGTCGTTATTGGAAAAGCGATGAAGGGCAGTTATGTGATCTGGCCCACCGGTTAATGGGCAGTAGTGACCTATACGAGCGCGATGGGCGCCGACCCTACGCGAGCATCAATTTCGTAACCGCGCACGACGGCTTCACTCTCCATGATCTCGTCAGCTACAACGGCAAGCATAACGAGGCTAACGGAGAGGGAAATCGCGATGGAACGAACGAAAATTATTCGTGGAACCTGGGAATAGAAGGTCCGACGGATAACGGAGAGATCCTCGATCTAAGATTTCGACAAATGAGAAATCTGCTCGCGACATTGCTTCTATCGCAAGGCGTGCCCATGATTTGTGGAGGGGACGAACTTGCGCGCACACAACACGGAAATAACAATACGTATTGTCAAGATAATGAACTCAGCTGGTACAACTGGTCGCTCGATGAACGCCGCCGGTCGCTACTCGACTTCACGCGTACATTGATAGCCTTCCGCAAAACCCATCCAAATCTGCATCGGCGCAAGTTTTATCAGGACCGCGGCATCCGCACTGGCATGGAGTGCGATGGCATCAACCCACCCGCGCTCAGAGATATCGTTTGGCTGCGGCCCGATGGGAGAGAAATGACGGATGCAGAGTGGACGGCCGGTTGGGTGCGCTGCTTTGGTGTGATGCTGAACGGTGGGACATTGGCGGAGCCCGATGAAACTGGAGAGCCAGTGCTCGATGACACGTTCCTGCTCATGCTGAACTGCCACCATGAGGCGATAAAGTTTTACATGCCACGCTCACCGAAGAATCAGGATTGGGAGGTCTGCCTCGATACCAGGCGGCCAGAAATGATCCCGCCAGCCCAACGCATCCCGTGCGGAGAGGCCCTGGAGCTCTCGCGGTTATCTTTGATCCTCGTTCGCGAGGCGCTTCCCATTTCACTTGTCAATCTCTAAACCGGTTCACCACCGGCGGGCCCCCCAGAGTGATTGCCACATACAATCACGAACGTGAGCGGGCGGCCGGCCCCTCTCCCCGTGCACCGTTATTAGCGGTTTGGCCCTCGCGGCCAAACACGTCGGACGGAGCCACTCTGGCCCGGACAATGGGAAGAGCCTGCGGGTGGCTTTTTTGTAAATAGTCAATCAACTTCTCCCGTACGTAGCAGCGAAGGTCAAAGGCGGCTGACGAATTTGCGGCGCTCATCAGAAACCGAACCTCTATCGTAGTTTCTTTTGCGTCTGTGATTTGAACCACGCTTACTTTCCGATCCCATAGCGGGGACGCCTGCAGGATTCGTCGATATTCTTCGCGCAATTCCTCGATGGGCAAGGTGTAATCGGTGTAAAGAAAAACGACACCAATCAAATCCGAGGAAGTATGAGTCCAGTTCTGAAATGGTTTTTCGATGAAGTAGGATAGCGGCACGATCATACGTCGGAGATCCCAGGTGCGGACCACAACGTATGTCGTGTTTACTTCCTCTACCTGTCCCCATTCACCTTCGACGATAACTACATCGTCAATCCGAATGGGCTCCGCCAAGGCGATTTGCAGGCCGGCGACGAGATTAGCGAGAGCGGGACGCGCCGCCGTGCCGACCGCTATCCCCGCTAATCCCGCCGAAGCAAAAAGTCCCGCCCCTAGGCTTCTAATGTTCGGAAACGTCATTAATGCCGTAGCAAGCGCAGTAAAGAATATGACGCCAATCATAATCTGCCTTACCAGTTGCACCTGCGTAAGAATTCGGCGGCCCCGGATATCATCTGGCTTGTCATTAGGGAGTCGATGCCTCACTAGAGCGTGCAGAACGTCGATAAGGCCAGTCGCGAGCCATGCAAGAGCGCCGATAAAACTGATTTCTAGAATGTGCCGGACCGGCACCTTGAACCAATCGGGGCTTGCTGGTCCCGGAAAAACAGACGAGATCGCCAGGACTAAAAGCAGGAGGCGGCCCGAGCGGGAGGTATGGGCGATAAGCCGGTCGCCAAGATAAGCGCCTCTTCGGTTTGCAACACGGCGGAGGAACGCATAGAGGAGATGATGAGTTACCTCCGCAACCAAAACGGCGCCGAACAACCTTGCCAAGTTCCACAAGATCAACTGCCAGCTAATATGCATATTTAGCTTCGGAGGTCAGCGCGAAGGCGATGTGTTCGACCGAGTTGCGCACCTCTACCCGCGCCCGTGCACGGTAAGTATCAAGGGCCTGCACGCATACTTCCAGATCTTCGCCCACAATGAATATGGTCCCCAGAATAGGTACGGGAAAGCAAATTCTTGCACATAGTTCTTCGGATAGACAGACCCGTCGAGTATTCGACAAATCGCAAACGTGCAACCAGTGTTTGTCGCTGGCAGCCAATGGCGTGCGAGCTGCAGCAAAGAGTGAAAATGAAGAGCGAACCAGGCACCCTGATGATTCCATTACAAGTTGGTGCTGAGCTCCGGATCAAGAGCAACGGCGAAATCAGTGTAGATAATCCTGAAGTCGAGCTGGCGGAATACACAAGCGCGGTTGATGCGGTTCTCTCTTATCGCTTCGATCGAAAAGTTGGCGAGCACGTTTTATGCTTGCTTGATCCAGTTGCTAACCAACATCTCCGAGGTCCATCGCAAGCGCGGTTGGTTTCGAGGTGAAACAACTTCGCAAGGCACCGGCAGTAGCTAGGAGCGTAACTCTGGACCAATGTCTATGGATAGACGAGCCGCCTCTTGATGCTCGACGGCATCGGTGAGCGCTAGCTTTTACCGCATACGCTAAGCCGCTGAAATGTAAGAGAGGCAGGCAGCCCTTGCCTATGGCCCGGGAGATGCATTCAATCGCTATAGAGAGCAGAGGCGATATCCCCGCCGGGGAAAGGATACAAGAGCATGGCAAATCGAGATCTCAAGCCAATGGTCATCATCATCATCGGAATATGGCTAAGTTACGGCCTTGGTTGTTCGCGGTCCGCACGAGAAGAGAAAGACAGTTCGTCCGGCGCGGAGGCTTCCAGTAGCGCGTCCTCCAGGAAGTCCGCGGAGAGACAGAAGACAACGGGGCAAAAGGCGGAAGCGAAGAGCGCGGAAGCCAAGTCAGTTGAGCCTCAGGTTCAGTCAGAAATCGGGAAAATGGAAGCGGATAAACGAGCGAACTTGTTGAAGGACGCCGAGTCGGCGCTCGAAGAGACTCGAAACGCACTGACCGCGCTGGACAAAGGCGACAAGAATGCCGCTTTGGCGGCACTCGAGCGAGCGAGCGGGAAACTAGACTTAGTCGTCTCGCGGGATCCGAAGTTGGCCTTTGCTCCCGTGGATGTCGCGACGTCCGTTCTCGATCTCTATGCGACGCCAGATACCGTAAAGGCAGTCATTAAGGAAGCCAAGGATGATCTGTCAAACAACCGGGTTCAACAGGCGCGCCAGTTGGTGACTGATTTAGCGAGCGAGGCCGATACTAGTGTGATCGAGATACCCCTGGCAACGTACCCAGCCGCAATTAAAGCCGTAGCTCCCCTGATCGATGCCGGCAAGACAGACGAGGCCAAAGCTGCGCTCAACGCGGCGCTCAATACCCTAGTGATCGAGACCTATGTCGTCCCGCTCCCAAGGGTTCGTGCGCAAGCGATGCTCCGGCAGGCGGAGCACATCGCTGCAAAAAGCAACCGGACACAAGATGATAACCAGAAGGCGCGCAGCTTTATTGAAGCCACCCGCACTCAACTCCAACTTGCTGAGACGCTCGGTTATGGGACCAAGAGCGATTACAAGCCATTGTATGCACAGCTTGATGACATTCAGAAGAAGGCCGAAAATGGGCAGTCTGGCAGAGGATTGTTCGCCAAGGTCCAGCAGTCGCTGAAGAATTTTAAGTTCTCAAGTTAGACCTGTTAGCGTTTTCGAGCGGCGGTTTTGAACGAGCGCGTCCTCGCGTGCGAAAAAGATCACCTCGGAACGTGCTAATTGGCAGTTTCTCCTGGCTTCTGGCCACTGACGCGATAGCCGGTGCGAGTCCGCACAAACAGCTTGCCATGATGCGGCGCATTCGCAGTTACCCGAATAGTTCGGTAGTCACCGCGGACAGTCGGGTTGCCGGGGACGTACGCAAGCATGTATTGATTGCGCACCTCCCGGGCAATGCGTTCACAGATGCCAGATACCTCGTTCAGATTATGCGGAAAGAACGCCATCCCGCCAGTCGAGTTGGCCAGGTGCCGTAGCACTCCGGCATTGCGGTCGGGGTCCTCTTCATCGAAGATACCCAAGATGTAAATGATCGCGCTGGACTGTTCGGCAAGTTTCAAAGTCTGAGCGAGGGTGTGGGTACTCGCGTTGTCTCCGCCGTCGCTGACGACTAGTAGTACTTTCTTTTCGAGGGTACCGGCTTTTAGCTGCTCGAACGCTGCAACGATTGCGTCGTACAACGCCGTCTTGCCGCCGGCGGGGGCTCTGGAAACCGCGCTTTCGACTTCGGAAGGGTCATTCGTAAAGCGGGTCAAGCCAGGCAAGCCCAACTGGACGGTCTCGTTGAAGTTGACCACAAATATCTGATCGCCCGGATTGCTGGATTGGACGAATGTCCGGACGGCAGCGCTTACTTCGGGAAGTTTGCGGCGCATGCTGCCGCTGTGATCGACTACCAGACCCGCCGTGATGGGAACATCCTCGTGCTCGAACCGCGTGATGCGTTGCAGCACTCCGTCCTCGTAAACATGAAAATCCTGTTCTCGAAGATCGGGCACGAAACGACCGCGCCGGTCGAATACGGTCGCGTGCAATACCACTAAGTTGACGTCAACTCTGATCGTTGGCCCGTCGATGTCCGGCGGCGGCTGGACCTGCTGTCCGGCATAGCCGAAAACGCTAACCAACAGCAGGACGATTATTTCCAGTGCCGCCTTGTCCGGACAAGTGGTCAGCGGAGGGTGAATAGTTGAAGTCGTATTTCTCAACACGAGCGCCGCGAGCGCCGACCGAGCGCCAGACCTGCAGCTAGCGAGAGCACCCCAATCAGTCCAATAAGCGGACCAGAGCTGGCCGTCTTTGGCAACTCCGGTGGCCCTTCATCGGCTAGCGCCACTAATGGTGTCTCCGCAGACGCAGGGATCTCTTGCTCTGGAGTTCCCGGAACGGGAACTGCGACGACAAATACCTTAGCAACCTCTACTTCCTGGCCCGACGGTTCCTCGGCTTTCAGGTCTGCCTGCTTCATCTCAGTTACTTGCTGGCCATTTTGGCTCTCGGTCGCGGTTTTGGTGTTCGACGATAGTGCGGAAGGCATCGAGGGAACGTTCTGTTGGCTACTCTTGGCCATCTCCACGGCTCTGTTCTTCGGATACACAAACTCGTTCCCGAAATTGTCGCCCGGATAGAACCAGGCTTTTATTGCTTCGGGGCTTCCCGCGGGCCTCTCCTCGAAAGTGATCAGAGGCTTGCTCGGCGGCGTCATCCGATAATCAGGGATTGTCAGAAAAGTGCCGTAAAGATGTGTTTGATCTTTGTTGAAGACCTGGACTATATGTCGATCAGACTGGGTATTCAATAACTTAAAAACGTACGAACCGGGCAGTAGAACCTGTCCCGGCACTTCGACCGGCGCATTGAAGGTGAATATAGTTTTCTTATCCCACTCGTCGGCCCTAAGACTTGGTGGCAAGAACGCCACGCAGAAGCAAACTACTGCTGCGAATTTCATCGTTGTCATTTGTCCTCTCCTGTCTGAACCTCGACTGCACTCGTCTTCCAGTTCTCAAGATGTGTTAATAGCACTGCTAAGGGACTTGCTCTGCCCCTTGCGATGCACGACAATGGCCACCAACTCAGGTCATGGGCAGAGCGCGAGCCCTTTCAGTCGTGAAGCTCTAATGCATTCGATCTGGGATAGTTAGAACAATCGGCAGGTATTCATCTGGCTTTGCGGCATCCCCTTGGAGAAGAGGACCGCGTCGACTAGTAGACAGCGGTGTTCGGGCGCACGGTGATAGAAGCGGGCGCCGCGAATTACACTGCATGTCAAGAACCGGCTTTCACCTCGATGAGCACAAATGCATTGGCCTCCAGATTCAGATCAATGTGATCTCCTTCAAGAGGCTGCTCGTTGGGCGGCGAAAGAGCCGTAGCGCCATTTAATCGGCTAATCTGATCTTCGGTTGGATAGCGCGGACTCCCTAGGGCTCTATATGCCGCCAGCGCATTTCCATGTTTGTCGTCAACTTGGCTCACACTGACCAGGGCGTTCCTTGGAAGGCCATTGAAAATCAACCGTACGGTCTTTGTGTTTCCTGCCTTGTCTGGATCAACCAAATTCCAAACCGCGATTACTAGCGTTCCATCTCTGCGTTTTGTAGCAATAACATTGGAAGCGGAGCTGGCAAGCCGCTGATCTCCAAGCTCATGGAGAAGACCGAAATCGTAATAGCTTGGCTTATTGATGCCGCCTCTGGCCCTTAGCCCGAAGTGCCCCTCAAAGGGTTGAGGAATGGGCCCGCCTTCTTCGAACACATCCGAAAAAGTCCAAAACGACATCATGTCCACCATTCCGTCACACTGTCGAATCGTGTTCGCCAGCGCAGGGCCTACAAAAGATGTATCACGCGCCTGTTTCATTCCAGGCACGTTCCATTCGGTCCACAGTAGCGGCAGCTTTGGCAGAGCTGAGGTTTGGATTTGCTTTCTTACTTTTGCCACCGCTTGGCATACGCGGTCGTCCATGGGAATGTCCTCGTGGGTCCCGAAAAGGTCCTCTACGGTATCGTCCGCGTAAACCATGAGTCGAAACAAAGTCCACCGGTACATTGTTATCGGTCGCATGCTTCAGGAAATCGTCCACCCAAGCGGCCGCAGCAGTCGCCGGACCTCCCACACGTAATCGGGGACTGACACTTTTCAGATCGCCGGCCGTATGATCGGAGAGCTCGAAATAACTTCTCTTCCGAGGAACCTATCGCCGAGTGGGCCTTGTTACGTCATCTCTATGAGCGACGGCAAGTAACTCCGGGCGAGCTTGCCGAAGCCTCGATAATGACCCGCGGAGCGATCTCGAAGATCGTCGACAAGCTCCAGGCTAAAGGTTGGATCAAGAGCAGGGTCAACCCCGAAGATAACCGGGGCCAACTACTCTCTTTGACACCGGTGGGGCGACGCAATCTTCCCGAACTGGCAGAGATCGCCGATCAGAACGACGAGCAGTTTTTTGCTTGTCTCGATGCCAGCGAAAAATCTGCTCTGCGCCGTCTGCTGTGCAAACTGCCAGAGCATCATCAGATCCGTGATATTCCGGTCGAATGACATGCCTTCGACGAAATCTCACTACATTCAAAGAGCATTGCAACCAAAAGGAGAAAATCTCATGAGCAAAGCAGTTGACAATTTAATGAATGCGATCGAGCGAGCGGCGGCTATCCGCCCGAAGGTGGGAGGATTCCCCTATCTGGCCGAGAGTCTACGACGGGCCGGGGTCAACCGGAACCTCTGGTCTCTGCCCGCGTGCCAGAGCCTGTTCCTCACCGACGACGGACCGTTGTGATGCAGGGTGGGCCCTTGGTATCTGGTGCTGTGGACGTACCACTATTCGACCGGGATTCCCTGATCGCAGCGTTGCGAATCGATCAGGCCGGAAAAAGCACTTTTCCGGAGTTTCTCGAAGCCAGTTGGCGTGCGGGAGTTGTTCGCTATGACGTGGATTTTGCTGCCCGTACCGTCGCCTACTTCGGCTGCAATGGCGAGGAATACAGCGAAGCATATCCAGCGGTCGAAATCAGTTAGTGTAAATCGCACAACCTCTCATTTCGAATTGGAGGCATTTTCCCCACATGAGTTATATCCAAGGTGAAGGACGACACCAGGGAACATTGTTTCCAGTGCTGTTGGATGATCTTTTTCCGGGCGATCATGTATGCCGAGTGATTGACACCTTCGTGAATGGCCTGAAAATGGCGGCGCTTGGCTTCGAGCGAGCAGAGGCCGCAGAGATTCCCATGGCGAGGCACGCAAGCGATGAGGTAAGATGCAGAACACCGAAGTTGCGGTCCAGTGAGGACGAGAGCCTACGAAGCCTACCGATGAAGAAAATGGAATGAGTACGACCATGACCGACTTCTTCAACCTCGACGTTTTCGCCGATGCCGTTGCGCATCGTTTGAAAGGCTCGCTCGAGCAGGCCTCGCCGCTGAAGCGGCTCTTTAGTACCGAGGAGGCGGCCACCTATTGCGGAATGCCGGTTGCTAGTTTTAAAGCCGAAGTGGTTCGTGATCAGTTGCGCAAAGTACGTCTTGATCGATGCTGGCGATTCGACCGCGCCGACCTGGACGCCTGGATTGATGCTCACAAAGAAGAAATCAGGGAGCACGCGGCATAGATGCCAAAGACGCAAAAAGGGCAGGGGAAGATTTTTCAGCGGCCTGGCTCGCCGTATTGGCATATCCGCTACTGGGACGGAACAGAACAAATCCGCGAGTCCTCGCACACCACAGACCGAAAAGAAGCGATGGAGGTTCTGCAGCAGCAACTGGCCCGAGTGGCCCAATATGGGGGCTGCACCCATCGAGTCACGATCCACGCTCTTCTGAATCTGCTTTTGAAAGATTATCGCGAACAAAACCGTGGCAGTCTCTACACCACCGAGCTTCGAATCGAGAAACATGTACGCCCGGCGTTCGGTGCCATCAAAGCGAACAAGCTCACATCGAGCGACATCCGGAAGTATAAAGAATCACGCCTCAACACGGGAGCTAGTCCCGGTACAATCAACCGCGAACTAGCGCGCCTCAGAAGAGCGTTCAACCTGGGTGCGGTTGAAGATCCCCCGTTGGTTTATCGCGTTCCGCGGATTCTTGCCCTGAAAGAAGACAACATCCGTGAGGGCTTCCTTGAAGAGCCGCAATACCGCGCACTCGTCGCGGTGCTCGCTGATTCGGTTAAGCCGGTGTTTGTCGTGGCTTATCACCTGGGCATGAGGACCGGTGAGCTACTCAAGATCCGCCGGGACTGGGTCGATTTGGCCGAGGGGATCATTTACATCACCGGACGCGCAACAAAGAATCGCTGGCCGAAGACGGCACCGATTTACGGGGACATGCGTGGTTGGCTTGAAATGCAGATCTCCCGCTGCCAATTGCTTGCGCCGAAGACCAAGGACCTTTGGGTCTGGGAAGATGGATCGCGGATGAAAAGCTTTCGTGGCACATGGGAAACGGCATGCGAAGCAGTAGGCCTGCCCGGCCTTCTATTTCATGACCTTCGCAGGACGGCCGTGCGCAACATGATCCGGGCAGGAGTGCCTGAAAAGACCGCTATGGCGGTCAGCGGTCACAAGACTGCAGCTATGTTGTGGCGCTACAACATCGTCGATACGCGGGACATCATCGAGGCCGGCAAGCGCACTGAGCGCTATCTCCAAACTCTGCGGAGCAATGAAAAACCGCAGCCCAAAGAGCTCAAACAATGACTAATTCCGTCAGAAGTAACACAAAAACTAGCACACTGGCCTTTCGAAGACCTTCCGAAAAGGCAGTTAAGTATTTGGTGCGGATGGGGAGACTTGAACTCCCACGCTCATTACAAGCGCTGGAACCTAAATCCAGTGCGTCTGCCAATTCCGCCACATCCGCGTTGGGTGAGGAAATTTCCTTTTACAGTAGCATCTACGCGCCTGCGCGCTCCGAGGCTGGTTTGCTCTGCAGAAAACTCAGGAATTCGTGTGAGTCGCGCGTGAGCTGTGGAAAGGTTGCGATGACATTTTGCGCTGGATCCACAATCGCGTAAAACGGGATGGAGGCCGTGCCGAATTTCTGGTCTTCCAGCTTCTGATTCTTCTCCGATTCGGCGTCGGTGCCGTCGGTGTACAAATCCACAATGACCAGATCTTTCAGCGCCGATTGAATTTCGGGCCGGGTGAACATATTCGCCTTCATCCAATGACAGTTCGTACAAGCATAGCCAGTGAAGTTGATAAGGACGAGTTTATTCTGCTGGCGGGCAGCATCGAGCGCGGCGTCGAGCTGATTCTTGAAGGTATTCGTCGCCGCGGCTGAAGCCGTGACGGCGGCCGGCGATCCTTCGGGAACAAAGGCGTCGAGATCGCCCAAGCGCGCGCCCAAAAGTCCGGGTACGAGGCTGATCGAGAACACCAGGAACAGCGCGGCGGTCAAGGCGCGGCCCACACCCAATCGCTCGTCCCTCTTGATTCCTTCCATAGAGATAATGCCGAGAAGGTAAAGCCCGGGCAGCGCGAACAGCACGATCCAGGCGGCCAAAAATCGTTCGCGAGAGAGCCAGTGCGTTTGCAGCACCTGGTCCACATTGCTCAGATACTTCAGCATCACTGCCAGGACAATAAAGCCGAGCACGATCTTGACGCGCACCATCCAACCGCCGCTGCGCGGCAGTTTTTGCAGATACGAAGGAAACAGCGCGAGCAGAAAGAAGGGCGCGGCTAACCCGGTGGCGAACGCGAGCATGCCGAGCACCGGTTGAGACCCTTTATTCTGCACCGACGCGATCAGAAGCGGTCCGACAATGGGCCCGATGCAAGCGAACGAGGTAAGCGAGAAGGTCAGGCCCATCAGCAAAGTGCCGGCGTACCCGCCGCCTTGCGAAGCGCTGTTCAATTTGGTCAGCAGACCCGACGGCAGAGTTAACTCAAAGGCGCCGAGCAAGCTCAAACCGAAAACGAGAAACACCAGCGCGATAAAGCCGTTGACCCACGGACTCGATCCAAGCTGCACCACGCCAAACGGTCCGGCAAGCGCAGTAACCAAAAAGCCCAAGCCGGTAAATAAGACAATGATGCCGAGACAAAACACCAGCGCCTGTTTCCAGCCACCGCGGGGGTGTTCTACAGCCGCGGCGGCGCTGCTCTGGTTCAGAAAAAACGAGACCGTGATCGGAATCATCGGAAAGACACAAGGCGTAAATAAAGCGGCCAGTCCAAAGCCGAAGGCCGTCAGCAAAAACGGCAGCAGATCTTGCGACCCACCAGCACCTTGAAACGTCGCCGCGGCCGGTTTGGCGGGGGCAGCCGGGCTCGCCGCCGCAGCCACGGATACCAACGCGTAGCCGCCGGGCAACTTGAAATCGGATGCCGGCGCGCCCGCCGCGAACGTGATCGGCGCGGATACGGTTTTCTTGACCGGCGGCAGGCACTTCACATCCGAGCAAGTCTGATAACGAATGGTGGCCGCGACGCTCGAAGTGCCGGTGGCCGATTTCGCGGATGTGACCTCCACCAGAAAGGTAGCCGTCCCGGCATACGTTTCGGTGTTCACTCCGAAGTTTGGGTCAAGCTTGCGAACCGGCTGCGGACGATAAATCTCAAAGCTCGAGATAGCCGGATTTTCGGCGACACCGATTTTGGTGATGATCGGGCCGCCGGGCGGCGTGGTTGGCGAGTAAAGATGCCAGCCCGGCTGAATGGCCGTCTTCAACTCAAAATAGGCTTTGCCGCCGGGAGCGACCGGCGAATGTCCAACCGGGCTCAAGGTCCATTGCGCCGGATCTTCTTTCGCGCCGAAAGCGAGGGGCACAGTAAGGGCGCTGAGAACCAACCAGAAAACACCGCGCCGCAACATCCGATCTACCCCGCTTGCGCTGATGCCTGGCCGTCAAGCTCCGTTGCAATTCGCTCATTAATCCGGCCTTCAGCGAACTCTTTGGCGACGCGGATGGCATTACGAATGGCTTTCGCGTTCGATCGGCCGTGGCAGATCACGCACAAGCCATTGACGCCCAGTAGCGGCGCGCCGCCGTACTCGGCGTAATCGACGCGCTTCTTGAAATCGTTGAAGGCGCCGCGCGCTAAATATGCGCCCACCTGCCGCGTCAAAGTCTCTTTGAGCGATTCTTTCAGCATCTGCCGGAACATCACTTCCACCAAGCCTTCACTCACCTTTAATGCTACATTGCCGACGAAACCGTCGCAGACGATCACGTCGACGATCCCGGTATAAACGTCGCGGCCTTCCACATTTCCAATAAAGTTCAGATGCTTGAGGTTCTTGAGCAGCGGGAAGGCTTCATGCGTCAGGGAATTTCCCTTGTGCTCTTCCTCACCAATCGAAAGAAGACCGACGCGCGGCTGCCGCTTGCGATAAATCACTCGCGAGTACGCGTCGCCCATCACCGCGAACTGCGTCAACATGAGCGGATTGCAATCGACATTCGCGCCTACATCCAGCATGACGGCGCTTCCGTGCAGAGTGGGGAAAGCCGAAGCGAGGGCGGGACGATGAACGCCGGGCAACATGCCTTGGACCATTTTTACCGTCGCCATGATGGCGCCGGTGTTGCCGGCGGAGACCACGGCCTGGGCGGCACCCTCGCGCACCAGGCGCGAAGCAACGCGAATAGAGCTGTCTTTCTTGGCGCGCACGGCCTTGCCGGCGCTATCTTCCATCGTGATTTGCTCGCTCGCGTGCCGGATTTCGATCGGCAAATGATTCCAGCCCGGATGCCGGTCGAGTTCCTTGCGAACCACCTCATCGCGTCCGACCAGGATCAGTTTGACGCCGAATGCCTTGGCAGCCTGCAGCGCGCCTTCTACTTCGGGTTTGGGAAATTGGTCGCCGCCCATCGCGTCGACGGCTATGGTCACCATGGAGTGGCTTGGCAGCTTAGGTTTCGACTACTTCGATTACTTCGCGCCCTTTGTACTTGCCGCAGTGCGGACAAGCGCGGTGCGCGCGAATTTTCTCGTGACAGTTGGGGCATTCGGCCAGTTGGGGAATGGCCAGCCCATCATGGGCGCGGCGTGTCGACGTGCGGCGCTTCGAATGGCGTCGCTTGGGATTCGGCATGACTTTCCTACTTTCTCAATCTCAATGGCGCGGGCTTATTTCGGCTCGCAAACTTTTCAATTTATTCCAGCGGTCGTCCGGCGGCTCCGGATGGCAGCCGCATTCGCGCTGATTGCGGTTCTGGCCACACACCGGACAGATTCCTTTGCATCCCTCGCCACAGACTAGCTGCATGGGCAAAGCCAGCAAAACCACTTCCCGCAAAATATCGTTCAACGCCAAGCCACGGGAATCGTAATAACCGATCTCAACCCCGGCCCGGTCGATCTCATCTTCGCCGCCCTTAGCCGCCTCCGTCGACGGCATATAGACCAGATCGAAATGATTCTCGATCGGCAGCGTCACCGCATCCAGACAGCGATCGCAGATGGCGCCCACGGCAACCTTCAGGTCGCCCTGAATGCGGATTTCCCCGAGCGAACGACTCAACAGCGCGGCAGTCCCTTCCGAGTGGAGCACCGATGCCTGCGTCAACTTGCTGTCGTAATCGATCTCGCCCGCTGGGACATCTACTTCAAAATGTACATCGTGTAATTCGAGTTCCTGGAGGGTTATGAGCATATACACACTCCTCCGGCAGCCAATGATTCATCGGCCGATCTCCCGGCAGACACAAAACGAAATTATAGCAGGCGAGTGCCCTCACGCCGCCGTCGCGTCGGCATGAAGGTTGCGCCAGCGCTGAACCAGGTCAAGGCACGCGCCGCGCCAGCGCGGAAAATGGAATTCGAAGCCGGCTTCGAGCAAGCGCCGGGGAACCACGCGGCGGCTTTTGAGGACGAGCTCGGTTTCGGTGCGAAGCAGGACGGCCCCGAGCGAAACCATCCAGCCGGGCGACGGCATGCCAATGTAACTGGTGCACCAGGCGCGGCGCAGACAGCACATGAATTCGTTGTTCGGGATCGGATGGGGAGAACAGATGTTGACCGGGCCGTCCAGCTCCTCGTGGGCGATGAGGAACTCAATGGCGCGAATAAAGTCGACATCGTGGATCCAGGAAACATATTGGGCGCCGGAACCGGTACGGCCGCCAGCGCCCCAGCGCACCAGGCGCAGCAGCGTGTCGAAGACGCCGCCCGCATCCGGACTCATGGTCATGGCGCTGCGGAGGGCCACTTTGCGGGTGTGAGGCGCAGCAGCGGCGAAGAAAGCGCGCTCCCAACTGGTGGCGACATCATAGCTGAAGCGCCATTTTGCCGGAATGCCAGGCTCGCTGCCGCCGATTTCTCCGGTGACGTCATCCATTGGATGATCGAGACTGTGGCGATAAATGGTAGCGGTGCTCGCGTTCAACCAAACACGCGGCGGACGCCGGCATTGCGCGATGGCTTGGCCGATCAAGGCGGTCGTGATGACGCGCGAGTGTTTTATTTCACGGCGGTTCGCGGCGTTGTAGCGGCAGTTGACACTGCGGCCGGCCAGATTGATGATTACGTCCGAGCCATCGAGCAGTTCCGCCCACGCGCCCATGTCGTAGCCACTCCAATGGACCATCTGCCATTCGCAGGCCTTCGGGTAGCGCGCGATAACGGCGACGGAATGGCCCTGTTCGTGGAAATGGCGAGCCACGATATTACCAATTTGACCGCTGCCGCCGGGAATCACAATGCGGAGGGGATGCGCGAGGGTCATCCGAGACGTGCCTCACGCAAGATTGTCCCACGGGCAAATCGGGCGCTTGCAAAAAAACGGCCCCGGAGAGCCAGTCTTCCGACCGGTTCCGGGGCCTAACTGCGAAGCGGCAAATGAGCGCAAAAGGGCACGGATGCGCCGCCACTACAGGATAGAAACTCGCCAGATCTTCTGGCGGCGCGCTCCGCTCGTGCCGTTTTGGGCGCGTTCCCAAAAGTTAGTGTTCGCCGAAGGTCCAGCCGAGCGAGGCGCCGTATTCGGGCACCCAATTACTGCCGAACTGGAAAAAGTTGTTTACATAGTGCGCGTCCACCTGCGGCCGAAGGAACAGATGTGACGTGAGGTAAAGACGAACACCGGCCTCCATGTGTACCTGGAGATGATTCGAGCTTTCAACGAATGTGTTGCTTGAACTGCAGCCGGAAAAGACATCGCAGTAGGACTGCGGGTAGAAGAAACTCAACCTAGCGCCGCCGAGACCGCCCTGCAATTCCGGCACGATGCGTTTGAAGGCATGTCCGGTGGGCAGCCAGATGGCGTTGAAATCGTAGAACGTGGGACGGTAGTTGAGGCCGGCGTAAGCCGCTTGCGAGAAGCGGAAGTCGGTCTCACCGCCGACTCCAAAATGTGGCGTGAGCATGAAATCGGCGCCGGCTTTTCCAAAGCTGCCCGCTAGTTCCGGGGTGTTGAAGAGATTGCCGGTTCCGAAAGTGTCGACGGATTGTCCATTAGAACCAACGCGCGCCGTGCCGACGCCAAAATAGACGTCGAGCCCGCTTTGCGCGTGCGCCAGAGTGGCGGCGCCGGCAAAGAGCGCCAGGGCTAGTGGAATGGTACTGCGATATAGTTTTGACAAATTTTTCTTCCTCCAAAGCACTTACGGACTAGCTGACGTACGCGCCAAACGCGCCGGTTTCATGGAAAGCCTAGGGAAAAAACGCTAATGGCTTAAAAGTAGAAGGTTGCTTTTAGCAACCATTCCGGCGGACAATAGCAACGAATATGGAACAGGAGCGCGTTGCCGCCGTCCGCAGTTTCAATCGTTTTTATACGCAGAAGATCGGCGTGCTGCAAGACAAATTACTAGCTAGCGAATTCTCGCTGACCGAAGGCCGGGTTATTTACGAGCTGGTGCATCGGCAAGCGATCACGGCCGCTGACCTTTCCGTCAGCCTGGGTCTGGACCCCGGATATTTGAGCAGGATCCTGCGAAGCTTTGCCAAGCGCGGATTGATTGACCGGAAGCGGTCTAAGACGGATGGGCGCGAAATCGTTTTGTCTCTTACAGCGGCGGGGCAAAGAGCCTACGCGCCGCTCGATTCACGGGCGAGCGAAGAGATCGGAATGCTCTTGCGCGACTTATCGGTGTCACAACAGACGCGGTTGACCAAGGCGATGAAGACCATCCAGGATCTGCTTTCTTCTGAAAGCACGGAACCGGCGCACTACGCGATTCGCCAGCACCGCCCGGGAGACATGGGATGGGTGGTGGCGCGGCATGGAGCGGTGTATGCCGAAGAGTACGGCTGGAATGAAGATATGGAGGCGATGGCGGCGGAAATCACCGCCAAATTCATTCGCCATTACGATGCGCAGCGGGAGCGCTGCTGGATTGCGGAGCGGCACGGCGAACCAGTGGGCTGCGTGTTTCTGGTGAAGCAATCGAAGACCGTGGCGAAGCTGCGGCTGCTGTTGGTAGAGCCCAAAGCGCGCGGACTCGGCATCGGGGCGCGTTTGATCGCCGAGTGTGTTGCATTTGCGCGGCAAACGGGTTACCGGAAGATCGTGCTTTGGACGCAAAGTATTTTGCACCCGGCCCGGCACCTTTATAAGAAGGCAGGCTTTGGCTTGAGCAGCGAAAAGCGGCATCACAGCTTCGGCAAATCGCTGGTGGGCGAAACCTGGGAATTGGTGCTCTAAGGCGCTAAGCGATTGCCGGGTCGATGCTCGCCGGATCGAGGCCGAGATCGGCGATCGCCTGCTGAGCGCGGGCCGGATCGAAGCGTTTCCACAGGGCCAGGCGAGAGAGAGCGGCAGCGGCGATGCTCGAGGCGTCCACTTCGAAGAAGCGGCGCAGATGCTCGCGATTCTCGCTGCGGCCAAAGCCATCGGTGCCAAGTGCGGTGAGGCGGCCGGGCAGCCAGGGTGCAATCTGATCGGCCACGATTTTCATGTAATCGGTGGCGGCGATGACCGGTACGTCCTGCGAGGAAAGCGTCTGCAGAAGATATGGCTTGCGCTGCGGCTCGTTTGGATGGAGGCGGTTCCAACGATCGGTAATCAGGGCGTCGCGGCGCAGCTCGGTGTAACTGGTGACGCTCCAGACGTCGGCGCTTACCCCATAATTGTCCGCGAGAATTTTTTGCGCCTTCAGCGCTTCGTTCAAGATGGCGCCGCTTCCGAACAGATTGACTTGCGCGGGACCGGACGCGGACTGATATAAGTACATGCCGCGCAGAATGCCTTCCGCCAGATTCGGCGTGGACGGCATGGGAGGCTGCACATAGTTTTCATTGCCGACCGTTAGGTAATAGAAATGATCTTCGTTGTTTTCGTACATGCGGCGGATGCCGTCCTGCACGATAACCGCAATTTCGTAAGCATAGGCGGGATCGTAGCTCTTGCAGGTGGGGACGACGCTCGATAGCACGTGGCTATGACCGTCATCGTGCTGCAAGCCTTCGCCGAGCAGGGTCGTGCGTCCGGCTGTGCCGCCGACGAGGAACCCTTTGCCGCGCGCATCGGCAAAAGCCCAGATCAGGTCGCCCACGCGCTGGAAGCCGAACATCGAATAGTAGATGAAGAAGGGGATGGAAGGAACTCCGACGTTGGCATAGGCGGTGCCGGCGGCCGTGAAGGAGGCCATGCCGCCCGCCTCGGTAATGCCTTCTTCGAGAATCTGGCCGTTCTGGGCTTCCTTGTAGTACATCAAGACGTCGCTATCGACGGGCTTATAAAGCTGGCCGCCGCTCGCGTAGATACCGCGCTCGCGAAACATGGATTCCATGCCGAAGGTGCGGGCTTCGTCGGGAATGATCGGCACTACATATTTGCCGATTTCGGGAACTTTAAGCAGGATTTTTAGAACGGCGACGAAGGCGCTGGTAGTAGACGCCTCACGGCCGCGTGAGCCGCCCAAAGATTCCTGGAACGTTTCGATGGGCGGGGCTTTCAGCTCGATCTTTTTGGGAGAGCGGGCGGGCAAATAGCCGCCTAGCGTTTCGCGGCGGGACTTGAGGTATTGAATTTCGGGACTGTCCGCGGCCGGGCGAATGAAAGAGATGGAATGGATCTCTTCCTTTGAAAGCTCCAGGTTAAAGCGGTTGGCCAGATAGAACAGCTCTTCTTCGTTGAGCTTCTTTTGCTGGTGCGTGATGTTCTTGCCTTCACCGGCTTCACCCAGACCGTAGCCTTTGACGGTCTTGGTGAGAATCACGGTGGGCTGGCCCTTGTGCTCGTGGGCGCGTTTGAAGGCGTTATAGACCTTGACGGGATCGTGCCCGCCGCGGCGCATCTGCCCCAGTTCTTCGTCGCTCTTGTCTTTGACCAATTCGCGGAGCTCGGGATATTTGCCGAAGAATTCCTTACGAACGTAGGCGCCGCCGCGCGCCTTGAAATTCTGATATTCGCCGTCGACGCATTCTTCCATGCGCTTGAGGAGCAAGCCGCTGGTATCGCGCGTGAACAGCTCGTCCCAATCGCTGCCCCAGAGAACCTTGATCACGTTCCAGCCGGCGCCGCGAAAGACGCCTTCGAGCTCCTGAACGACGCTGCCGTTGCCGCGCACGGGACCATCGAGGCGCTGCAGATTGCAGTTGATGACGAAGCAGAGATTATCCAGCTTTTCACGCGCGGCGACGTGCAGCGCGCCGGTGGATTCGGGCTCATCCATCTCGCCATCGCCGAGAAAGGCGTAGACGCGGCGGCCGGTTTTTGGAATGAGCTCGCGGTTTTCGAGGTAGCGCAGGAAGCGCGCGTTGTAAATGGAATTGATGGGCGCGATGCCCATGGAGACGGTAGGGAACTGCCAGAAATCCGGCATGAGCCAGGGATGTGGGTAAGAAGAAAGGCCGGGCTTATCGCGTAGCTCGTGGCGGAAGTTCAGCAGGTGGTCTTCGGTGAGACGGCCTTCGAGAAAGGCG
>DASYAX010000347.1:0-7023 GCA_036501045.1 Bryobacteraceae bacterium
CTGCGGGTCGATCCACATGTTGTGGTAATCGTCGCCGCCGGGAGCGCCTTTGAAGGAGATGAACGTCTTGCCGCCGTCGGTGGAGCGGTAGAGAGAAGTCTGCATCACGTAGACGAGGTCGGCATTGCGCGGATCGACGAAGACGCGGGCGAAATAGGGATTGCCGATTACGCGCGTGTCTTGCGTGATCTGCTTCCAGGTGGCGCCGGAATCGTCAGAGCGATAGAGGCCTTGCGTGAGAATCGCGAAGACGCGCTGGCCGTGATTGCCTGGGGCGACGGCGATGCCGACGCGGTCCCACGGGCCTTTCGGGAAGCCGCTGTAGGCGAGCTCTTTCCAGGTGGCGCCTTGATCGGTGGATTTGTAGATCCAGGAATTTGGTTTCTCGGGGCCATCTTCACCGGCGAAGAAATCGGTGGGATGCCAGAGCGCGGCGTAGAGGAGGCGCGGATTTTCGGGATCCACCTCGAGGTCGGCGACGCCGGTGAGATCGTCCTTGTAGAGAGTTTTCTTCCAGGTCTTGCCGCCGTCGGTGGTTTTGTAGACGCCGCGATCGGGGCTGGCGGGGGCGACGCTGAGGAGAGGATGGCCGAGGACGCCGACGACGATGATTTCCGGATTTTTGGGATCTACGATGATCGAGCTGATGTATTTCGATTCTTTCAGGCCGATGTTCGTCCAGGTGGCGCCGGCATCGGTGGATTTGTAGACGCCGTCGCCGGGGGTTTGCTCGCCGGTGCCGACGTAGATGATTTTTGGATTTGAAGGAGCGACGGCGATCGCGCCGATGGAGGCGACGTGCTGCTGGTCGAAAATAGGGAACCAGACTTCACCTGCGTCGGTGGTTTTCCAGACGCCGCCGCCGGGCGTGGCCATGTAGTAGGTGGAAGGATCGCCGGAGATGCCGGCGACGCCCGTAACGCGACCGGCGCGATGCGGGCCGATGAGGCGCCAGCGCATGGCGGAATACTGGCTGGGATCGGCTAGTTGCGGTGATTGCTGCGCGGAGACGATGAGCGGAACTGCGATTATTGCGAGGATTGCGAGTGCTAAGCGCGATGGACGGATGCGCATCTAGTATGTTTTTCTCCTGTACGAAACTTGAAAGTGTAGCACCATGCAGGGCGCCGTAGTAACGGGCGTGGCGCTTTGAGATCGAGTCAGGTCACGACTTGGCGCGTCAGCAGGCTAGACTCGCCCAGATTCGGGTATCATTATTTGTGCCTTGGTCACCCGGTCTCTACTGGTTGCTGGACGGCAAGTATAGCTATGAATATGATGGAAGAGGCCGTGAAGCCAAGGTGTGGACCTATAACGAATTTGACGGTAGCAACACTCTGAGCAGCGTTACGATTTACGAGTACGTAGACGACGAGATTGGCAATTGGATTGAACAGCGCAAACGCCATCTATGGCGCAACGATTCGTACGAATCGAACGGAATCACTACGCGAAAGCTCTCGTATCCCTCTCCTTGAATTCCAGCAAGAACTTCCCTCCGAGAGAATCATGACAAATCATGCCTACGGAGAACGGTGGAAGAAGATGCGTTGCATCTCCCGGCGACTTGTGGTGGCCTACTTGGTTGGCCCGATTGGCTGGCTACTTATCCATTTTTTCATCGATCCTAAGGATCGTCTCACACCGGGTGTTGGGATATTTTGGGGCGCTTGTATTGCGTTCCTGGCCTGGACGGCGCATCAATACAAGACTTGGCCATGCCCTCGCTGTGGGAAGCCGTGGCAGGGGGGCTGGTTCTCGGCTCTGGCGCCATCGAGCTTGCCCCTCAACCATCGGTGTCCTCATTGCGGCTTGGGATTGCCGGAATGATTTTACTTTTGATTACGGCGCACATGCACTGGACTCTTTTATCGCGAGGCGTTCAGTGCAGGCCGGACCAATCGTCGGCTAGCAGAATCGAGTTGCTGGGATTCGAGGGGTCGTATTTTACGCTGGCGGTTTGGCCTACGGCGGCGCGCTTGAGGTGCAGGCGCTCTTCAAGGCCGGTGACGTCTTGCGCGGTTTCGTAGGTGACGCCGGAGATCGAGTAAGTGTAATAGATGAGGCGCTGCGTTCCGTTGGTGGCCGCCGCGGCTCCGGTTATCTTCGCGCCGCTGCTGGAACTCGGATTAAATTTTGCGGGAGTTGAATGCTGCTTGGCGTCGTCGGCCGGGAAAGCATTTTCGGAGATTTCGAGGATTTGGCCTTCGACGATGCGGCCGACCTTGTTCAGGTAGGCGCGGCGCTGGCGTTCAATTTCGGAGTCGTCGATAGGCTTGCGCCGCAGCCAGACAACGATGCCAATTGCGGCCATGACGATGAGGCCGGCAACCGGCAGCAGTTCGCTCCAATTCGAAAAAATGTGTTTCAACGCCCGCCTTTACGCGCGCCGACCGGCTCGGAAATTTCGCCGAGCGTATCGCGCGCTTTTTCCCAGTCTTTCAGGAACGATTCGAGGCCCCGGTCCGTGAGCGGATGCTTGAAGAGCATTTCGAAAACTTTGTATGGCATGGTTCCGATATGCGCTCCCATCTTCGCGGCTTCGACCACGTGCATCGGATGGCGAAGGCTCGCGGCGAGCACCTGCGTCTTGTAATCATACGCGCGATAAATTTGGAGGATGTCGCGAAGAAGAATCATGCTGTCTTGAGAGATATCATCGAGGCGGCCGAGAAACGGGCTGACGAAATAGGCTCCGGCTTTGGCCGCGAGAAGCGCCTGCGCGGCGGAGAAAACGAGGGTGACGTTGACGCGGACGCCTTCTTTGGAGAGGACGCTGAGGGCGCGGACGCCGTCGGGCGTCATGGGAATTTTCGCGACGACATTGGGATGCCAGCTGACCACTTCGCGGGCTTCGCGGAGCATGCCGTCGTAATCGGTGGAGACGACTTCGGCGCTGATGGCGCCGTTCTTTACGATGTTGCAGATTTCGATGATGAGTTCGCGGAAGGGTTTCTTTTCTTTGGCGGCGAGGGTGGGGTTGGTGGTGATGCCGTCAATTACGCCGGAGGCCGCGCCTTGGCGGATTTCGTCGAGATTCGCGGTATCGAGGAAGAATTTCATTTTTTCACCTTTGTGATTGCTTCAAAAACTTACGTCAGGGGCTGAAGCCCCTCGTCAAAAACCTGATGTGAGTGTCGCGGTTAAAACCGCGACCTACAAAACTCTTGTTAGGCGGCGAGTAGCGCCTATTCGGCGAAGGCTGCGACCGGATTGCGAAGTGTGCCGATTCCGGTGACGCTTACTTCCACTACGTCGCCGTCGGCGAGGGTGCCGATTCCCGCTGGTGTTCCGGTGGCGATCACATCGCCGGGTTCGAGCGTCATCACCTCAGCTATCCACCGAATTATAACATCAACGGAAAAGATCATTTCTGAGACGCTGGCGGACTGTTTCCGAACGCCGTTGACGTAGGTCTCTACTCTGGTATCGGCAAGATTGAGGTCAGACTCCAGTAGCGGCCCGAAGGGGGAGAAGGTGTCGAAGCTTTTGCCGCGGGTCCATTGGCCGTCGAGTTTCTGGAGGTCGCGGGCGGTGACGTCGTTGAAGCAAGTGTAGCCGAGGATGTAGGGGCGGACGTCTTCGTTGGGGGCGAGCAGATGGCAGCGGCGGCCGATGATGATGGCGATTTCGCCTTCGTAATCGACGCGCTGGGAGATGCGGGGAAGGATGATGGGTTCTTCGGGCGCGATGATTGCTGACGAAGGCTTCAGGAAAATTATGGGACTCTTCGGCGGAGGGCCGCCCATTTCGGCGGCGTGGTCGACGTAATTTTTTCCGACGCAGACGATTTTCGAGGGGACGGAGGGCGGCAGGAATTTTACGGAGTCGAGCGGCCATTTTTGGGCGGTGCGTTCGCGCGCGCCCCAGAGCTCACCGCTAAATTCGTGGACGGTGTTCGCTTCGATGATGCCGTGGCGGGGATGCGGATGAACTTCGTGGGGCGCACGGGCGACGTCGGCTGCGGCGAATTCGAGCGGCTGGAAGCGGCAAAGTTTCATGATTTAGGATTCATGGTGAGGTTTCATGGTTGTTGATGGAGATGATCGGTGCGGCGGCGGCGAGGGGCGAGCGGGCGCAGGCGCGCCTCGAGAAACATGCCGATCACCCAGGCGCCTACAGCGGCCACGCCGTAGACAATCGCTCCCTCGATGAGCGCTTCAAACGGACTGCGCAACACCTGGAACAGGTTCTGGTAGAACATGCCGGTAACGTCGTAAGCGATAACGAATGTGATCCATCCGACCATCGCGGACATGAACATCGGCATCGGGCGGTTAAAGTAGCGAGCGATCGGAATCAGCATGCAGATGAAGAAAAGGGCGCAGAAAGTGGCGTTGCGTTCGAGGGCGTAGCGTTCAGTACCGGGAACGCGATTGGCGACAAAGAGCGCGGCGATCATGACGACGATCAGGAGAGCGCCCATAAAAATACCGGTTTGCAGGGCGGTGCGATGCGTCGAGGCCAGAACCTTGCGGCCAACCTTCAGTGGATCGGGGATGAGAGTTTCTTGCATTGCTGCGAGTCTGGGTTCTTCTCTGCTTCTCATTGCTGATCGGGCGCCGGAAAGCTGCCGGAGGCCGGCGGGCTGGCCGGACTTTCGTTTTCAGAGCGATCGACCGCGGTGGCGGTATAAAAATAAGTGCGACCGGGCACTGCATTCATATCGCGAAACGCGGGCGTAAGCAACAACTCGGAATTCACGCGCGTCCCGGGGCGCGAGGCATCCTCACTTCTATAGACGTTGTAACCCGCGATATCGGTTGCCGCGCTGATGGACCAGGAAAGATCGAGGTAAGCGGGCGTTCCGGAGACGGCCGGAACAAAGGCGACGACAAGATCCTGCGGAGCAGGCGGGGGGAAAACGTCCTTCGGCGTGATGGTGGCGAAATTTGAATTGAGCGACTCGATCTGGACGCCAGGGTACTGCGCCACGCTGTGCACCGAGTACACGTAGGTCTTGCCGAGTTCGGTCTGCGTATCGATGTAGGGCGGAGATGCGAGCTCTGCGATGCGCGCAAAGGGAACTTTTGTGTTGGGGACTTCCGTGCTGCCGGCCGCGGGCGAATTCGCCCTGGCGCTCGGGGTCGATTCTATTTCTGCTCGATAAACCCGATAAGAAGCGATATTGGGCGCTGTGCCGATCAGAGTTTTTTCGGGTGGCGTCCAGGAGATAGTAACGCCCGTGCGCTTAAATTCCGCTTTGAGGTCGGCAATCGGATCGGCGGCAGGATATACCGTGAGCGCCGCGACGTTGGAATTTGCGGAAAGCTTTTTGGGCGAGACAAACGCGCGGACGAGGTAGACAGCCTCGCTGCCGCCAGCCGAGAAATCTTCGGGGCGAAGCGAATCGACAAATCGAACCCGTCCTTCGACGGTGTAGCGGTCCACCATTGCGGGTGGAATCGTGAGAAGCAGAGTGGGGTTTGCAGGTGCGACGGCTGCCGGCGAGGACGCGGGCCGGACTGGTTCGAAATTCCGGTACACATCGATGGAGATTGGCTTTAGAATCTCGCGCTTTTCGACGGAGTCACGCGGAAGCGTAAAGGTGAGAATCACGTCGTTGCCGGATTGCGAAGCGGTAAGGTCGGTCACAGGAGTGAGGGTGGGCGGCTTGCGCTCGATGGGTTCGCCAGGAGCGGCACAACCATACAGAATGAAAATGAGAAAAAGAAAGTAGAAAATCGGGACGCGATGGGCGTGAGGCTGAGCTACGGGTCCGGGCGCAAAGTCCCCTTTTCGAATTTTCATTTTCTGATTTTCTAAAGGATGTAGCGGCTCAGATCCTGGTCTTTCACGATGTTCGCGAGCTGCTTTTGCACGTAAGCAGCATCGAGCTTAAAGGACTTCTTTTTCATTTCCGGGGCCTCGAAGGAAATCTCTTCGAGCACCTTTTCGAGAATCGTGTGCAGGCGCCGGGCGCCGATATTTTCGGTGTGCTCGTTCACTTTGGCGGCGAAGCTGGCGATGGACGCAATCGCGTCCTCGGTGAACGCAAGTTTGAAACCTTCGGTATCGAGGAGCGCAACATATTGTTTGATCAGGGCATTTTTCGGTTCGGTAAGGATGCGGATGAAGTCGGCTTCGGAAAGCGAGCTGAGCTCGACGCGAATCGGAAAGCGGCCTTGCAATTCGGGAATCAGATCGGACGGTTTCGTGGTGTGAAAGGCCCCGGCGGCGATGAAAAGAATATGGTCTGTGCGCACCATGCCGTAGCGCGTGTTCACGGTGGTGCCTTCCACAATAGGAAGAATGTCGCGTTGCACGCCTTCGCGCGACACATCCGGGCCGTGCCCCGATTCACGCCCGGCAATCTTGTCGATTTCGTCGATGAAAAGAATTCCCATTTGCTCGACGCGATCCACCGCCGTGCGAGTGACCTGATCCATGTCAATCAGGCGGTTTTCTTCTTCCTGAATCAGATAATCGAAGGCTTCGGCCACCGTCATCTTCCGCTTCTTCTTTTGCTGGCCGAACATGCCGGAAAGCATGTCCTTCACGTTGACGTCCATCTCCTCGACGCCCTGATTCGTGATGATTTCGAAGGAAGGCATGGACCGTTCGCGGACTTCCACTTCCACCATGCGCTGATCGAGCTTGCCTTCCCGGAGCTGCACGCGAAGTTTTTCGCGGGTGCGCTGCACTTGCTCGCGGCGCTGCGATTCGGAAGCGGGACTGGCGTCTGCCGGGACGGGCGAAGCCGGGAGGAGCAGATCGAGCAAGCGCTCTTCGGCGGACTGCTCCGCGCGCTCAGCCACTTCATCCAGCTTCTCTTCGCGCACCATGTCGATGGAAGTTTCCACCAGATCGCGCACCATGGATTCCACGTCGCGGCCCACGTAGCCCACTTCCGTGTATTTCGAAGCTTCTACTTTTACGAAGGGGCAGCCGGCCAGGCGGGCGAGGCGGCGCGCAATTTCCGTCTTGCCGACGCCTGTGGGGCCGATCATCAGAATATTTTTGGGGAGGATGTCTTCGGCAAGCTCCGGAGTGAGCTTCTGGCGCCGAACGCGATTGCGGAGC
>DASYAX010000348.1:0-9705 GCA_036501045.1 Bryobacteraceae bacterium
ACGCCCGTGAAGCCGGGATTCTTTGACTCCTATTCGACGAACTACCCGAAGCATGAGCCGACGTTCACCGTCGGCGCTAGCGACAATGATTTTCAACTTATCTTGTTCCCTGCCGCGACAATCACCGGCCAGCTAACTACACAAGATGGAATGCCGATTAAGAACACGATTGTCGAAATTGCGCAATTGAACATTTTGAACGGGTATAAGACTTGGCTGAATCAACTGCCGCAACACTACACCGATGACGACGGCTCTTATCGTGTGGATAATCTTCGACCAGGATTGTATCTCGTGTTTGCCGCCGGGTATCCCCTTGAGCCCTCAGACTCCAAAGCGCCGCCACATGTAATCTCGCCAGCATTTTTTGGCGACACGAAGAATATAGCTTCCGCCACAGCGATCGAATTGCGGCCGGGACAGGAATATCGCGCTGATATTCATCTCCGGGAAGAATTAGTTATCGCGTATCCGCTAATATCACTGGCATTCCGACCGGAATGCTCGTCACGACAACGGTCGAGAATCAGAGCGGTCAGTACCTGCTGGAGGGAATTGGTTTCGATCGCCAAACTGGGCACTTTGTTGCCGATGCTTTGCCAAGTGGCATTTGGAGGATTGTCGTCTCAGCCCAGGGCGGCACTTTCCAGGACTACGAGGCGCGGCAAGAAATAGATGTAAACGCAGACATCAGAGATCTCCCGATTGCCGTTCATCCCGCTTCATCCATTCCGATCATTGTCAACCACGCGACCTCTCCGATTGCAGATTCGGCGGAAGAACGTTATCGAAGGCTGCTGCTTGACAGTCCGGAGTTATCGCTTAGCACGCTGGATCCGGACAACTGGCCACTCGAAATAGTGGAGGCTGGCGACCCGCCGGCCCTTATGTTCGCTCCAGTTCCGCCCGGCAAGTACCGTCTCCACGTTGGGCAATCTGGCCTGGAGTGCCTGGATTCGGCTTGGTACAAAGGCGTTAGCGCGACTGCCGACTACCTGCGAGTCACTCCAGACGGCGGCAGCCATCCGCTGACTTTGAACATGACTTACGATTGCGCTTCGCTAGTCGCGAACATCCGTCCAAGGGGCGACCAAAAGGAAGGATACTTAGTGGTCATCCCAACTTCCTCCGCATTTGCCGACGCAAAAACGTTCAAAATAGGAATTCAATCGCCCTCCCTAATCCTGTCGCCCGGCGCCTATCAAATCTTCGCATTCTCCGACCTCAACGGACGGAGTATTCGAACTTGGACGTGTTGAGTGGCTATCCGGGCCAGACAGTAAATTTGAAATCTGGTCAGAACGAATTTCTCACTTTGGAATTGATCAGGCGGAAGGGACACTAAGTGTCTGACTACGCGCTCGACGGGCGAACCGTTGGCCGTGCTGGGTAAACAGCGTTTGCGGAAGCCGGCCCATCTCAATCGCCCGCTAGCGCGATTAACTATTCCAACACGGCTTCAGTTGATCCTTCCGCGGCGGCTACCATAAAAGCTGCGCATGATTCACGTCATCCTTCCGGTCGGTCTGCTGCGCTGTAACTGCTCCATCTTCGGCGACGAACAAACCCGCGAGGCCATCGTGGTCGATCCCGGGGACGATGTCTCCGAAATTACCGCCATTCTCGACCGGCATCATCTCAAAGTAACCGCTATCGTTATTACTCACGGTCACATTGACCACGTAGCCGGCGCGCGCAAGCTCCGAAGTCTGACCGGAGCGCCGGTCTACATGAACGAGCACGACCGCGAACAACTTGAGGCGCTGCCCATGCAGGCGGATTGGCTCGGCGTTCCGGTCCCCGAGAAAACGGAAATCGACGTGGCGGCCGGCGATGGAACGGTTCTAAACCTGGGCGAAGCCGCCTTTGAGGTGATGCACACGCCCGGTCACACCCGTGGAAGCGTGTGCCTCTGGATTCCCCATGAAGAAAAGCTAGTGGCCGGCGACACCCTGTTTCGTGATTCCATCGGTCGCACCGATCTCCCCGGCGGGGACGTCCGCCAGCTCCTCGCGTCCATCAAAACGCGCCTCTTCGATCTGCCGGATCACACCGTGGTGATTCCCGGGCACGGCCCCGCCACAACCATTGGATACGAAAAGGAGCGCAATCCGTTTCTGCGGAATCTTTGAATGCACATTCCTCCCTGGCCGCAGGCCGATGAGCGGGAAGCCGAATTGCTTCGAATGGTTTTGGAGAGCCCGCAGTGGGGCGGCTTTCACCCGTTTGTCGCTGAATTCGAGCAGAGCTTTGCCGCCTACCAGCACTCGCGATTCGGCATTAGCGCCTGCAACGGGAGCGTCACGCTGGAGCTGGCGCTCTCTTTACTCGGCGTCGGCGCGGGAGACGAAGTGATCGTGCCTGCCATTTCCTTTGTCTCAACCGCCATGGCGGTGTCGCGCGTCGGAGCGACACCGGTATTCGTCGATATCGAAGAGCATTCCTACAACATCGATCCACGTCAAGTCGAAGCCGCCATCACTCCCCGTACCAAAGCGATTCTTCCCGTACACTTCGGTGGCGTCATGTGCGAGATGGAACCGTTACTTGAGATTTGCCGTGAAACCGGCCTCGTTTTATTCGAAGACGCCGCTCACGCGCAAGGCGTCGAATACGCTGGTAAGCGCGCCGGCAGCTTTGGCATTGCCGGTTCCTTCAGCTTTCAAAACGGCAAGATTTTGTCCGCGGGCGAAGGCGGCATGCTGGTCACTTCCGACGAATCCTTCGCCGAACGCGCGCGCTCGGTGGCGAATTGCGGGCGTATCGCCGGTCGAAGTTTCTATGAGCACGGCCGTCTGGGAACCAATTTTCGCCTCTCCGGATTTCACGCCGCCGTTCTACTGGCCCAATTCGAGCGGCTGCCCGCCCAAATGGCTCGGCGAAGCGCTAACGCCCAATTATTGAAGGGTTTACTAGTAGATCTTAAACAAATTGTTTGGGCAAAAGAGCCCTTAGCCCAGTCTCAAAACTCGTTCTATCTTCTGATCGGGCGGGTGCTAGGGGGCCGTGAGCGGTTCTGTCAGCGTCTGGCTGCTGCGGGCATTCCGTGTACGCCCTTTTATCCGCACACCCTATATCAAAATCCGCTCTATCAATTGGGCGGATGCCGGGTCCTGCCGTGTCCCGTTGCCGAAGCGCGCATTCATGACGCTTTTTGGTTACCGCACCGCTTATTACTGGCGGAAGAAGAGACGATTCGCCAAGTCGCCGCAGCGATTCGTGCCGCTAGTGGCTAGCCGGTTTCGAAACCTTGAATTGCGTGTCGTGCTCATGCAGAAAACCGAGCTTTTGCAATTCTAGTTCTTGCGTGCTCGGGTCGGTTTGCAATCGCTTAATACGCTGCTTCTCGGCTTCGATGTCGTGGGCGAGGTTCGCGTTGTCCTCTTGCAGCGCGCGAATTTCGCGGTGCTTTTCCGCCAGGGCATTCAAGCCCTGGGGTCCGCGCAACATGATGGTTGCGTAAGCGGCCAAGCCCGCCAGCGTGGCCAAAGCAGCAATCGGTCGAAGAAACGAACGGAACATTCTTAAATACGTTTATAAACTTGTTTTGACGAAAGGTCCAGCGAAAACGAATTTTTTATGACAGATGCCTTGGTTGTGTTGTGCACATGCGCCGATGAGCGGCAGGCGCTCGGCATCGCAAACGCTCTGATCGAGACGCGCGCGGCCGCCTGCGTAACCCTACTGCCCGCGGTCCAGAGCGTCTATCACTGGCAAGGAAAAATCGAAAAAACGTCGGAGATCTTACTGCTCATCAAGACCACCGAAGACCGCTTTCGCACGGTTGAGAACAAGATCGTCGAGCTGCATAGCTACGATACGCCCGAGATTATTGCGCTCCCCGTGATCGACGGTCTGCAAAGATACCTAACATGGCTTCAGTCCTGATTTCGTCCCTGCTATTGGCGGCAGCTCTTGCCAATCCTCTCCTTGCGCAAGACCGGCCGCTGACCGTTTTGCCCTACACACCCAGTCTTGAAACGGCGTTCATGGACAAGTCCGCGGATCCCTGCACCGATTTTTTCAAGTACGCTTGCGGAAACTGGAACAAGCTGAATCCGATTCCGGCTGACGAGGCAAGGTGGGACGTCTATAGCAAGTTGAGCGAGGAAAACACGCGCTTCCTGTGGGGCCTTCTCGAGCAGGCCTCCCGTCCCTCTCCGGCGCGCACCGCCAATGAACAGAAAATCGGCGATTATTTTCACGCCTGCATGGACGAAGGCGCAGTCGAAAGCGCCGGCGTCACGCCGCTCGAGCCTGCCTTGGCCGCGATTGCCGCTCTAAAATCGGCCGAGGAGATCGCCGGCTACGTGGGCGAACAGCACCACACCGGTGCCGGCCGAAGTTTACTCTTTGGCTTCGGATCCGAACAGGATTACGATAATTCGTCGCAAATGATCACCGGCGCGGCGGCGGGCGGTCTCGGTTTGCCCGACCGCGATTACTACACCAAAACCGATGCCAAATCGCAGGAAATTCGCGGCCAATATCTCAATCACGTCCAGCGCATGCTCACGCTCCTGGGCGAATCCGCGCCCGATGCCGAAGCCGATGCCCGCATGGTAATGACCATTGAAACCGGCTTGGCCAAAGCCTCTCTCACCCGTGTCAAAAAGCGCAATCCATATAACCTGAAGCACAAGCTCACCCGAGCGGAGCTGCGCCAAATGTCTCCCGCTTTCGACTGGGACGTCTATCTCGCCAAGAGCGGCGCGCCAGATTTTCACGTGTTGAACGTCTCTGAGCCGAAATTCTTCGGAGAAATGAATCAGGAATTACATGACCAGCCCTTAGCTTCCTGGCGCGCGTACTTGCGCTGGCATTTGATTCATTCGGAAGCCGCGATTCTCTCGGCCAAGTTCGCTCAACCGGAGTTCGATTTCTACAGCCGCTATCTGCAGGGCGTCAAGGAAATGCCGCCGCGCTGGAAAAAATGCACCCGATTAGTCGATCGCCAGCTTGGTGAAGCGCTCGGGCAGGTCTTCGTGGCGAAGACGTTCGCGCCGCAGACCAAGCAGGACGCTTTGAAAATGACCCGGCAGATCGAAGCGGAAATGGGCGCGGATATCAAAGAGCTGACCTGGATGAGCGATGCCACCAAGCAACAAGCGCTCGCCAAGCTCGATGCCATCGTCAACAAAATCGGCTATCCGGATAAATGGCGCGATTACAGCTCGCTCCAAGTCAAGCCAGACGATTTCGCGGGCAATGTCATGCGCGCGGCCGCGTTTGAGGAACGCCGCGATCTGAACAAGATCGGCAAGCCAGTCGACCGCAGTGAGTGGTTCATGACGCCGCCCACCGTGAATGCCTATTACGATCCGCAAATGAACGACATCAACTTTCCGGCCGGCGTGCTGCAGCCGCCGCTCTTCGATCCGAAGATGGACGCCGCGCCCAATTACGGCAACACCGGAGCCACCATCGGCCACGAGCTGACGCACGGCTTCGACGACGAGGGGCGGCAGTTCGACGCGCAGGGCAATCTCAAGGACTGGTGGACGCCGGCGGATGCCAAAGCCTTCGAACAGCGCGTCGCCTGCGTGCGCGATCAATACAAGCAATACGTCGTCATCGACGACATCCACATCAATAGCAGTCTCACGCTCGGCGAAGATGTGGCCGACATTGGCGGAACGCTCTTGGCTTACGTCGCCTGGAAACACGCGACGGCGAACCAGCACCTGGAGCCGGTCGACGGCCTCTCACCGGATCAGCGCTTCTTCATCGGCATGGCGCAGTGGGCCTGCGGCGACCAACGCCCCGAAAGCAAACGCCTCCACGCCATTACCGATCCGCACTCGCCGGATGAGTTCCGCATCAACGGTGTGGTCTCCGATCTACCGGAGTTCGGCGTTGCCTTCGGCTGTAAAGCCGGCCAGCCGATGGTGCGCGGGAACGCCTGTCGCGTCTGGTAGGCCGCGCCGCTCGATCTCGTAAATTTCGGGCGTCTTCGAGGTGGTTTCGTAAACCGCGAAGGTGGGCGTCACATCCTCCCACTGCCCGCTCGAGAATTTTGCGCCCATGATCGGCCCTGGATTAATTCGCAGGCACTCGCCCGCGCGCGAAACCTCCAATTCGTGGTTGTGACCGAAACACACCACATCGTAATCGCCCGATTTTGACATCGGCCGCGCCAGGTAGTCAAAGTGATTCACCGCAAATCGAACGTTGTCGAAGGAAGTCTCGAACAACTCGCCATGCAGCCGGCAATTGGGCTTTTTCGATGCTTTGGCCGCGATGCGGAACAGGTCCGCGTCGTTGTTTCCGAAGACAATATGAACCTCTTTTGGGAATTTGGCCAGCTCGTCGATCACAAACGGCGAGCAAAGATCGCCGCAGCAAATCAGCGCGTCGGCATCTTCGACCGCCCGTATGGCAGCCGCCAGATTCCAAAGATTGTCGTGAATGTCGGAAACAATGGCGATGCGCATGCCTACTCGTAGAAGTTGCGATCCCAGGCGTGATGCTTGAGGATTTCGAGCGTCGCCGCATCGAGCGGCCCCGCGGCCGCCGCGCGAGCGCTGCTTTCCACCGTTGCCACCCGCCGCATGCCGGGAATAACGGTCGTCACCGCAGGATGCGAGAGGCAGAAACGCAGCGCAATCTCCGGTAAGGTGCCGGGAATGCCTTCCAGATCGCGCTGCAAAGCCGCCACCCGCTCCGCTACCTGCCGCTTGCGGTCGCCGCGGAAATACGAATCGCGAAATTCACCGGGCTCAAAGCGCGTGTCTTCGGTGATGGTGCCCGTCAATCCGCCTTCATCGAGCGGAACGCGCGCCAGCACGCCCACCTTCAGCCGTTGGCAGAGCGGAAACAGGTTTTTTTCCGGCGTTTGGTCGAAAATGTTGTAAATCACCTGAACCGCGTTCACCAAACCAGTCTTCACCGCTTCCAAAGCCGAATCGGGATCGTGCTCCGAAATTGAGATGCCGAAATAGCGAACCTTGCCGCTCCCTCGCAAGTCCTCGATGGCTCGCCGCCATTCTTCGGTTCCGGTCCAGGCATCCGTCCAAACATGAAACTGCTGCAGGTAGATCTGCTCCACCTTCAGATTTCGCAGGCTCTCTTCGGTCGATTCCACAATGTAGTCGTAAGGAAAAACGTCGCCGATGGGCGTCGCGGGCGCAGCGGGCCAAACCCGGTTCTTCGGCGGAATTTTGGTCGCGACATATACGTGATGAAAACTGTCGTTCACCGCTTGGCCCACTAGCTGCTCGCTGTGGCCATCGCCGTAGGCAAGCGCCGTATCCACTAAGTTGATTCCCAGTTCGAAAGACCGCTTGAGGGCCCGCATGGATTCGTCGTCCTGGCCGCCCAGCCACTGCTTGCCGCCGATGCCCCAGGCGCCAAAACCGATTTCGGAAATTTCAGCCTCGGTCGAACCCAGCTTACGAATGTGCATGTACTACTATTAACCCGCCCGTTCGTTCATTGGCTGGACGAAGCCGCTTTGCAGTAGGCGGCGCAGCAACTGCAAACAGCGCTGCCGGGCCTCTTCGAGCGAACAGGGAAGCGATTCCGCGACGAAGCCCGCAATTTCGAAGACAGTCCGTTTACCGTCGAACAGTGGAAGGAAGCCGGCTACGACGCCATCCAATCCCAGGCGATCCTGAAAGCATCCCTTCCTGCTCAGCTCGCTCGAAACGATTTGCCAGCCTTCCGGAGTTAACGCCTGGCGCTGATCGAGTCCGGCGTCGGCCGCCAGCCGGTATTTCGCCGCAAGCAGCTCGTCTTCCCCGTGCATCGCCAAAAAGTCCAGGCTTCGGAACCTCTCGCGAACCGTTTCACCAAGCGAGTCGCCCGTGGGATTCAGCCCAACACTCGAAAACCAATTCGCTCCCCGCCGCTTGCGCATGCTGATCACGCCGCCCAAAATCCCTCGTACCCCGCGCTCCTCAAAATAGGCGATTCGCTTTGAGAACAGATCCATCGCGCTCCCGCCGTGTAGCCGCTTGGCCTCCTGGGAGCGTTTCTCGGCATAATTGATCGGACTCAAGCGCGGACCAACCATAACCAGCACGTCGCAGCCGGAGCTTGCCGCCCACTGCCGAAGCCGCTTTTCCCATGGTTGGCCTTCTAGCTCCACCCACTCGCAGATCATCTGGAAGTAACCACCCTCTTCCAGATAGGCATGCGCTTGCTCGGCCAGATAGCGGGTAAAGCCGTCCAATTCGAGCGGGCTGTCGGAGTAAGTGTACTCTTTTGCGGGTCCGAGAAAGAACGGAGGGTTCGCGATGATTCGTGAGAAGTGCCTCTCGTTCACTGGCTGGAACGCATCGCCGCAGACAAAGCGGACGCCGTCAATTCCATTCAACGCGGCGTTGAACTCGGCGAACGCCTGAAATCTCGGGTTTATGTCGATGCCCGTCACGCTGTCGCTATAACGTGCGGCTTCGAGAGCCAAGACCCCCGAACCCGTGCCAAGATCCAGAGTTGTCTCTCCGGCGCCGCCAGCCGCCAGGCGCGCAATCAAGTGCGTCGAGGGGCTCGGGCCGATAATCAGCTCTCGATTTTCGCCGCGCAGCCGCGGCGCATCGCAGGCAACCAGCAATCCCCGGAAAGGCAGCAGAATCGCAACGGCCTCGATCTTCGAATCGCTCCGCCGCAGCAAGCCGCTTTCAAAAGCGCCGGCGAGGATTCGTTCCGGTATCACCCGGCCGCAAAGCTGCTCGTCCACCGGCCAGCCCACGAAAAACAGCCGCGCCAGAACCGGCAGAATGGAGTCGCCGGCCGTTTTCTCGAGCAAAGGAGCGAGATTTTCGAGGTTGGCGTACAGACTGTCGGTTAGGTCCAGCCCATCCGCCAAGCCCGGCACATCGTAGCCGGAATCGGCCAGAAACTTGCCGGTCGTGCGGACCGTTTCAAAAGACGGCGTACGAAGCATGCAAGCTAGATTGTACAGACAGAAAGACCGCCCTGCGCCAGGCGGCGAGGGCGGTCCGATTTACACTGGTTGGTTGCTTTACGGACGGTTTACGTTCTCGGCTTGTAGACCCTTTGGGCCTCGCTTCACCTCGAACTCGACCTCCGCGCCTTCCTCAAGCGTTCGGTAGCCATTCATCTGGATCGCAGAGAAATGGACGAACACATCATCGCCATTGGAACGTTGGATAAATCCGTATCCCTTAGCGGCGTTAAACCATTTAACAACACCTTTTTCTCTCACTACTGATCTCCTGTGTTACTTGATGCGTGAGGAATGCCCGCTCACCCCTGAAGCAGTCCGGGAAGAGCGGAGCCCTCCCTCGCCGGATCGAAGGCTCACGAAACACAACCAGGTAGTATCGAAATTTCTGCAAGAAGTGTAGCAAAAGTGCCGTATTTGGAGCAAGCAAAAATACCGGCAAATAGCTGATTTGAATACCTTAAGTAGTTCTATAGGTACTTGCTCCAACATGGGCTAGAGGACACATATGTGCGCTTAGCTAGCAAGCAAACTACCTAGTTGGATTACTCAGGCGCCGCCCGCGTTTCCGCTGGCTCGAGACTGTTTCGCGTTAGCTGCGGAGAGCAACATCACCGGCGACGCAATGGTCAGCAGACGCCTGGAGAGTTTTAACAAGCCGCGGCGTTCCAGCTGATTTAACGTAGTGGAAGTGGTCTCGCGGGTGGCGCCGATTAGATCGGCCAACTCCAATTGTGTAATGGGCAATTGATAACCGAGACCGTTATCGAGCGGCTTCACCAACTTTGAGAGCTCAG
>DASYAX010000349.1:0-21256 GCA_036501045.1 Bryobacteraceae bacterium
GGGCGCGATGTGCGCATATCAATCTCACCCAGATTTAGTCCCTTGGTCACGCCTGGGCCCCAATAAAGAAAGAGGCTTGCAGCTCAGGGCGGTCAGGCGAATGGCCGTGATTGCCCGGGCTGCGCCTGAACCACCGAGGAAAGTGAAGGGGGCACCCAAGAAGATGGCCAACAGTGCGAAGACAAACACGGCGCCTTTGAGAGAAATTTCACGTTGCGGCGCCTTCCGGGTCACGCAAAACCGCCATCGACACTAAATCGAAATATTTACTCGTAGCCAGCAGTCTTACCAAGTGAAGACGCTACCTATGTCCACAAACCTCGTTCGGACACTTCTGGCTGGTTCTCTTTTTTTGGCGACGCTTTTCACAGCTTGCACCACCCATGTCGGCTACCGGGCCTATGACCCGGCTTACTCGGACTATCATGTCTGGGGTCCCGCTGAAGCCGGATACTACAATCAGTGGGTTATCGAAACTCACCGCCCGCATCGCGATTTTCGGCGACTTAATCACAGGGATCAAAACGAATACTGGAAGTGGAGACACGGTCATTCGGATCACCATTGAGCGGCCATTCCATCGAATCGCCGGAATGCTCTAAGGCCTATTCACGTCCGGAACATCGATGCCGAGCGCAGTGGCTAAAGCGGTTTGGTGGTCTTGCTCCTGCACAAGAATTCCGCGGAGTTGTTCGGCGAGAGCATATTCCTCAAGCGCTTCACATTGCTTAATGCGTAGCCGGTAGTTTCGAATGGTATTGTTCTCATTGTCGAGATCGAAACGCAGCATCTCTTCCGCTTTCTCGGAAGTTTTCACCGGCTTGGGAACGACGCTGGGCATGCCGCCTAGATAGTCGATCTGGTTGGCGAGAATGATCGCGTGTGCCAGCTCTTCGCCGGCATGTATCGCTAACTCCGCGGCAATGTTCATGTAGGGTGCTCCTTTGAGCACTTGAGAGTACACGGTGTAGGCGATAATCGCCTGATACTCTCTCTCCAAATCCTCATTCAAAAGTCCAATCAGGTCGTCCCGTTTCAATTTCGGTTCGTTTTCTGTTTTGTGCGCCATCGTGGTTTTTTTATTGTCGTCGACGTAGTTTTAGGCTTTGAGGTCGTCCGGCATCAGAGGTAGCCGGCGGATACGCTTACCGGTGGCGGCGAAGATGGCATTCATGACGGCCGGCGCAGTGGGAGGCAGGCCAGGCTCGCCGATGCCCGTCGGGGGCAGTTCGCTCGGCACGATGTAGACCTCGATCTTCGGCGTCTCGTTCATGCGCAGGCAATCGAACTTATTGAAGTTTGCCTGGACGGTGCGGCCGTTGGCGATGGTGATCTCGCTTTTCAAGGCGGCTGTCAAGCCGTAGACGATGGCGCTTTCGACCTGCGCGCGAATGCCGTCGAGGCTGACTGGAGTTCCAATATCGACAGCCGATACGATCCGGTTCACGCGCACTTTCCCATCGGCGACAGTGACTTCGGCAACATTTGCCACGTAGCTGTGGAAGGAATAGTGGCAGGCGATGCCGCGGCCCTGCCCGGAGGAAAGCTTCGATCCCCAATTCGATTTATCCGCCACCAGCTTGAGCACGCCGCGCATGCGGCTACAATCGAGCGCCTGTTCTTTGGCGTCGTTTGGATTGCCTACTTTGCGCCCGGCCGTGAGATGCTTCATTCGGAATTCGTAAGGATCGATGCCGGCGGCGTGCGCCAGCTCATCCATATAACCCTCCATGACGAAGCCAATGCTGGAGGCTTCGACCGAACGCCACCAAGCGCGTGGGACGGCCGATTCGGCAGGCGCGAACTCGAGCTTGTAGTTCTTCATCAGGTAGGGCATCTGCATAGTGCAGCCCATCTCGCTCGATTCCGGCGGCGATTTCGGATTCCAGAAGACGGCGATCGGCGTGGAAGTGGAGCGATCCTTCCAGGCAACGATATTGCCTTCGCCATCGATTGCGCCGCTGAGCCGATGATAGGATGCGGGGCGATAATAATCGTGCGTCATGTCGTCCTCGCGGCTCCAAACGAGTTGCACGGGCTTGCCGACCTTCTTGGCGATTTGCGCGGCCTCCATGGCGAAGTCAGCCTGATACCGGCGGCCGAAACCTCCGCCCATGAGGGTTACGTGGACCTTGACCTTGTCTTGCGGGAGACCGGAGACTTGCGCCACTACTTGCTTTACCCATTCGGGGCCTTGGGCGGGCGCCCAAACTTCCGCATCGCTCTCAGTGATCGAAACCGTGCAGTTCATGGGCTCCATGCAGGCGTGGGCCTGGAAGGGGCATTCGTAATCGGCTTCTACTTTCTTGTTTTGCGGAGCGCTAGAAATGGCCGTGTCGACGTCTCCAATATTGAGAACTTGCTTTTGCGGCGTGTCGACGATACGGCGGAATTGCCTGCGCAGCGATTCGCTGCTTTCGGCGACGTGCGGACCAAAGTCCCAGTCGATGACCAGCGCCTTACGGGCTTTCATGGCGGTGTAAGTTGAATCGGCAATCACCACGACGCCGCCCCACGAGTGCACGCCTTCATCGACCGCGGGAATTTCGAAGACATCGAGGACTCCGGGAATCGCTTTGGCCTTCGAGCCATCAAAGCTGCGGGCCTTGCCGCCGAAAACCGGGCAGCGCTCGACCATGGCGCGGACCATTCCGGGAACGCGGACATCGAAACCGAACTCCGCGCTGCCGTCGGTCTTGGACGGAATGTCCTTGCGTGGAATATTATCCTTGCCAATGAGCTGGAATTCCGAAGCGGGTTTGAGTTTGAGAGTGCTGAAGTCGGGCAGCGGCAATTTGGAGGCGGCCGCGACCAGCTCGCCATATTTGAGGCTCTCGCTATCATGCCAGACCGCGCCGTCTCTAACAGCGCACGTTGCGGGACTCACGTTCCAGCGTTGGGCGGCGGCCTGGATGAGCATCACACGCGCGGCGGTGCCGGCCTGACGCATGGGCATCCACGATCCAGCGACACTGCCGCTGCCACCGGTGCCAAAGCTATTCAGAGCTTGTTCAATTTTGACGTCGCGCCAATCAACACCGAGTTCGTCCGCGAGGATCATGGGAACGGCACTGGAAATTCCCTGCCCCATTTCGGAGCGCGCTGAGACGAAGGTGATCTCACCATTCGAATCGATGCGGATCCACGCCTCGAAGGGATTCTCGTCTTTCTTCTTTTTAGGTTCCTGGCCGCGCACCATGCGCACAGGAATAATGAGCGCTGCGCCAGCAGCGGCTGCGGTCTTCAGCAGCGAGCGGCGGCTGAGGGGTGTGTCGACTAAGGCGCTCATACGGCACCTCCGGCGGCGCGAACGATGGCCGCCTTGATTCGTTGGGCCGTTCCACAGCGGCAGATGTTGTTCGACATCGCCTCTTCGACCTGAGCTTCGGTCGGCTTGGGCGTTTTTTTCAGAAAGGCCGCGGCGGTCATGATCTGGCCGGACTGACAATAGCCACACTGGGGCACCTGCTCGGCAATCCAAGCTTCTTGCAAAGGATGACTGCGATCTGGCGACAAACCTTCGATGGTGGTGACTTTTTTGCCTGCAACCGCCGAGACAGGCATGACGCAAGAGCGCGCAGCTTCGCCATCGATATGGACCGTGCAACAGCCGCATTGGGCAATACCGCAGCCGTACTTGGTTCCGGTCATGTTGAGGGTATCGCGGAGCACCCAAAGCAGGGGGGTGTCCGGGCTAACGGTGACGGACTCGGAATGTCCGTTGACTTCGAACGCGATGGGCATCGAAGACTCCTTGAGTGGATTGCTTTCCTTTCTATGGTAGCCCCGGCCGCATCTAGCGCGTCAGATCGATAACGCCGAAAGTCTTCAATTCGGGCACGGTGAACTCAGTCGCCCCGTTTTGAACGACGACATCCTGCAGATCGAGTGCCGACGCGCCGAATTGCATGGCGTGCTGGTGCGGATAACTGCCGAGAACACGGATGCGAGTTCCGTTGACCGCATTTCTTGCCGCTCCGTAATTCAGTAGCAGCAGGCGCGCAGCCGTCCCATTGCCAAGCAGGCGGCCCACCACCACTTCGCTGCCGTAAATGCGCAACAGCCGCTTCTCATCTGTTAGACGAGCGCGCGCTTTTTCGGCGAGCAGGCTCGGATTTGCCGCTTCTGAGCGAGGATACTCAGGGGTTCCCAGTTCCACTGTCAAGTCGAGCTTCGGATCGGGGCTCTTCACCACTTTGAAGAGCAAATTGCGGCGCACAAGTAAGTTCATGAACTCTCCCGATTGGGGAGACCCATCGTCCAGGAAGCCGATATTCACCACCGGCCGCAGATCCTCATCGGGAAGGCTTTTCAGGAACGCCAGCATGTCTCCGAGCGGGCCGAGCCCCCGGTCGTCGGTGTGGATGCCTGCGTGAACCTGATAAGAAAATGCCTCAGCAGCCGCTAGCGCCGCAGTGGGTCCCGGCGCATCGTAGGCGAAATGTCCATCCGGCTGCCGCAGAAATCGCCAGCCATTTGAAGTAACCCACGGCGCTCGCGTAGCGGAAGCGATGTGTCCGCGAAAGCTGGTAGCAGGCGTGGGTAGTTTGATCCGGTTTGCCGCAGGCGGGCAAATCGGAATATTCGACGGCGGCGGACCTTTGTCCCAAAGAAGACAAGGCAACAGAGCGGCGGCGAGCAGCAAGTTCAAAGCGAAATGACCTTCTCGTTGATTTTTGCCTTATCATAAATGCCCAGCCCCAGTTTGCCCGCGTACTCCACGTGACCGGGCTCGCGGATGAAGCTGTTGTAATTTGGATCCAGTTCAGGGCCGCGCCGGATGTGGCTTTCGGAGCGGTTAAACAAAGAAGGCGCGCCTTCTTCCGCGCGCTTCTTCTCAATCAGGTCAATCAAGACGTGATCGAGCGCCACGGGATCCGTTCCGATCACAAGCTCCTTCGGAAAGAACTGGAATTTGGGGCTTTGCAGAAAAGGACCACCCTGCCACAGGCTACGAAGGCCATCCATTACGTTCAGCACCGTTCGGGAACGGAGCGGCTCAACGGAAGCGAGTGTCCCGATAAAGGAGTATGTGTTGGTTTTCTCGCCTTGATGGGAGCGCGCCACATTCGAAAAACTGCCGTAGGAGATGTTTTTCAAGCAGCCGGTAACACCGGCGGCCCGGTGTTCCTTCATGGTGGGAACGTTAATGATTTTGGTGAATTTTTCCGAAACGAGGCGGAACAAGTTCGACCGCGTATCTTCTTCCCCGAAAAAATCCACTTCGACGTAGGTGAAAGGATCGTAGCCGAGGATGGAATTGCGCGCGGTTTCTGCGGCGGCCACTCTCACGCCGACGGGCACATGCGCTTCGTAGTTCACGATCCTCAACTGATTGGCGAAGCGATCATAAATATAAATCTGTTCCGGCGGCAATCCCAGATGGAGCAGGCTCTCGATGATGGCCGACACGAGCTCAGGATTGGAGTTGATCTCCGGAGCGCCGGAACAGTTCACTTTGATGCCCACGACATCTGACGGCGAAATGAATTGCGCCCAAGCGTCGCGATCCTGGGAACATCCGGTCAGTTCCCGCATTCCCGCGGAAAGCATGGTTTTGACAACCGATGCATAGATACGGTTAGCCGCCGAATCTACTGCCCGATCGGCGTGCGCGCGGACTGCTTTACCGGGGTAACGTCCGGGCATGCCGTGATGAGGCGTCGTGTGAAACTTGCTAACGATTTGATACGAAGGTAACCCGTCGGCCGCGGCCAAAGCCGGCGACGCGGCCGCGAGCTGAATGAATTCACGTCTGTTCACAATGTGAGCCCCCTTTAGTTTATCCGGGCCGTTGCTTTACAATCGACTTCAGTCTTCCCGGAAAAAATATGTTGCCATCGTTTCGCGCTTTGCTGATCTCACCGTTGTTTTCTTTCTTGATTTACGCCCAGGGCCCTCAAAGCCCGGGTTTTGTCAGTATGGATTTTCACCGGTTGAGGGCGATAGGCGATGTCGAGCTTTCGCCTAATGGGCGCTCCATTGCCTACACGGTAAGCATGAATGACCGGCCGGGGCGCCCCTATCAACAGGTATGGATCATGGACCTGGGGACGCGGAAATCGGTCCGGGTGGGCGGAGAACAGGACGCTACCTCGCATCCGCGCTGGTCGCCGGACGGGAATTGGCTCGCCTTTAGCGGCGCGCAAGGCGAGCGGCATGGATTGCTGTATGCGCAGGCGAATGGCTCCGGAGAAACCTTTTTGGTAGCAACACAAGGAACGAACTCTCCTCTGCCTGGGCAAGACGAAAGCTACACCTGGTCGCCGGATAGCAAGAGCATCGCCTATATTTCTTCGACTCCCGGGCCGGAGACGCAAGCGGCGTCAGGCGATCCAATGGTGATCACGCGCTATCTCTATAAACCCACAGCGGGTGAAGGAATGACACATTTTAACGACAATCGACGCCTGCATATTTTTACGGTCGATGTTTCGACGAAGCAATCGCATCAGCTCACGAGGGGCAATTACGATGAGCACTCGGTCGACTGGTCGCCCGATGGGGAGGAGATACTATTCGTCTCGAACCATGAGCCCAACTCCGACGAATTCTTTAACTACGATGTATTCGCCCTGAAGGTATCGGACAACAGCATTCGCAGGATTACCGCGACCGAGAGCTGTGAGTACGCGCCAATCTGGTCGCCGGATGGCAAACAGATTGCCTTTCTGGGCACCAAACGCGGTTTGACGGATCGCGAAACCACCATGGAGGATACGCACGCATGGCTAATGAATTCGGATGGCACGCAGCGCCGCGAGATTGGCGCCGTAATCGATAATCGTCAACACTTTCTGCGTTGGGCGCCGGACGGCAGGGCGCTCTACGTCACTTATCAAGAGCGAGGCAGCAGTCATTTGGCGCGCCTGCCGCTCTCTGGCGGCCAACCGGAAAAAGTAGTCGACGAAGCAGGCACGGTAGGAAGCTTCTCTATCGGCAAGAATGGCGAAGCCGCCTACGCACTTGCCACGCCGCAAGATTTGGCCGAGCTCTATTTGAAGAGTGGCCAGGAGGCGGGAAGCCGCCTTACCTCGCTGAACTCCGATGTGCTGGCCGGGAAATCAATCGCGCCGGTTGAAGCCTTCACGTTCATCAGCAACGACAACAAATTTCAAGTCCAGGCTTTTCTGACCAAACCGGCCGACATCACTCCGGGCGGCAAGCATCCATTGATCGTTAATATCCATGGCGGTCCGCATGGGCAGAATGGAGCGGCCTTCAATTTCAAAAACCAGGTGTATGCGAGCAAGGGATGGGCGGTGCTGCAAGTGAATTATCGAGGCTCTACGGGTTATGGGCAAAAGTTTGCGGACGCAGTATTTGGCGACCAGGACGGCAATGAAGGACAGGACGTCTTGTACGGGGTGAATGCGGCAGTCCGAAGATACTTGTGGATCGATCGTGAGCGCATGGGAATCGAGGGAGTAAGTTATGGTGGACAGCTCAGCGATTGGCTCATTACTCAGACCAATGAGTTTAAAGCCGCGATTCCGACGGCGGGTATCTCGAATCTTATTAGTTATAACTACATGACTTACTACAACCAATACGAAGAAATGGAGTTCGGCCAGTTTTTCCACCAGGGCCGCCTGATGGATGAAGCTTGGGAGCGCTCGGCGTTGAAGCATGTGGCTAATGTCCACACTCCTACGATGCTGATGCATGGCGAGAACGATCCGGACGTACCGATCGCCGAGGCAGAACAGTATTACGTGGCGTTAAAAGATGTGGGCGTGGATACGATCTTTGTCCGCTATCCGCGCGAAGGGCACGGGTTGCGCGAAACCAAACACGTGGTCGATTCCATTGACCGCTCCATCGCCTGGTATGAAAAGCATTTCCCCAAACCGGGGTCTGAAGAAATTACTAACGTACAGCCTTAATGAACTGTCTGCGGAAAGCTTCGCAGAAGCGATCCAATAGCGTTCGACATTTCATAGTTATTGCGTCTATCCGCGGTAATCGCCCAGTACATCGCGCCGCCGAAGCTTGGATAGCCGGCGGGCTGCCGCAAGGTGTAAGCAACTCCGGCGTATGGCTTCCCTTCGATCAGATACCGCAAAGCGTCTTCAACAGCAGCCACGGGAGTATAATTCCGCGCTGAAGTGGGCGTGGCAGGCAGTCCGATCGCTACCTTCGCCGGCGCCAGCGGCGGGAAGAACATCTTGCGGTCGCTTCCGACCGGGAAACCGCGCACCAGCATCTCAGACATGGCCACGTCATAATCGGCGCCCCCTGGAAAATAGTAGTTTCTATCCAGTCCTTCGAGCGGAGGCGTGTTGTAGTCTTGCGAATCCACAAACGAAAGAATATTTCGTGTCCCGTAAATTACCGGTAGGAAGGATCCAAACTGTCCTCCGTACGCCTGCATTCCCGCCTGCGCCTGCGCGGCCTCAGGCACTTCGCCGATCATGAAGTTCGCACCGAAATGCTCCCGCATCTGATGCATCGCCGCAATGAGATTGACGATTGAAGGAGTGGTTGGCTTCCGGAAGTCCGTATCGCCGGGGTTGATCAACAACGAAGGCGTTTCGATATCGAGATCGACTCCATCGAAGCCGTATTTCTCTACAATCGCGGATACCGAAGACACAAAATTGTGCAAATCTTCGGCAGTGTTGAGTGTTACGACCTGGCCGCCGCCACCGAGCGAGATCAGCACCTTCTTGCCTTTACTTTTGAGATACGCGACATCGGCCTTAAACTGTTCTTCGACGAAAGCTTTGGGCGGCTCGAAATGAAGCAGGCTCGTCGAGCCCTTGACGGGCGCGGCGAAGGTTGCGATCACGATGTCCCACTGCGGCGACACGTCTCGCAAACGAACGCTAGCGCGAGCCGAAGAATATCCTTCCCAATAGCCGATCAGGATGTGACCGTTGTCTGGGCCTGTCCTTGCAATGGGCGAAGCCGAAGATTGGGTTGTCGCGCGCCGCGCTCCTGAACAAGGCTGCGCGGGAGCGGTCAACGCCTTCGTGTCGGGAAAGCTGTAGGCTCCTTCCGTTGTTTCTTCCGCCGCGCTCTGTGAAAACCACGGAAGCAGGGCCATCGTTTCCAGGTGATAGAGGCGGCCCTTGACTCGCGCCTCTGAGGCGTGTGGCTCGGGCAAATAATCCGTCGGCTGCTCCAAAAGATAAGAACTGCTTTCGCCTCTGCCGCCGCAACCGACCGCCGCAGCGGGCTTTCGCCACGCGGGAAACTCATTGGTCCGATAGCCATGCAACGGATCGTTCATCCACTCCGCCACCTGTTGGCTGATACCCTGCACGTCGGTATAATGCGGAATCACTCCATCGTCAAAAAATGAGCCGATCACGAAGGCCTGGGCCAATTCGCCGCCTGAATCGAGTTGCGCCCCATGGGTGCCCACCGAACAGCACACCGTGGCGTCGCTTAGCGAATAGAACGCTACATCCTTCGCCACCGCGATGAGCAGTTTGTCCGGTCCCGCGCCTAAGGCCGCCAGATGCTCGAACAGTTTCTTTTGCACGAAGTCGAGGTCCACCACGCCCAGGTGCTTGCCGGTCCGCCGGGAATGTAGAACGTAGCCGTTGGCCGCGGGCACATCGATCTGAACTGGGGAAGCTACCCGCGGATGTCCCAGCAAGGTGTGCCAATCCTTTGCTTCCTTCCGATAAAACTGCGCTCGTTGGACTGCATCTCCGTACTGGGTGGCGCCCGTCGAAAATTCATAAGGCGCGAAAATCGGCGACTGCAAGATCTCAGCCACGTCTCCCTTTGTGTTAAGAACTACGGCGTGCCCACCCGAATGGAACGAAAGTGAAAGGGGCACCAAGACGGCGGGAATTGTGGTCGTCCCGCCCATATCGGGCTTTTGGCCGGCCATCGTGTAGGAGTATTGCCGCCCGTCGGTTGAAAAAGAGCCTGTGAAGGTGGGAACGGTCTTTACGGCTTTGAGCGGCGGACGTTGTCCCGGCGCGCAAAGCACAGCCAACGCAGTAAGAAAAACAGAGAAAACAGCGCTTCGCATATCTTGCCTCATTGTCATCCAGTTCTCTCCGGCACATCCCGAATCTGAGAAAATGCGGAGGTTACGAAAATGTCCAAAGCCAAACTCACCTCAACGTTCGCCACCGCGGCGCTGATTGTCTGCTGTGCGGTCTTGTCTCCGGCGGCTGGCGTCGAACGGCCGCCCATCGTCGGTCTGGCGCATGTGGGCTTGTATGTCAGCGATCTCGCGAAAGCCGATGAATTCTATGGCCACGTGCTCGGCTACGCGCACTTTAGCCTGGACAAGCCAAGCGGCGGGCTGATGCTCAATTACTACAAAGTGGACGATCATCAGTACATCGAAATCTATCCCGGCCTAACCGGCGATTCACAGGATCGCCTTTCGCACGTCGCCTTTGAGACCACCGACGCGCGCAAATTGCGAGCCTACCTGGCGAGTAAAGGCGTCAAGGTGCCCGCGCGGCTAAAACCCGGTCTCGACAAAAACCTCAGCTTCATGATCGACGATCCGGAAGGACGGCGCATTGAATTCGTACAGTACATGCCGGGCTCGCTGCACAGCAGCAAATTCGGAACGCTCTTACCCGATACACGAGTTTCCCATCACATGATCCACGCTGGTTTCGTGGTCCATGACCGCGCGGCGGAAGATCGGCTCTATAAAGACATTCTGGGCTTCACGGTGATGTGGTACGGCGGCATGAAAGACGACCAGGTGAATTGGGTGGATATGCGCGTCCCGAATGGCAGCGACTGGCTTGAATATATGCTGCGGGTCAATAACCCCACTCCCAAGCAGCGTGGAGTTATGAATCATCTGGCGCTCGGAGTGGATAACATCCAGACTCCTTATCACACGATTCTAGAGCGCGGAGGCAAGCCGCCGCAGCCGCCGAAAATCGGCCGCGATGGCAAATGGCAGCTCAATATGTACGATCCCGATCTCACGCGCGTCGAACTGATGGAGTTCAAGCCCGTAAAAAGTCCCTGTTGTTCGCCAATGATAGGCCAATGAAGAAAACGACATGGTGCCTGGCCGGAGCGGTATCCGGCTGCTTGCTGATCGCGCAGAGCGAGCCTCAGGCTCGCGGGCTGTTTGAAGATCATAGTGATGTTGGCACAGTGCTGCATGTGGGGACGGCCGCCTATGACGCCGCCTCGCGGACCTATACGCTAACCGGCAGTGGCGAAAACATGTGGTTCGCGGCCGACGATTTTCAGTTCGTATGGAAGAAGGTTTCCGACGAGAATGTCTCCCTGACGGCAGACATCTCGCTACCGGACGGCGGCGAGAACCATCGGAAAGCCGTATTGATGATCCGGCAAAGTCTGGATGCGGATTCGCCCTACGTCGACGCGGCGCGCCATGGAGACGGTTTGACGTCGCTCCAGTTTCGCGATGCGAAAGGCGGGGTGACGCATGAGGTTCAGTCCAATATCTCCGCTCCGGAACGGTTGCGAATCGCCAAACGCGGCGATCGTTTTTACATGTGGGTTGGTGGTGACGGCAAAGAACTGGAATTCGCCGGTGGATCGGCTCGGGTCGAGTTGCACGCACCGTTTTACGTGGGCATTGGCGTCTGCGCTCACAATAAGGATGCAATCCAGCAGGCGGTGTTCAGCAAGGTTGATCTAGACAATACGACTGCCCACGACGCGCCGATGCGCTATAGCACTCTTGAAACGGTTGCCGTAGCCTCTACCGATGCTCGCGTGAGCTATGTGACGCCGGAGCGGATCGCAGCGCCCGAGTGGAGCCCGGACGGAGCGTCACTGATCTTTCGTTCGGGCGGCAGGACGCAGCAAGTTCGGATAGCGGGTGGGACGCCAGAAACAATCCAGGCTGCTAAGCCGAAAAATGCCCGTACGAGCTTGTCTCCCGATCGACTCCAGACCGCGTTCCTGAGCGTTCCGGGGCATGCAACGGAAAAGGGCAATCGGGACATACTCTTGTCGGTCACGTCCGACGCGAAGAAAACTACCAAAGTCGTGGCGAAATTCACCGGTGGCCGGGGCACCCTCGCCGCACATGCATGGTCGCCTGACGGCAAACGCCTTGCCTTTGTCAGCTATCAATCCGTATCCGCTAAATGATTCTTGACGTGGGTTGCGGCACACGCAAAGTGGATCCGGCGGCGGTAGGCATTGACGCCGATCCTCGTTCGGCGGCCGACGTCGTTTGGAATCTGGACGAATGTCCCTGGCCGCTCGATGGCGATGCGTTCGACCGCATTTACATGTCGCACATTATCGAGCACGTCCGGGACGTTCCGCGGACCATGGCCGAGATTCATCGTGTGGCACGCAACGGCGCGGATGTCTTCGTTGTCACCCCGCACTTCAGCTCCCACAACTCCTATACCGACCCCACCCACTTACGCCATCTGGCCGGCCGGAGCTTTCAATATTTCACCGGACAAGATTTCGCCACGTTTAGCGGTTCGAATTGCCGCTTCAAGATTGAAAAGCTCGAAGTGACGTTCGGAAAGAACTTTGTGCTGGACGGCTTGGGCCGATGGCTGGCTCGCAGGAATCTCGAGTGGTACGAACACCACGCGGCGTGGGTCTTTCCCGCGCAGGACATTCGCTGTCATCTTAAGGCCCAAAAGTAGGTTGACGAGTCAAATGTGGCGTCACCACATGAAGTTGTGTCATACTGATGTGGGAATAACACAGGAGGCGCATTTGCCGGAGACCAAACTCGATCTGTTGCAAGGCACTTTGGACGTCATGGTATTGCAGACGCTCGCCACTTTGGGCGCCTTGCACGGCTATGGAATCGCACGGCGCATCGAGCAGGTGAGCGGCGACCAAATTTTGCTAAATCAGGGAACGATTTACGCTTCGCTGGTGCGTCTGCAGCAGCGCGGCTGGATTTCGGCGGAGTGGGGCACCTCAGATAACAACCGCAAAGCCAAGTTTTATTCGATAACCAGACAGGGACGCAAGCAGCTTGCCACCGACACCGCTCACTGGCGGCGATTGGCCGAAGTCATGGGCCGGATGCTGACGGAAGGCGGCAAACCGTGATTCATTTCGTTCGTGAATCGTTGGCAAGAGTGCTCTCGTTCTTCCGGCGCAAGCAGCGTGATGGCGAGCTGGAAATGGAATTAGCGGCGGACCTGGAGCTGGCGGTGGAAGAAAACGTCAGGCGTGGAATGTCACCGGAGGAAGCCCGGCGGAACGCGCTCATCCGTTTGGGCGGCCTCACAGAGGCGCGAGAAGCGCACCGCGACGCGCGTGGCTTGCCGGCGGCGGAAAGCATACTCCAGGACCTGCGTTATACATTCCGCACATTGCGCCGCGATGCCGGATTTACGACGTTCGCCATTCTCATCATCGGGCTGGGAATTGGCGCCAGCTCGACGGTATTCAGCGTCGTGCAATCGCTGCTGATCCGCCCTTTGCCGTTTCGCGATCCCGCTTCTCTGGTTTGGATCGCGAACAGCGGCGGCGAGGGAGACATGTCGGGTCAAACGGTGCAAGTGACGCGCCTGACGGCCCTACGTGACCGGAACGCCTCCTTTTCCGATATAGCCGGCTATTTCGCGTTTTATGGAGTCGGCGACAGTACGCTCACCGGCCGCGGCGAGCCGGAGCGGCTGAGCGGCGTCCCTGTTTCACAGAATTTCTTTCCGCTTCTAGGTGTGCAGCCGCAACTCGGCAGGCAATTCACGCCGGAAGAGTGCAAATGGAATGGACCGAAGGCGGTGATGCTGAGCTATGGATTGTGGAAACGCCGATTTGCTTCCGATCCGGATATCGTCGGGCGGCCGCTTACGCTCGACAATGCGCCATTCATCGTAGCGGGCGTTATGCCGGCGTGGTTTGATTTTGGCTCGATCTTTGCGCCGGGGGCCCATATCGATCTCTATTTTCCGTTCCCGCTCAGCAAAGAGACTGACCAGTGGGGAAACACCTTGGCCATTGTAGGGCGGCTGAAGCCGGGCGTCGGACTAGGTCAGGCGCAGGCAGAGGCGAGCGTGCTTGGACAATATATTACGGCCGAGCACCCGCACCAGAACGGCCTGGACCCCAAGCTTACTCTTCTCAGGGACCATGTGAGCGGCCGGTTGCGGCCGGCACTCTTTGTGCTGGCCTGCGCGGTGGGTGTGGTTATGCTGATCGTGTGCGCGAACCTTTCGAGCCTGCTGCTGGCGCGCACTGCGACTCGGCAAAAGGAGATGGCGATCCGCTCAGCGCTGGGAGCGGGACGAAAGCGATTGATTCGCCAGTTGCTGACTGAGAGCGTCGTCCTGACCTGTTGCGGCGCGGCGCTTGGCTTAGTTTTAGCTGTGGCCGGAACGCGGGGATTGGCACACCTCAACGCGTTCAACATCCCGCTGCTAGACAGCGTTCACCTCGACGCGCGTGCGCTCGGCTTCACTTTGTTAGTGGCCGTTGCGACGGGCCTGGTTCTCGGCCTGGCGCCCGCCATTCAAGTTTCCACGATTTCTCTTAATGCGGCGCTTGCGGCCGGCCAGCGGGGTGCAAGTGAGAGTAAGCGCCACACCTGGATACGGAGCGCGCTTGTGGTTTCCGAAATTGCCTTTGCGTGCGTCCTGCTGGTCGGCGCGGGATTGTTAATTCGTAGCTTTGTACGCGTGCTGGATGTAAGTTTGGGATTTCAGCCGGAACGCGCCGCCGCCTTGCGGATCGATCCAAGCTCGCAATATAAAACTCAAGCGCAACGGAACGCCTATTTTGACGAGGCACTGCGCCGGGTGAAGGCGGTGCCGGGAATCGAAGCAGCGGGCTTGACTGATGTCCTTCCTTTGGGGCATAACCGCGCTTGGGGTGCGGGTGCAAAAGGCCAGAGCTATAAAGATGGAGATTATCCGTCAGCGTTTGTCCGAATCGTCAGCGATGGCTATCTGAAAGCCATGGGAATGAGCTTGCGCAAGGGCCGCGATTTCACTCCGCGCGATACGCCCTCAAGCAAACACGTGATGTTGATCAACGAAACGCTGGCGCGTAGGCTCTGGCCGGGCCAGGATCCGATCGGAAAAATCATTCCTGACGAATGCAACCCTGGTGATCGCGAAGTGGTCGGCGTAGTGGGAGACGTGCACCATATCGCGCTAGAACAAAGCTCCGGTTCCGAGATGTACATGCCGATCCGGCAATGCCAGGATTACGGCACGGTGGACCTCGTGGTGCGCAGTCGACAGCCGCTTTCCAGCTTCGCTTCGAGCGTGGAGGCCACTCTGCGACCGATTGAACCGAACTTGCCGAAAGGAGGCTTCCGCCCGCTGGAGGATCTGGTGGATCGCGCCGTCTCTCCGAGGCGGTTCATTCTACTGCTGCTCGGAGGATTCGCCGGCTTCGCGTTGGCTCTCGCCTCGCTCGGTATTTACGCGCTGATCTCTTATTCGGTCGGCCAGCGCACGCAGGAAATTGGTATTCGCATGGCGCTCGGCGCCTCAACGTCGGACGTGCAAGGGCGAATCGTGCTGCAGACTCTCGTCCTAGCGGCCGTGGGAATGTCTTTAGGCCTGGCGGCGGCTTCGGCTCTTTCGCGCTCACTCGGCGGATTGCTCTTTGGGGTGACTTCGAACGATCCGCTCAGTTTTCTGGCCACGTTCGCCGTTCTTACCGCCGTGGCTTTGCTCGCCGGCTATCTTCCCGCGCGACGGGCCTCGCGCATCGATCCGGCCATTGCTCTGCGCGTCAGCTAGAACGGCGCCTAGTTTTTCAGCGGCAACTCAATCGCGCGGCCACTTTGCGCCGAGCGGCGCGCCGCATCCAGAATTTCGCTCACAATCAGATTGGTCTTCAGCGAAGAGAGGCTGCCGTCTTCGGAAATATCGCCGCGGATGACGGCTGCCAGGTAATGCAGTGGATCGTCATTCGGCGCGGGAATGGGGCTCGCCTTGCTGATCTGGCTTTCGTGTTCGCCCTGCCGGCGCACCTCAATCCGGTCTCCGTGGATCGTTTTTGCGTAGCCTGTGCGGCCATAAACGTCCATATTTTTTATGTCGAACGGCCAGTTCCAGGATCCTTCCAGAATCGCGATCGCTTTCCCATACTTCAGCATCACATTGGCTTCGTCATCCACCTTCGGATAAAGATCCGGCTGAAGCTGCTCGGTCACCGCGCTAACAGATTCCGGCGCTTCCCCGTGCATCAGCCAGGTCATGAGGTCGGCGCCATAGCAGCCGAAATCGTAGAGCGCGCCCGCGCCGTCGAGTTTGGGATCGGTGAGCCAAGCGAAGAACTCAGGCCCGACATGAATCAGCTTAGGACCCTTGTGGCCATCGCGAACCACCACTTTGCGCACATCGCCAAGGGCGTTCTGATTTAGAAGCTCATAAGCGGCCCGGTTGCTCGCGTACCAGGTAGTTTCGTAGTCCACCAGCACGTGGATGTTGGCGCGTTTGGCCGCTTCTTCCATGGCCAAAGCATCCTTGTAACTCACGGCCAACGGTTTCTCCATCATGACGTTCACGCTCCGCTTGGCGCACTCTTCCACCGCCTTGGTGTGGCCAAAGGTGCTGGTAAAAATCAGCGCCGCCTGTGGATGCGTTTTGCTGAGCATCTCATCTACGCTTGCGAAATAGAGGCTGGGAGAGAGGTGAAAGTGCTGAGCGTAGTGGTCGAACAGCGCCTTGTCCGGTTCGGCGATGCCGACCAGCTCGACATCCGGCCGATGCAACGCTCCACCTGCTGGCACCAATGCGCCGCCATTGAGAAAACCCGCCACATGCCCGTGCACCAGGCCGATGATGGCAACGCGAAGTGGCCCGGGGGCCGGGGTCTGGGCGCTTGCCAACGCGCAGCAGAGAAACAGTGCTAGGGAAATATCGTGAAGTCTCATATTGTTTTTCATGGCTACCGGGCAGCTTTTGCCGGGAGCGTTACGACGCTTCCCCAAAATTCGAAGCAGACCTTGGCAAATCGCAGGAATTGCTCAAGGTCGGAGGGTTTTCGCACGTAGCAGCTTGCGTGCAATTCGTAAGCTTTCCGTATCTCCATCGGATCGGCCCAGCCCGAAACAACGACTACGGGCGTTACCATCCAACTCGGGTTCATTTTGATTTCTTTCAGTACTTCGAGACCCGATTTTTTCGGTAGGTGCAAATCGAGAAAGATGATATCGGGATGGGAATGCTCCACGCTCTGTTCTTCCCTGCGCAGATAGGCAAGGGCCTCGTCGCCATCGCGCACGGCGGTCACGCCCTCATGCAGTCCGGCTTCTCGAAATGCAATTCTAGTTAGCTCCGCCATCGCCGGATCATTTTCCACCAGCAGAATGTCCAGGTCCCTCGGCGGTTGTCGTTCTCGACGCATGGAAACTTATGATGCCCTCTGAAGAGTCTAGCGCGTACGCAGTGGGGCAACGCAGGAGCGTATGATCGTTAAGAAAATGTGTTAGCCTACTCTCTGCCAACGGTCTCCTGGCCCGCCAGCCAGGAGTGAAAAGGGAACCCGGTGAGAATCCGGGACTGCCCCGCAGCGGTAAACAGGAACGACCGCCGTCATCAAGCACTGATCCCGCAAGGGTTGGGAAGCGACGGCCAGTAGACATGAGGAGCGCGCCTGTCAGTCCGAAGACCTGCCGGTGGGCCGCATTTACGAAACGTGCGGTTTCTGAGAGTCCTCGAGGGAAGGGACGTCCGGTGGATCGTGTTTGGCGTCCCTTCAGCTCCGGCCTCAGCGCGACTCGAGAGGAGAGAAGGAAATGGCAATAGCACTCAATCTTGGTTTCGCTCGCATGGGGGCGCGTCGCGAGCTGAAAAAAGCGGCGGAAGCTTACTGGTCCGGCAAAACAGATCGCGAAGATCTGTTATCCGTCGCACGCGGTCTACGCCAGCGGCATTGGGCACATCAGACCGCCGCCGGATTCTCGCAGGTGCCATCGGGCGACTTCTCGCTTTACGATCATGTGCTCGACACCGCGTGGATGTTGGATGCAATTCCAGCGCGCTTTCGCAGTCTTGACCTGGCTGACGATCTCGATTTGTACTTCGCGATGGCGCGCGGCTCTGCGACGCAAGCGCTCGAAATGACCAAGTGGTTCGATACCAACTATCACTATCTTGTTCCGGAATTCACTGCGGATCAGGAGTTTCGCCTTGCTCGCAATCGCCAGCTTGATGCGTATCGCGAGGCCAAAACGTTCGGGTTTCCGGCCCGTCCCGTTATTCTTGGTCCGCTTTCCTTTCTGCTGCTTGGCAAAGTCAAGCAGTCCGGCGCACGTCCACTGGCACTACTCGATCGCGTGTTGGGTGCGTACGAGGAATTGCTGAAGAGCCTCCAGACTGAAGACGTTCCTTGGGTGCAATTCGATGAGCCTGTGCTGGCGACCGATCTGGACGATTCGATACGCGACGCCTTCGCAAGAGCGTATATTCGCCTGGCGCAATGCGCGCCGCGTCTTCAGATCCTGCTCGCTACCTACTTCGGGTCTCTACGCGAAAACCTGCCGTGCGCGTTGCGCCTGCCGGTTCATGCCATCCATCTGGATCTCGTGCGCGGGCCGGACCAGCTCGAAACTGCGCTTTCGCTGGCGCCAGACCATGTGACGCTTTCGCTCGGCGTGGTCGATGGACGCAATATCTGGAAGACGGATTTGGCGCGCGCTCTCACGGTGGCTGAGAGGGCAGCGGAAAAGGTATCCGGCGAGCGCATCATGATCGCGCCATCGTGCTCCTTACTCCATGTCCCTATCGACCTGTCGCTCGAGCAAAAACTTCCCGCTGCCGTCAAAGACTGGCTAGCCTTTGGGCTTCAGAAGCTGGCTGAAGTAGCGACTATCACGCGTGCGCTCAACCAAGGACGGGAGGCTGTGCGTAATGAATTGGAGGCCAATCGCGAATCGCTAGAGAGGCGACGCACCTCGGAACTGGTCCACGATGACGCTGTCCGCGAACGCCTCGCCGCCATCACAAAACACGATTTCGCCCGCGCCAGCTCCTTCCCCGCGCGAAAACAAAAGCAGCAAGCTGTACTGTGCCTTCCGCTGTTCCCCACCACCACCATCGGCTCGTTTCCCCAGACTGCCGAGCTTCGCCGCCAGCGCGCACGCATGCGGTCGAACGAAATTACGGCCGCCGAGTATGACGGCTTCATTCGCAATGAGATTTCGCACGCCATTGCGCAGCAGGAAAAACTCGGCCTCGACGTGCTCGTTCATGGCGAACCCGAGCGCAATGACATGGTGGAATATTTCGGCGAGTTGCTCCACGGCTTCGCGTTTACCGAAAACGGGTGGGTCCAGAGCTACGGCTCCCGCTGTGTTAAACCGCCCATTCTGTATGGTGATGTGACGCGCCGCGAGCCGATGACGGTGGATTGGTGGCGCTTCGCGCAAAACCTGGCGTCGCGGCCGATGAAAGGAATGCTCACCGGCCCGGTTACCGTTTTACAGTGGTCATTCGTTCGTGATGACCAGCCGCGCGCCGACACCTGCTTTCAACTGGCGCTTGCCATTCGCGACGAAATACTCGATCTCGAAGCCGCCGGATGCCGGGTGATCCAGATCGATGAACCGGCGCTTCGTGAAGGCCTGCCTCTTCGTAAGAGCGAAGCGCCCGGTTATCTGCGCTGGGCCGTGGATGCGTTCCGCCTCGCGACCGCTGGCGTGCGGGATGAAACTCAAATCCATACCCACATGTGCTACGCCGAGTTCAACGAGATTGTCGATTCCATCGCCGCCATGGATGCCGACGTCATTTCCATGGAAAGCGCCCGGTCGCAAATGGAATTACTCGATGCATTCGCGGCGTACGGCTACGGGAACGATATTGGTCCGGGCGTCTATGACATTCACTCGCCGCGCGTGCCTTCCACCGACGAAATGTACACTCTGCTCGAGCGAGCACTCGACGCGATTCCCGCCGAACGTCTCTGGGTGAACCCCGATTGCGGTCTAAAAACGCGGCGTTGGGAAGAAGTGACGCCGGCGCTCGAGCACCTGGTGGCTGCAGCGATCGCCTTGCGAAACAAACGCCCGGCCCACAATTAGTTGTTGACTTCGAAGCTGGTTCCACTGTATGTTGAGGTTGCTGTTGGTGCTTGCCGGTTTCGGTGAGCTAATAGGGAACCTGGTGAAAATCCAGGACTGCCCCGCAGCGGTAAACGGGAACGACCATCGCCATCAAAAGCACTGGCCTTAAACAGGCTGGGAAGCGGCGATCAGTAGGTGGGCCGAATAAGCCCGTGCCTGTGAGTCCGAAAACCTGCCAATCGCCTGCGCGGAACGCGCGGAAACACGAGTCCCCGAGGGGCGGATTGGTGCCAATGATCCGTTTGCCATTTTGCCCCTCGCACGAAGAAGGAGTAAAGTGGCTGCTACCGAAACGAACCTCATCGCTGAACTAATCCCCGGTATTCATGCGGAAGTTCCGCCCACCAGCATGCGCGTGCGGAAACGTAATGGGTCGTTTGAGCCCGTTGCTGTCGAAAAAATCATTCGCGCTATCGAACGATCTTCCGTCGGACTGACGAATGTCGATCCGCTGCGCGTCGCCACCAAAACGATCGGCGGCCTATATGATGGCTCAACCACGCGCGAGCTGGACTTTCTATCCATCCAAACCGCTTCGTCACTGATTGCCGAAGAGCCCGAATATTCGCGCTTAGCGGCCCGTCTTTTGACACGTTATGTGGAGAAAGAGGTCCAAAAGCAAAACATCTTTTCCTTCTCGCAATCGATCGAGATTGGCCATCGGCTGGGCCTGATCTCCGACACCACCGCGAGTTTTGTGCAGGCCAACGCCCGCAAGTTGAACAACGCCATCGACGATCAGTATTCCGACCGCTTTGAGTTTTTCGGGATCCGGACAGTTTACGATCGCTACGTCCTCAAACACCCGCAGACGCGGCAGGCGATTGAAACACCGCAGTATTTCTTCTTGCGCGTCGCTTGCGGCCTTTCGCAAACGGCTTATGAGGCGATTGAGTTTTACCAGTTGCTCGCGGCACTCGAATATCTGCCGAGTTCGCCCACGCTCTTCAACTCCGGCACAGCGCACCCGCAGATGTCCTCTTGTTATCTACTCGATTCCCCGCAAGACAGCTTGGAATCTATCTACGAACGCTACAAAGACGTCGCCATGCTATCCAAGTTTGCCGGTGGTATCGGCCTTGCGTACCATCGCGTTCGTTCGCGAGGCTCGCTCATTCGCGGCACGAACGGTCAATCGAACGGCATCGTTCCCTGGCTCAAAACGCTCGATTCCTCGGTCGCCGCGGTGAATCAGGGCGGGAAGCGCAAAGGCGCCTGCTGCGTTTATCTCGAAACCTGGCACGCCGATATAGAAGACTTCCTCGAGCTGCGCGA
>DASYAX010000350.1:0-16988 GCA_036501045.1 Bryobacteraceae bacterium
GGCGTCGGCAGCCGCGGCATTTCGAATATCGCCACCATCACCAAAGCGGTCGTCAATTTCTGGAAGGAGCAAGGAGCGCAGCCCTTCATTTTTCCAGCCATGGGCAGCCACGGCGCAGCCACCGCCGAAGGCCAGCTCGACGTCTTAGCCCACTACGGCGTTCATGAAGCCACCATGGGCGTTCCCGTGATTAGCTCGCTCGAAGTCTCCCCGCTTGGCAAAACTCCGGAAGGCATTGCCACCTTCATGGACAAAAACGCCTACCAGGCCGATGGAGTATTTCTGGTGGCGCGCGTCAAATGGCACACCGATTTTTCCGGCGCCCTCGAAAGCGGCCTGTTCAAGATGATGGCCATCGGGCTCGGCAAGTTTGCCGGTGCGCGCCAGTATCACACCTTTGCCTATCGCATTGGCCTCGAGCAGATGATCCGCAGCGTTGGCGCGAGTGTGTTCTCGACCGGCAAAGTGCTAGGTGGAATCGCTATTCAAGAGGGCCCACATCACGAGACGGCCGGCCTCGTGGCCGTCACCTCCTCGCAGGGACTTCCAGCCATGATCGCGCAGGAAGAGAAACTACTGCGCGAAGTGAAATCCTGGATGGCCAAGCTTCCCGTCCCGGAAATCGACATTCTGATTGTCGATGAAATCGGCAAAAATATCAGCGGCGCCGGCATGGACACTAAGGTCATCAACCGCGGCGTCAACGGCGAATACAATCCCTGGCCTGATACGCCGCTAGTCCGCCGCATCTATGCGCGCGCGCTCAGCGAGCTTACCTATCACAGCGGCGTTGGATTGGGCATGGCCGACGTGATCCATGATCGGCTGTTGAACGACATCGACTGGAATCCGACCTACATCAATTCGCTCACCGCCTCGACGCCCGCTTGTATTCGCATACCGATTCACTATTCGAACGATCGGGACGCGCTGACGAATATCGCCCGCACGGTTGGCAAACTGGATGTGTCCGAAGTCACCTACTGCCGTATTCGCAACACCATGGAGCTCGCGCAGCTCACCGTCAGCGAGAATCTGATTCCGCATCTTTACCCGCATGTCAAAGCCGTGTCGGCTCCCTTTGCCGTCGAGTTTGACGCGGCGGGCAATCTGAGGGAACTCGAGGAGTTGGCACAGTCAAAGGATCTCGAAGCGCCGGCTTTTTCAGCTGAGACGCGCTAGGCCTTCGAAATGGAAAAGCGGAAGGCTTCCGCTGCCGAATGGGTGCCGCCGCGAGGAGACATAGCGTCCTTGCGAATGGCGGCGCCTGACTGCCACGGTTGTGAGCTCTACCGGCATGCCACCCAGGTAGTCTTCGGCGAAGGACCACCGAATGCCAGAGTGGTGATGGTGGGTGAGCAGCCAGGCGACGAAGAGGATCGGCAAGGCCATCCCTTTGTGGGACCTTCCGGACGTCTGCTCAGCAAGGCCATGCACGAAGCCGGTCTCGACCGCGAGAAGATCTACGTCACCAATGCCGTGAAGCACTTCAAGTTTATTGAGCGTGGTAAACGGCGCATTCACGCTAAGCCAAATGGAATCCAGATCTCCGCGTGCAGACCCTGGCTCGAAGCCGAGCTCGCTGCTATCGAACCGGACCTGGTCGTCTGTCTGGGAGCTACCGCGGCACAGTCACTGATGGGCCGTGAGTTTCGAATTACCGCGGATCGCGCCAAGTTCTTCCCGCACCGCTGGGCGAAAGAATTGGTTGCTACCGTACATCCTTCCGCAGTCTTGCGTGTCCCGGAGCGTTTTGACGAGGAGTATGGACGATTCGTGCACGATCTACAAATCGTCGCCAAACGGGTGCGGGAACTCGAAAAGGTCAGCGGCTAATTCAAGCCCGCCTTCCACCTTTCGATAAGCACCAACTGTTTTTCTACTTCCTCGCGGTCCGGTGTATGCGGCTCGAGCCGCAAATAGGTTTCCAGGTCCGCTTTGGCCGCACGGTGGTTTCGCTGCCGCAAATGAACCAGCCCGCGATGACGATATTCTTCCGCATACTCAGGCATCGCTTCGATCAAAAGATCGAGTACCTGGCGCGCTTTATCGAACGCTTCTCCACGCAGGTAGATGGCTTTCAAATTACTCAGCATGCGCACAAGAATTTGCCGTTTGGACACCGGCGCGAGCACCGCCGGATTCGATCGCAGATTCACTCCCGCCGTCTCTTTCGCCAAAGTGCACAGATCGGCGAACGACAGGATGCGGCCGTTATGAAACGGGTCAATCCAATAGCGATTTCCGGAATCTTCGTACGCCACGATAAAGTGGCCCGGCAAGCCGACGCCATATACCCGCCGCGAAAGGCGTCGCGACACTTCCATATAAACGAGCGACAAAGAAATCGGAATCCCCAGCCGGCGCATCAGTACCGAATTCAGGCAGCTATTCCGCGGGTCGTAGTAATCCTCTTCGTTTCCACGAAATTGCAGCACGTCAAAGAGCAGCTCATTGGAAGTCCGAATGAAATCAAGCCCGCTCGCCTTGTGCGTCAACTGCGAACCGATCTGCTCGGCCAAACTGTCGAGCCGGAAGGCCGCTGCTTCGAAATCCAGTCCCGGAAATTCAATGCTTGCCAGTTCCAGGGCGGCGATATCTAGATCGACCGTCGATCGGTCGTCGCGTAATGCATCGAGCAAGCGCCGCACGCGGATTAGCTTATCACTGCTCGCGGGCGTTCTCCGTCCGCTATAATCAAGGCTGGAGTTCCCTTTTGAACCTGCGAGCCTTTGTGCGTCTTTTCACGCACATACAGCTTCTTCCTGTACTAGAAAACGGCGAAGAAACTACCTTGGTCGGCGGTCAGGCGGTGATGGAAGGCGTCATGATGCGCTCGCCTCACAGCTATTGCGTCGCGGTGCGTAAGCCCAGCGGCGAAATCGTCACCCAGGAAAGCCCGTTGCCGCGCCTGTCGGAGCGCTATCCGATTTTCAAGCTTCCCGTGATTCGTGGCTTGGGAACGCTCGGTCACGCCATGTGGTTGGGTATGCGCGCCCTCAAGTTCTCAGCCGATTGCGCGCTTGAAGATATAAGGGTTCCCAAGGAAGCCAAAAAGAACAAGAAGGAAGTCGGCCCAGCCGCCATGGTCCTCCAGCTTGCGTTCTCGGTGCTGTTCATGATCGGGCTCTACAAGTTCGTGCCGCTCTTTCTCGCCACCCAGATAGGCCACCATTATCAGGCCGTCAACGGCCGCTTCGCCATCAACATGATGGACGGCACTTTGCGCATCGCGATTTTTCTTGCTTTCATGATCCTGATCTCGCGGCTGAAAGACATGCATCGCGTTTTCGAATATCACGGCGCGGAGCACAAAGTGGTCTTCAATTTCGAATCCGGCCAGCCCGTCAATGTGCAGAATGCGCAGCGTTTTGTGACTTGGCATCCGCGCTGCGGAACCAGCTTTCTGGTAGTGGTTCTAATCATCGCCATGATCTTCTACGCATTCCTGCCCATCGATAATTTTTGGGCAAAGTTTGCCGCGCGGATCGCCCTGCTGCCGCTGATCGTAGGCCTTAGTTATGAAGTGATCCGCTTTGCCGCCAAACGCCAGGGCGGCCTGCTGTCTGTGCTCACACGCCCCGGCCTCTGGTTGCAGAGAGTGACCACCCAACCGCCATCCGATTCGCAAACCGAGGTTGCCATCGAGGCTTTAGATCGCGCCATGGAGCTCGAGAAAGCGCAAGGCGGCGTGCTCGTCATCGCCTAACACCTCCATGCAATTCAAAGACCGTCTGGAAGAAGCGGAAGCGCGTTATAACGACCTGACAGCCAAAATGGCCGACCACTCGGTCATCAACGATGCCGCTGAATACCGCAAAATCACCAAGGCTCAAAGTGAATTGGCCGAAGTTGTGGGCAAGTATCGCGACTGGAAGAAGGCCGACCAGGAGCTTAGCGATGCCCGCCTGATGCTCAACGAATCGGATCCCGATCTTCGCCAGATGGCCGAGATGGAGATCACCCACCTCGAGCCCGAAACCGCCGCCATCGAACGCGAATTGGAAGTTCTCCTCCTGCCCAAGGATCCGAACGACGAAAAAGACGTGGTCCTCGAAATCCGTAAAGGCGCGGGCGGCGATGAGGCTTCCTTATTTGCCGCCGAAGTGTTCCGCATGTACACTCGCTATGCCGAAGAGCAAGGCTGGAAAGTGGAGATCACTTCGATGAGTGAATCTTCGGTGGGTGGATTGAGCGAAGTGATCGCGCTGGTCAGCGGCAAAAGAGTCTACAGCCGCATGAAATACGAAAGCGGCGTGCATCGCGTGCAGCGCGTTCCCGCCACTGAAACGCAGGGCCGTGTGCATACCTCAACTATCACCGTCGTCGTCATGCCGGAAGCCGACGAAGTAGACGTGCAAATCGACGCGAAGGACTTGCGCATCGACACCTTCTGTTCGTCCGGCCCGGGCGGTCAATCGGTGAATACCACGTATTCCGCGGTGCGAATCACGCATCTGCCTACCAACACGGTCGTATCCTGCCAGGACGAGAAATCGCAGATCAAGAATCGCTCGAAGGCGATGCAGGTCTTGCGCTCGCGCCTGTACCAGATGGAATTGGAAAAGCAGCTTGCCGCCATCGGCGCCGAACGTAAGAGCATGGTCGGCACCGGCGACCGTAGCGAAAAAATCCGCACTTACAACTTCCCGCAGAATCGCGTTACCGACCATCGCATTGGTCTAACGCTGCATCAGCTCGACCTCACCATGGAAGGCCGGCTCCAGCCGGTGATTGAGGCCTTGACCAGCTATTACCAAGCTCAGCGGCTGCGTAACGAGGACGAAGCAGCTTAGCTATCGGTGACCGTCAAAACCGCCCTCCAGCAGGGGGCCGAGCTTCTGGACAAGGCGGATATCGCGGTTCCGCGTCTCACTTCCGAAGTTCTGCTGTGTCACGCGCTGCGTTGCGATCGCGCCTATCTCTTCGCGCACGGCAACGACGAGTTGACCGAGCTCGCCTGGATCCACTACGGCCGCTACTTGAACGAACGGCTGAAAGGGATGCCCACCCAGTACATCACCCACCGCCAGGAATTTTTTGGCCGAGATTTCTACGTCAACCAGGATGTCCTGATTCCTCGCCCCGAGACCGAGCATCTGGTCGAGGTAGCCATCGCCTGGCTCCGCCGTTACACCCTGCGTCGCGTTCTGGATGTCGGCACGGGCTCCGGAGCCATCGCCATCTCTTTGGCGCTCGAACTGGAACGCCTCATCCTCGCGTCCGATGTGTCTCTCGCCGCCCTCGCTATCGCCGAACGCAACCGCCGCCGTCATCGCGCGCCCGTGCGACTGTTCGGCGCCGACCTCCTCGATTCCATCTCTCCCTCGACCGTCGACCTCATCCTCTCGAATCCTCCCTACGTCCCCGGTGCGGATTCTGCCAACATGCAGCGTGAGGTGCGCGACTGGGAGCCGGAGATAGCGCTCTTCGCGGGCGACACTGGCTTCGAAATCTATCAACGCCTCATTGCCAGCGCCGCCGTTGTGCTGAAGCCCGGCGGACGCCTCTTCATGGAACTCGGCTACCGTTCGCTCGAAGGAGTTCGCGAAATGCTATTCCCACGGTGGACCGATTTTGAAGTAGTCTCGGATTTAGCGGGCTTACCGCGCGTCATCGGCGCGACGCTCGTGAAGTAAATCGACTCATCATGCAGCGCCTGGTTTGCCACCTCGACATGGACGCCTTCTTCGTTTCGGTGGAGGAGCTTTTCGATCCATCGCTCAAAGGCAAACCGGTCGTAGTCGGCGGCCAGGCGGATCAGCGCGGCGTGGTCGCTGCCGCCTCTTATGCGGCGCGAAAATTCGGCGTCCATTCCGCCATGCCCTTGCGCACCGCCGCGGCCCTGTGCCCGCAAGCCACGTTCGTCGAAGGTCATCCATCCCGTTATCGCGAATGCTCTAAACAGGTTTTCGACGTGCTGAATCGCTTTTCTCCACAGGTGGAGATGGCATCCATCGACGAAGCCTACCTCGATCTCACGGGCACCGGGCGTCTCCATGGACCGCCGCTGCGCGCCGCGCATATTCTGCATGAAGCGATTGCTGCCGCCACTGGTCTGCGCTGCTCGTTGGGGCTCGCCGGATCGCGCTTGGTGGCAAAGGTGGCATCCGATCAAGCCAAGCCCAATGGCGTGCTCTACATCGTGCCCGGCCGCGAGGCGCGCTTCCTCGCTCCGCTCGACGTGCGCAAGATCCCCGGAGTCGGCAAGAAGACCGAAGCCGCTCTTCACAAGCTCGGCATTCGCCGCGTCGGAGATCTGGCGTCGCTCGAGGAGAGCTTTCTCGCCTCGCACTTCGGACGCTGGGGCTTGGCGCTCGCCGGCAAATCCCAGGGTCAGGACGCGGGCGGCTGGTTCGATTCCGCCATCGGCGAAAATGACGACCCGAAATCCATCAGCCATGAAGTTACCTTCGGCGAAGATACCGCCGACGGCGAACGCTTGGAAACCACGCTGCTGAAGCTGTCCGAAATGGTCGCCAAACGCTTGCGTGAGCACCAGCTCTACTCGCGAACCGTCTCGCTCAAGCTACGCAATGAGGATTTCGTAACCATCACGCGCGCTTGCTCGCTCGACCACGCTACGCAGCTTGACCGTGAAGTCGCCGGTGCCGCGATACGGCTGTTCCGCCAAGCCTGGGACGGCAAGACGCCCATCCGGCTGGTAGGCGTGCACGCCGGATCGTTGCAGCACGCCGAGGGCCAGATGAGCTTACTCGAGGAGCCGCGCACTGCCCGGCTGCGGGAAGCGTTTCGCTCCGTCGATCACATCCGCAACCGCTTCGGCGACACCACTATTTCGCTCGCGAAAACGCTTCACGCGGGCATCCGCGAGCGCGTGCACGAAAACCCATTTGGCTTGCCGGGCAAAGCGCCAAAGAAAGACGAGCCCTAAGCCGCCTTCACAATCTTGTAGAAGGTTTCCGGGTCAAGACTCGCGCCTCCCACCAGCGTGCCATCGATTCCGTGTTCGTGCATCAAACCTTCTACGTTATCCGGCTTCACGCTGCCGCCATAGAGGATGCGCACCTGTTGCGCGGCTTCTTCGCCAAAACGCCTTTCGGCTTCCTCCCGGATGAGTTGATGCGCGGCTGCCGCAATCTCGGGCGTGGCTGTCTTGCCGGTACCGATGGCCCATACCGGTTCATAGGCAATCACAATCTGCGCAAACTGCTCTTCCGTAAGACCAGCAATTCCACCCGCAAATTGCCGCACCAGCACTTCGTTCGTCTTGCCCGCCTTGTGCTCTTCTAAGCGCTCGCCTACGCAAATGATCGGCGTGAGGCCCGCGGCCAGAGCGGCGTGCGCTTTTTTCAATACCTCGGCGTCGCTCTCGTGGCAGACAGTATGGCGCCGCTCGCTATGCCCTACTAAAACCCAGCTCGCGCCGGCTTCCCGCAGCATGTCGCCCGAGATTTCGCCCGTATAAGCGCCTTCCTTTCCCCAATGCAGATTTTGGCCGCCAACTTGAATCTTAGAGCCGCTGCTCGCCTGCGCCGCCGCGGCAATATTGATGGCCGCCGGAAACACCACGATTTCGCAGTGGTTCACTTCTCGCGCCAGCGGCTTGAAGCGTTCGAAAAATGCGGTTGTCTCGCGCGGGGTCTTGTACATCTTCCAATTGCCCGCCATAATGCGCCGTCTCATGAAATGTCCTGCAAAAAACTGCTTCCGGATCCAATGGAAGTATGGAAATTTTCGGCTACCGTCTGGCCAATATCGGCAAGACTGGCGCGCGTTCCTAAATTCGAAGCCGCTTTGACCCGATTTCCATACACCAGCAGCGGCGTATATTCGCGCGAGTGGTCCGTCGAAGGCGTCGTGGGATCGCAGCCGTGGTCGGCCGTGAATATCAGCATGTCGCTCTCTTGCAGATCCAGCGTGGGGAACCAGCGGTCCACCGCCTCAAGGGCTCGGCCATATCCCTCCACATCGTTCCGATGTCCGAACTGCTGATCGAAATCCACCAGGTTGACAAAGATCAATCCGGCCGGCTGTTCCTTCATCGCTTCCATGGTTTTCTGCATGCCGTCATCGTTGTTCTTCGTCTTCACCGAGTGCGTAATCCCCCGCGAAAGAAAAATGTCGGAGATTTTCCCCACTGCATAAACCGGAACATCCTGGCCGGCGAGTTGATCGAGCAGCATCCCCGCGGGCGGCGGCACGGCGTAATCATGCCGGTTGGCGGTGCGCGTGAAATGTCCCGGCTCGCCTTCAAAGGGCCGCGCGATCACGCGTCCTACTTCATTTGGCCCCTGTAGGATTCCGCGAGCGATCTCGCACATCCGGTACAGCTCTTCGAGCGCAACCACGCCCTCGTGCGCCGCGATCTGAAAGACGCTGTCGGCCGACGTATAAACAATCGGAGAGCCAGTGCGCATGTGCTCTTCGCCGAGTTCTTTGATGATTTCGGTGCCCGAAGCAGGCTTGTTGCCGAGAATCTTCCGGCCGATCTTCTCTTCAAACTCCGCGATGATTTCGGGCGGAAAGCCGTGCGGATACACCGGGAAAGGACGCGCCAGAATAATCCCTGCCATCTCCCAATGGCCGGTCGTCGTATCCTTGCCCGGCGAAGCTAGTTTGCACTTGCCGTATGCGCCCGCCGGATGTTCGGCGCGCGGTAATCCGGCCAGGCACTTGATGTTCGCCAAACCGATGCGGCACAAATTTGGTAAGTCGAGCTTTCGCTGCCTGATCAGATTGCCGAGTGTGTCGCTGCCTTCGTCCCCGTAGGCCCCCGCATCCGGCATGGCTCCGATGCCCACGCTGTCCAGCACAATCCAAACCACACGCTCAAAACGCGGCCTCATGCTGGTTATTTCTCTTTCTGCGCCCCGGCTGGGCCGCCCTGAGCAAGTCCGCTCGCGCCCGCCTGGAATTCGTCCTTGAGCCGCGCGGCCCGATCGCGCACAAGGTGCATAAAAGACGGATGCGAAGCAATCCTATTTAATAAAGGAACAAATTGTTCAGGCGCGGCCAGCTCCTTCCGCAGCCACAGCGATTCTATTTCCGCCAGCGCGTCGTTCACTCCCAGCTTGTCGTAATGAATCGTCTGGTCCAGTGTCAAATAGGCGCGCTCGGTTTCAGCGATTTCTTCAAACCGCTCCAACAATTGCTGTGCCGTCACGTTCAGTGAATAGTTGAAGGTGACTTCCGTCGGCGCGCCGTTTTCAGGCTCATACCGAAAGGTCTTCTTCCCCGTGTTGGCCACCTTCAAACCGGATTCAAGCGGCGACTTGAAATATTCGAGCTTCTCGGCCATCGCAAACAGACTCGCCGCATCCGCCTCTTGCATCCGGGCCTTCAGCGGTTGATCGTCCGTCGGCGATTCTTTGTAAATCAAGGCTCCGGTCTTATCCACTTCCACCGAACAGTACGCGGGAACGCTCCCCGGAAAGCTCTTTGTAAACGACAATTTCGCCGGCGCGGCCGCCAGCAGCGACGAAGCAAGGAACGCAGCCATCCACGGCGTGCTTGTCATCGCAACGCTCCGGCAGCCACCGGGAAATTGCACCGGGTGCCGTGGCAAATAGCCACCGCCAAGGCATCCGAGACGTCATACGAAGCGAACTCCTGCTGAATGCACAGCAGCGAATGCACCATTAACTGCACCTGCTGTTTTTCGGCGCGCCCGTATCCCACTACGCTCATCTTTACTTCGAGCGCGGAATACTCGCTCACCGCCAAGCCCGCTTCGGCGGCCTGCAGCAGTGCAACGCCGCGCACGTGCGCCAGCTTCAGCGCCGATTTTGCGTTCACCGCGTGAAAAACTTCCTCTACCGCGACGGCCTCCGGCGCGAACGCCTCAAACACACGCCGCAGTTCGGCCGCGATTTGCTTCAGGCGCGTTTCTAGCGCATCGGCGGTCTTGGTGCGAATCACCCCCGCGGTGACAAAGGCGTGCGATCGTCCATCGGAATCGATGACACCGAAGCCGGTTCTTTCCGTTCCGCAGTCTATTCCGATGATTCGCATCGCGAGCGTGTGCCGGGTCAGCTAGGCTAGCGCGGGTACTTCTGCATCGTCTATTTCGTAGTTGCCATAGACGTTCTGCACATCGTCCTGCTCTTCCAGGGCATCGTAAAGCTTTAGCATGGATTGCGCCGCCTTCCCTTCAAGCTTGATGGTGTTTTTCGGGATCATCGCAATCTCGGAAGACTCGGTCCCGATGTCGGCTTTTTCGAGCGCCTGCATCACCGCTTCGTGCGCTTCGGGCGGCGACAGAATTTCCCAAGCTCCCTCTTGATCGCGAATATCGTCGGCGCCCGCGTCGAGTGCAATGGCCATCAACTGATCCTCGCTCGCCTTCTCCGCGTCGACGATGATCTGGCTTTTGCGCTCGAACATCCAGGAAACGCTGCCTTGCTCGCCGAGGTTTCCGCCCCACTTCGAAAAAACGTGCCGCACTTCGCTCACCGTACGGTTGCGGTTATCGGTGGCAACGTTCACCAGCACCGCCGCGCCCCCAGGTCCATATCCTTCATAAAGGATTTCGTCGATCTGACCGCCTTCGAGTTCGCCCGTGCCCCGCATGATGGCGCGCTTGATATTGTCCGCCGGCATGCTGACCGCTTTGGCCGCGGTAACCGCCGTGCGTAGGCGCGGGTTCATTTCAGGATCTCCGCCGCTGCGAGCGGCGATCATGATCTCCTTGATTAGACGCGTGAACGCTTTGCCGCGCTTGGCGTCGAGAGCCGCCTTTTTGTGCTTGATGGTGGCCCATTTACTATGTCCGGACATGAAAAAACCTCAACACTTCCTGTAACTTTCGAGGATAACAAAGGCGGCACGGTGGCCGGAGATGCGCCGGCGGCCTGCCCATAAGTGCTTAAGAAGCCGGGCTGTACTTTCCGATAACCCAGAGCATGGCCGCTCGGCTGCATCAGATCTTGGGAAAACCGGCGACGGCACGTTAGGGCACAATCGCGATCGGCGTTCGCCAGAATGCCGCTTTCTGTTCTGCTGGATCGAGCACCGTAAGCTGGCAATCATATTTCCCGGGCGGCAGTTTCGCGAGGTTGAACTCCAGCTTGAGCGGCACCGTTCGAACCGTGTCGTTTCGTGCGTCGGTTGCTTTCACAGGTGGTGTTTCGAATATCTTCCGCTCGCCGTTGTAAAGGGTGAGGAATGCGACGAGCGGCCGGACCGTTTGAGAACCCTGTTCGTAGGCCTGCAAATACACCCACACTGGCCGGGTCTTAGTGAAGACCCGCGTTACGCTTGGAACAAGCTTGACTCCGTTCTCGACCAGCGGATTTACATTCTCGCTGTTGATTTTCTTCGCCGCGACGTTGTACAGCGCCTCGGAAACTTTCACTCGCTGGCCGCTTAGAATGACTGAGCTGACCGGGACCTGCTTCTCCACCTTGTTCAAGTTTGGGATGACAAAGCTGGCCTGATATGTTCCGATTCGCCCCGTTTCGTCGTCACGGGCGAGAAACTTGATAGTGTATTTACCCGGCAAAAGCGTAAAGCCGGTGTCGTATTCGACAGGGCGTTTCGCCAGTTGCACTGCGGTCTCGTCACTTAGCTTGATGTTGATTTTGTCCCGCACGTTCGTTCGCGTGATTCCGTAGCGGTCTTTGATTTCGCCGACGAAATCGATGAGCGTGTGCTCGGCTCCCCGGCGCTTTGCCAGCGCGAGCTCACGGCCGGGGATCTTTACAATAATAGGGACGAAATACTCGGCGCGGTTCAACTGAAAGTAGTCGATCTCCATGGCGATTGTGAGTTCGGTGATGGGGTCCGGGAGCATCAGGGCATCTTCCAATTGGCGTTCGCGGTCGTCGGCTGTGAATCTGCTGAACTCTTTGTCTGCGTAATAGCCCTGGCGATAATCCAGTTTGGCGGATAGCTCCCCGTTCAGAGTGATCTTCACGCGGCGGAAGCGGCCGTCACGCGCGGCTTGGGTCGTATAGTAGCCGATGATGTAGTAGGTCGACGTGGCGTGCTGGGCGTCGATCAAGCCTTTGGTTAGATCGTTGTAGTCGAGCAGAGCTTTACCGCCGGTATCGCTGCCGAGTGCGAACAAGGTGTCCTGCGAGAGCTCCAAATTCGTAGTCGTCGCCTGGGCTGAGGCCCCTGAGTACATATCGGCCCCGCCCGGCGATCCTTTTGTGGCATCGCCCATCGGCGGTTCTGCAACGAGCCCGCGCGCGTCGATCGGCCAAAAGGAAACGCCGGCTCGTATGGCGGCATTTACAGTAGCGTGCAGTTGCGCCTGGTTGTTCATTCCGTTCAGCCTGATACCGCTTGCGAAGTAAATCAGTGCTTTCTTTTCGTGAAGTTGACCGAGCATTCCGGCCGCCGTTTGAAGAGCTGCCAATTGACGATCCGTGTTGAAGATGTTGAACTCGCCGTCGTCCTGACCGAAGGCAAACCCGGCATCGGGCGTCCCGGCATCATTCCCGCTCTCCGTGAAGCCCTGTCCAGCTCCCAGCATCTCTCCCGTAAACATGGTTTGCAAAATGCTGAGCAGGCGATCACGGCTGCCGGTGAAGTCCTGCAGCACGTCCACTGCGCCTCCGGAGTAGCGCATAATGGCGACCAGGTCCGCCTCAGTCATTTGGGTGCGCACGAATTTCAATGCGGACTGCAAGGCTCGTCTTTGATCCGCCAGCGGCATCGCTGTCATGTCGAAATAGAACGCCAGTAGGCGATGGTCGCGGTACTGATTGACCCCAGGGAGCTCGGGCATGATACGGGTTGGCGTGAGCCGGCTATAGAGTTGAACGTGCTCGGGGCCGGAGTGGGCGGGCGCAGTCTGCGGCTTTTCCGGAAGCTTCTGCTCTTCGAAAAAGCGGATCTGTTGGCGAACGCCGTTTTCGGTGATCGTGAAATCCTTGGCTGTTAGACCTTCGACGGGTCTGCCGGATTTATCAATCACGCTCACCGTCTCAATTACCAGTTGCGTGCTGGTGCTAAACGTCGCCTGCTGTGCTAGGAGGGCTAAACCGAAGCAGAGAAGCAAGGCAATGGATCGCATATCAGAATCTCAACCGCAGCATCGTCTGCACGCTGCGCATAGGATTTGTACCCGCTGGTAATCCAAACTGTGCGTTGTTGATGACCGTAATCCAACTTGTATCGGTAACGTGGTTCAGCGCGTTGTTGGCATCGAATCGCAGGTCGAGATTCAACCGGTCCCGTAGGCGAAAGGTGCGTCCTATGGTCGCGTTCAGAACGAATTGGGCCGGACCTGAGATGATGTTTCGTCCGGCATTTCCCCATTGGCCGGCAAGAGGGGCCGTGAAAGCCGCCGGGTTCAGGGAAAGGCCGGAAGGCGCAGCGTAGAGTGGCGCGCCTGTGTAGTCAGGGCGAATACTTCCTGTTACTCCGGTACCCGGGACGGCCGCGAAATAGATGGGATTCAGAGGCAGTCCGGAGGCCGCCGTGATCAAAGTGGCGAAAGTCCATTCCTTCAGAAGCGTTCCTCTCCAACCTTTCAATAGCGTTCCACCTCCCATGCCCATGCCGCTGGTGTACTGGATCTGTAAAGAAAGGAGATGGCGCTGGTCAAACGTTGAGCGCCCTCGCTCGCCCGCCAGGTTCAGCCAGTTTTGCGCAATGACGGGGGACTGCGATGCGCTGACCGTTGGAGCCATGCTGCTTGTCTGGCCGGGTTGAGGAGGTGGTGGGTTCTGCGCAGTGGGATTAGACGTTGCCGAGGTTGTGGTCGCCGGACCTTGGCCACCCAGTGCCGAGACGTCATCGATCGATTTGGAAAAGATGTACTGCGCCGTGGCTGTGAAGCCGTTATGAAGTCTCCGGCGGAGTTGAATCTGAACGGCTTCGCGACTCGAGTTCCCGTTTGAGGTCAGGTACGTATAGCCCGAATAGCAACTGGGGCAGGGATCTACGGCCCCGATCGGAACGGTGTTTGGAAGGAACTCCTGCAGTCCACGTGTGCCTTTGATGCCTGAGTACCTTGCCAGGAGTTGCAGAGAGCCGGGGAGGTCTCGTTGCACCGAGAGTTGCCAGTTCTGGGCGTAGCCGACCCTAAAGTTTGGATCGATGCCGAAGGTATTCGGAACAGTGGCTGGCGAAGTATTGAAGCCGTTTGCTAATGTCAGCGGGTTTAGGGGGCCGTTCTGCACGCTCAGAGCTTTTGAGAGCGGTGACTGCTGCGCCATTTGCACAGCTATCGATTGATAAACAGAAGTATTGTCGTAGACACCATAACCGGCGCGTATGACCATTGATGATCCGGAGAGCGCTCGCCATGCAACGCCGACTCGCGGTTCCCAGCCGGATCTGTCCGAACGCATCAACGAACTGGGCAAACGCTGGCCAGTGAGGGGTCCAACTGGATTACTTGCCAGCACGGGAGCGGCCTGCGCGAAGCCGGGAGTCACGTCGAGATTCACCAGCCGGTTGTAGAGTTCTGTAATAGGCGCTCCGTATTCCCAGCGCAGCCCTGCGTTTATCGTGAAGGCTGCATTCACTCGCCAATCGTCGTTCGCATAGCCGTCGTACACAGGCTCCCGAAAATATTTGTCGGCGTTGCCGAAGGCGATTGAGCTGGTGTCGGGAATGCCGAGTAAGAAGTCGCCGAAATCGGAGCCGGTGGCCGCACCGGTGAAGGTGAATGTTCCGCGGGGGTCCTGTTGGGTAAGGTAGTTGAACTGTGCGCGGCGGTAGTCGCCCCCAAGATCAACCGTGTGCGAGCGATGATTCCACTCGAACGAAAGTGACTCGCCGTCTGTCTGGTTATGATTCGATGCGGGAAGGCCGTCGGTAAGCGTTTGGATACCGCTCGAGAAGACCAGCGCCGGCGGGCCCCAGTTCACGGGAGCCTGATTATTTCCTTCAATCCCGGCGTCGCCGGAAATGTTAGTGCGGTTCGCGAAGTAAGGTGTCGCTTTGGTGGACAAGCGGCTGAACTGATAACCAACGTTCAAGAACAGGCCGGGACTCAGCCGATGCGTCCAGGTTAACCGTGCATTCAGCCCCAGCATATCGCTCGCATCCGAGTACCCGAGCACATTTGGAGTGTTGGTTCGGGTACTTTGAAAAGCAAACATTCCGGAGAACTGATTCTTGCCGTTGATCGTCTTGTCGAAGCGGGATTGCAACGCGTCCTGGTGCGTCGCGCCAACCGTTGGAACCTGGTAGTTGTAACGTGAGCTGCCGCTGAAATTCGGTAACGGGTAGAGAGCGAGTAAGGCCTGCGCTTGGGGACTGATTCGGCTGGGAGGAACGATGTTCGCGGGCGACAAGATGCCGCTTCGCTGCGCTGCGTCGGGCACCAACGCCGTCTGAGTAAGAGCATTGCGGTTCCGAACCATCTGGTAACCAACAAAGAAATTTGGCCCGTTCCGGATCAGGTGAGGAATTCGCAAGGGGCCTCCCAAGGTGAGAAGTCCCGTCACGTCGTTGTACGAAGGCTTGGGAGTGTTCTGCCCGGTCAGCGAAAAGGGTGCGGCATCCAGGATTGAGTTGTCAAGGATGACGCCGACCCCGCCCGTATAAAGCGCGGGCGTGCGTCGGCGATTGTTGTTGCCGAACGCAGCGTCTTGCGAAAAGCGCGATGCGGCGCTGTTGTTCACGCTGCCATTGATGAGCAGGCCTTCGGCCGCGTCCTCCGCTTGCGCCGATTCAGGCGGTGGAACGTCTTCTGCCTTTGTCGTCTCTGTGTCAAGCGGTATGGCCTGTCTTATTGTTTCGTCGGCGGAAAGCATCCTCAGTTGCCAGGTCCCTGCCGGCGTGGCCGGCGAAATGGCGACGGTCCGCTTAATGCTCGCAAAGCCCGTCATGCTCACTTCGATCGTCCAGCTTCCATCCGGTAGGTCGGCGAAAGAGAAAATGCCTCGATCGTCTGTAGCTGTGGTAATCCTCGATGCGCCTTTCATCGCGATGACCGAAACGCCCGGAACGGGCAGACCGTTCAGAAGCACCTGGCCGTGATACTCCGCAGCCGGCAGCAAGCAGGCCGCGGCAACCCACAGAAAAGCCGCCAGGAGGCGGATGTGCTTCCTCTTGCGCGTACGCCGCCCTGCCATGAAATCGTTGCTCGTGTACTTAGTTTGCCGAGGGCTTCTCTAGATGATCGATGACCAGCACGTCGACGGACGCTTTCGTCGCATCGAATTTCAGCCCGAGTTCGTCCTGCACGGCGGTGAAGAGATTGGGAGGTGCATCCGCCGCATTACTCGGAGGTGGCACTTTTATCCCCATACCTCCGAACTGCGATTCATCGGGGGTCCACTTCAAGAGGAAATCGTACCTGCCCGGAAGCGCTGTTTGGTTGACTACCGGCCGGTCCAGTACCGCGCTTTGCATCAGACCGGCGAAATCGGTCATCGTCGCATTCTGCACGGAAAGAACACCGAGCCCGCGAAAGAAGAGGCCCGGCAGTCCGTTCGGGTCACCTTGGCTCTTTGTCATCTTTTGCCCGCTCTTGGCCACCAGCAGCGCATAGACGGGAAGCTCCTTCTGCTCATGATGGAACTGGAGTTTGACCCGCTCGGGAAGCAGCTTCTGCAGCATGGATTTTAACTGCTTGTCATTGGGCATACCCTCAATATCGGGCTGCATTTCGAGATCGTATTTGTCCGAGCTGGACCAGGGCGGACCGCCTATTACTTGCCGCTGCTGCACGCCATACGCAAACGTAAGGAGATCGAGCAACGAGGTGTTGATCGTTTTGAAACGATGCCCATCGAATATAAAACCCTTACCCTTTTGGTCAGGTTTACTAGGTTTGATGGTGGCGACTTCCGCCACCGGATTGGCGTCTGGCGGCATCGGTTTCGGGCGCGCCGGAGCTTCCGGGATCGCCCACTCGGTACCGGGCGTAGCGCGCTTTAGATTCAGGGGCAGTGGATGATTGCCCTGGGTCCAGGTTCCGGTAATGGAATTGCCATCCGGACTCAATTTACCTTCGTAGCTCCCGTCGATAGCCATGATCGCGTACTTTACGGTGGATCCCGTCACGCTAAAGGAACTGGTTGGTATAGAGCCTGCGCCTTGGTCAATGCTGTACAGTA
>DASYAX010000351.1:0-5714 GCA_036501045.1 Bryobacteraceae bacterium
CATCAGCCGCCGCCCACTTACTCAAACTTCCTTACACGAACCGAATCTACTTACTTCTTATCGTCAACATCGACGAATTCGGCGTCCACGACATCGTCCTTCGGTTTCTCTTCCGCCGCCGGCTCCGGCCCCGCGCCAGGCGAACCCGCGCCGTTCGAGGCCGTACTCTGCGACTTATACATCGCTTCCGCCAGCTTGTGGCTGGCCGTTGTCAACTTATCGGTAGCCGAGTTGATCTTGTCGAGTCCGCCTTCGGCCATCGCCTTCTTGACGTCTTCGAGCGCCGCTTCCACCTGCTTGGCATCGGTGTCGGAAATCTTCTCGCGATGCTCCTTCAGCATTTTCTCGACGTTGTAAGTCATCGCATCCGCGCGATTGCGCGCTTCGATTTCTTCCTTCTTCTTGCGGTCGTCCGCCGAGTGCGATTCCGCGTCGCGCGCCATCTTTTCGACCTCGTCCTTACTCAAGCCCGAGGAAGACGTGATGGTGATCTTTTGCTCGTTGTTGGTCGCGCGGTCCTTTGCTACGACATTCAGGATTCCGTTCGCATCAATGTCGAACGTCACCTCAACCTGCGGAATGCCGCGAGGCGCCGGTGGAATACCCACCAGTTGGAACACGCCCAACAGCCGGTTATCCCGCGCCATCGCGCGCTCGCCCTGGTAGACTTTGATCTCGACCGAAGTCTGACTATCCGCTGCCGTCGAAAATGTTTCGCTCTTCCGCGTCGGGATCGTGGTATTGCGCTCAATCAGCTTGGTGAATACGCCGCCGAGCGTTTCGATGCCGAGCGATAACGGCGTAACATCCAGCAGCAGCACGTCTTTCACTTCGCCGCCCAGCACGCCGCCCTGCACGGCCGCGCCCACCGCTACCACCTCATCCGGATTCACGCTCTTATTCGGCTCTTTACCGAACAGTTCGCGCACAATCTGCAATACCTTCGGAATACGCGTCGAGCCGCCTACTAACACGATTTCATCGATATCTTTTGGCGTAACGCCCGCATCCGCCAGGGCCTGTTTGCAAGGACCCACCGAGCGCTGCAGAATATCGTCTACCATCTGCTCGAAGCGCGCCCGCGTCAACTTGATATTGAGGTGCTTCGGCCCACTCGCGTCGGCCGTTAAAAATGGCAGATTGATTTCGGTCTCGAGCAGCGTCGATAGCTCGATCTTTGCCTTTTCCGCCGCTTCCTTCAAGCGTTGCAGCGCCATCTGGTCTTTCGAAACGTCTACGCCCTGGTCTTTCTTGAATTCCTGAATCAGCCAGTCGATAATCCGCTGATCGATGTTATCGCCGCCCAAGTGCGTATCGCCATTGGTCGATTTCACTTCTACGACGCCATCGCCGACTTCCAAAATCGAGATGTCGAACGTACCGCCGCCGAAGTCGTAAACCGCAATGGTCTCGTCCTTCTTCTTGTCCAGGCCATACGCCAGCGCCGCCGCCGTCGGCTCGTTGATGATGCGCATCACCTCCAGGCCCGCCACCTGGCCCGCATCTTTCGTCGCCTGCCGCTGCGAATCGTTGAAGTACGCCGGAACGGTAATCACCGCTTTGGTAACCTTTTCGCCCAGGTAAGCTTCCGCCGCCTCCTTCAACTTGGTCAGAATCATCGCCGAAATCTCCGGCGGTGAATACTTCTTGCCCTGGATCTCTACTCGCGCGTCGCCGTTATCGCCCGCCACGGCTTTGTAAGGGACCAGCTTCATTTCCTCGGTCACTTCCGTGAAGCGCCGTCCCATAAAACGCTTGATCGAATAGATGGTATTCTCGGGGTTGGTCACTGACTGGCGCTTTGCCACCTGCCCCACCAGGCGCTCACCAGTTTTGGTAAATCCCACCACCGACGGCGTGGTCCGCCCACCTTCCTGGTTCGGGATTACGGCTGGTTGCCCGCCTTCCATCACCGCCACAACGGAGTTTGTGGTTCCCAGGTCAATTCCGATAATCTTGCTCATTGGTTGTTGTTCCTTAGCTCCCCTATAGTATCGAATATGAGTCTGCGATTGTCAAGATGGCTTCTTTTGATAGTCTTGGCCTCCCCCCAGTTGAGTGTATGCCAGACTACATTGACGGTTGCGGCTGCCTCCGACCTCACCAACGTCCAATCCGACCTCGCCGCCACCTTTCGAAAATTCGAACCCACCGTCCAAGTTCGTTTCGTAAACGGCGCCAGCGCCATGCTCGCCCAGCAGATCGACAACGGAGCCCCCTACGATGTCTTCCTCTCGGCCAACGCCGCCTTCATCGACCGATTGGGTTCGTTTCGCAAAGTGCTGCCGGAATCCATCGAAAGCTACGCCACAGGCCGTGTCGGCGTCCTCTGGCGAGATCGTAAACATCACTCCTTAAATGACTTAACTGAGAATTGGGTTCGTTTCGTAGCGCTGCCCAATCCACGCCTCGCCCCCTACGGAGTGGCTGCCCAACAAGCTCTCGAGCACGCCACACTTTGGGACAAGGTCAAGCCCAAGATCGTCTATGGCGAGAACGTCCGTCAGACTCTCCAGCTTTTTGATAGCGGCAATGCCGATGTCGTCCTGACCTCCGATTCGTTGCTGCAAGGCCGGAACGCCGAACTGCTCCCCGCCGATTGGCATCAGGCCATCATCCAGCAAGGGGGAATCGTGGCCTCCAGTCATAACCAAAGCGCGGCAAAGCACTTCCTGGCATTCCTGATTGGCCCGGTGGGGCAGTCGATTTTTGCCAAATATGGCTTCGGTTCGCCTAAGCCTTAGGATGAGCGCGGTCGTAAACCGACTGAAGATCCTTGAGCGAAACCTGCGTATACTTCTGCGTGGTCGAAAGCTTGGCATGGCCCAGCAATTCCTGGATCGCCCGCAAGTCCGCGCCGTCGCTGAGCAGGTGCGTCGCGTAAGCGTGCCGGAAGCTGTGCGGGTGCACGGTCGAGTCTCCAGTGACCAGCAGGGCGTAGAACTTCACTAAGCGCCGTACCTGCCGATCGCCGAGCCGCTCACCCCGCGAGTTGAGAAACAGAGCTCGTTGCTGCGCTTCGGGGGGCCGCTGCCGGAGATATCGCTCCACCGCCGCCACCGCCCGCCCCACGACCGGCACCTGCCGTTCCTTGTTGCCTTTGCCGCGGACGCGCAGCCAGCCTTCCCGCAACTCGATGTCCTCTAGATTGATGCCGACGAGCTCACTCACCCGAATGCCGCATCCGTAAAGCAATTCCAGAAAGGCGATGTCGCGTTCTTTGGACGGCTTTTCAACCCCCTCGCCCGCCTCCACGGCATCGAGTAGATTGTTGGTCTTTTCAGCGCTCATGATGTCCGGCAAGCGCTGCTTCGTTTTGGGCGTGCGCAGCCGAGTGGCGACGTTCTTCGAAAGCACGCCTTCCTGCAGCAGAAACTTGCACATGGCCCGTACTGCCGCCAATTTGCGCCGCACGCTGACCACCGTCAGCCCCTGATCATAAAGGCCGCTCAGCCATTCCCGCAGCAGCGCCAGGTCTAAGTTCTCGATGTCCGGCGGAGCCTCATCGGGAATTTCGAAGTAGCCGGCAAACTGTTCCAGGTCCGAGCCGTAATTCCGCAGCGTGTGCGGCGAAGCACCGCGCCGCGCCAGTTCAGCCAGATATTTCGCAGCACACTCGCGTATGTTGGCCATGGAGAAACTCTTCAAATGCTCTCTGCGCCCGCCGGCAGACTTCGGCGTGCCGGGCCTTCTTATCGTGCCGGAATGTTCGCTTCGCTTCCTCATCGAGCGCCGGCAGCAAATCGAACGTGATGTTGGCCGGCTGGAAATCGCGTGCATTCGCGTGCGTGACGTAATGACAGAGACTGCCCATCGCCGTCTCGCGCGGGTACACTTCGGGGTTATCGCCGCGAAGGAGCGCAGCGGCATTGCGGCCCGCGATCAGCCCTGTCGCAATTGACTCTGCATATCCTTCCACGCCCGAAATCTGGCCGGCGAAGAAGATTCTGGTGTCGGACTGCAACTGCAGCGTGGGCCGCAGCAGAGCGGGCGAATTGATGTACGTATTGCGGTGCATTTGGCCGAAACGCAGGAATTCCGCCTGCTCCAGACCGGGTATCATCCGGAACACGCGCGCTTGATCCCCAAAGCGCATGTGGTTCTGAAAGCCAACCAGGTTATAGCTATCGGCGCGCTGGTTCTCTTGACGCAACTGCACAATGGCGTAGGCCCAGCGGCCGGTTCGCGGATCATCCAGACCAGCCGGTTTCATCGGCCCAAACCGCAGGGTATCCCGGCCGCGCCGGGCGATCTCTTCAATCGGCAAGCACCCTTCGAAGTAAGGAGTGTGATCGTCGGGAATATGCGGCTCATAAAACTCGGCTGCCAGCAGCGCGTCGATAAAAGTGCCGTATTGTTCTTTGTTGAATGGGCAGTTGATGTAATCGTCACTACCATCGAGCGACTTGCCGTAGCGTGAGGCGCGAAATGCTACGGACATATCAATAGAATCTGCCGCAACGATGGGGCTGATGCTGTCGTAAAAATAAAGCCGGTCTGAGCCGGTGATGCGTCCAATTTCCTCCGCAAAAACGTCGCTCGTGAGCGGTCCGGTGGCGACGATCACGATGCCATCTGACGGTATACGGGTCACCTCGCCGCGGCGAATTTCAATATTTGGATGCGACTCGATGGCGCTCGTGATCTCGCTCGAAAAAACCTCGCGGTCCACCGTCAGAGCGTGGCCGCCCGGAACGCGAGCCACATTGGCCGCCCGCAGCAGCAGCGAATCGAGCGCCCGCATCTCCTGCTTCAGAAGCCAAGGCGCCGAGTGCAGTTGCTCACTTTTCAACGAGTTGCTGCAAACCAATTCGCCAAAGGAAGCAGTCTTATGGGCGGCGCTGCTCTTGAGTGGGCGCATTTCGTACAATGCGACACGCGCTCCTGCCTCCGCCGCCTGAAAAGCGGCTTCGCAACCCGCCAGGCCCGCTCCAATGATGTGGATTGCTTCCAAACCTTATTCTAGGTTCAGAACGTCTCGCGATAGTCGCCAAACACCGTGCGGAGCGTTTCCGAAATCTCGCCGAGCGTAACGAGTGCGCGGCAGCAATCGAAGATGCAGGGCAGTAAATTCTCCGTTCCTCGCGCAGCGCGTTCGAGGCGCGTCAACATCGCGTTCGCCTCGCTGAGAGATCGCGAGGCGCGAACCGCCCGCACGCGCTCCACTTGCTGCTTCTCCAGTTGCGGGTCGATTTGAAAAGTCTTTGGCGCTTCCGTCGGCTCGCTCTGAAACTTGTTCACGCCGACCACAATCTGCCGGCCTTCTTCAACCGCTCTCTGATACTGGTACGCGGCGTTTTGAATTTCGCCCTGCACATAGCCTTTTTCGATGGCCGCGAGCGTCCCGCCCAAAGCATCGATACGAGCTATGTATTCGCGCGCTCCGGCTTCGATTTGATTGGTGAGGCTTTCTATATATTCGCTGCCGCCCAGTGGATCTGGCGCCTCTGTCACACCGCTTTCATAGCCAATCACCTGCTGCGTGCGCAACGCCACGCGCGCCGACTTTTCCGTCGGCAGCGACAGCGCTTCATCCTGCCCATTGGTATGCAACGATTGCGTACCGCCTAAGACCGCGGCCATCGCCTGCAAGGCGACGCGCACCACATTCACTTCGGGCTGCTGCGCCGTAAGAGTGGATCCTCCGGTTTGCGCGTGGAAACGCAGCATACAGGAACGCTCGAGCTTCGCTCCGAAGCGCTCTCGCATCAGCA
>DASYAX010000352.1:0-16025 GCA_036501045.1 Bryobacteraceae bacterium
AACGCTTCTTCCCTTGGCCGAATATGCCCACTCGCGCACTCTGTTGGGGCAGCTCGCCGAGGCGGCCGAACAGGCCGATCTCGTCCTCTCGAATCCCGGCGAAGTCTTTCCCGGCTGGGAGTTTCTGGTCCCCCTGGTGCGCCCTCGCAAACATCATCTGTTGTCGCTGAATCGCGAAGCTTTGGTGGTGCTCGACGAACCTGGCGATATCGCCGCCGCCGCCGAGCGTCTCTGGCAGCGCTTGGATCATCCCGAGCGCCCGGCGCCGCTCGATCCCGCCAAAAATTTCATTCGTTGGGATGAGCTGAGCGCCGCTCTGGCCGATCGCACAGCCGTCGGCTTCGAAGAACTCGAGCTGATCGGACCAGCGGATGCTGCCGAGCGGTTTCACATTTCCACGCGACCTTCGCTTACCTTTCAAGGCAACATGCCGGTGGCTGTCGCCGAGGCCCGAAATCTGATCGAAGCCGGCAATCGAGTGGCCTTCTTCGCCGCTTCCGTCGGAGAGCTCGAGCGTCTGGCGGACGTGCTGCAGGAGTATTCGGTTCCCTACCAACTGGGCCTCGAATCCACCGCCGGCGCCAGACCTTCGCTCACTGAACGCGCCTATTACGCCGGTGCCGTCTCGAGCGCCTATCTCATCAAAGGCCGCGTCCGCCGGGGCGCCGTCTTACTCGATTCTCAGCTCGCTATCCTCGGCTCGGAAGATCTTTTCGAAACCTCCGACCTGATCGCGCGCCAGCCCAGCAAATCGCAGCTCGCCGCTTTTGCCGCCGACATCGCCGATCTCAAGCCTGGCGATTTCGTCGTCCATGTCACCCACGGTGTTGGCCAGTTCCTCGGCATCCGCGAGCTCGCGCAGGGCGATCAACGTGGCGATTTCATGCTCATCGAGTACGCCGCCGAATCTAAGCTGTACGTTCCGCTCACCCGTCTCGATCTGGTGCAAAAGTATCGTGGCGCGGGCGAAGCCAAACCGCATCTCGACCGGCTGGGCGGCGTTACCTGGGAAAAGACCAAATCGCGCGTTAAAGCCAAGATGCGCGACATGGCGGATGAGTTGCTGAAGCTCTACGCCCAGCGCCGCATGGCCAAGGGATTCGCCTTTTCAAACGACAGCAACTGGCAGCGCGAATTCGAGGATGCCTTTGAATACGCGCCCACCAAAGATCAATTGAATGCCGTATCGCAGATCAAAGGCGACATGGAAAGCGAGCAGCCCATGGATCGCTTGCTGTGCGGCGATGTCGGATTCGGCAAAACGGAAGTCGCCATGCGTGCCGCTTTCAAAGCTCTTGGCGATGGCAAACAGGTGGCGGTCCTCGCGCCCACCACCGTTCTCTCGTTTCAACACTACGAAACCTTCCGGCGCCGCTTCGCCTCGTTTCCTATCCGGGTGGAGCTGGTCAGCCGCTTCCGCACTCCCAAGGAAGTAAAAGCCGTGCTCGAAGATCTGGCTACCGGCAAAGTAGACGTCCTGATCGGCACCCATCGGCTCCTGTCGAAGGACGTGCAATTCTCCGATCTTGGTTTGCTGATTGTCGACGAAGAGCAGCGCTTCGGGGTCCGCCACAAAGAACGCCTGAAGCAGCTTCGGCACAACGTAGACGTGCTGACCATGAGCGCGACTCCCATCCCGCGCACGCTCCATATGTCGCTGTTGGGGCTGCGCGACATGTCGGTCATTGAGACACCGCCCAAAGACCGTCTCTCGATCAATACCGTGGTGGCGCACTTCAATCCCGACCTAATCAAGGTGGCCATCGAGCAGGAGCTCGCGCGTCAGGGCCAGGTCTATTTCGTTCACAACCGCGTCGACACGATTTTTATGCGCGCCGCTTTCATCCAGGAGCTGGTTCCCCAGAGCCGCATCGGAGTCGGCCACGGACAAATGGGCGAGACCGAATTGGAGCGCGTCTTGCTCGGCTTCATGAAGCATGAGTACGACGTCTTCGTCTGCACCACGATTGTCGAAAACGGCTTGGACATCCCGCTCGCCAACACCATGGTCATCGAAAATGCCGAACGTTACGGCTTGAGTGAGCTCTATCAGCTCCGTGGCCGGGTAGGTCGCTCCAATCGCCGCGCCTACGCATATCTCCTAGTACCCGCCGACACGCAGTTGAGCGAAGTGGCTCGCAAGCGGCTGGCCGCGCTCAAGGAATTTAGCGACCTGGGAGCCGGCTTTAAAATCGCCGCCCTCGATTTGGAGTTGCGCGGCGCTGGCAATCTCCTGGGTGGCGAGCAGCATGGCCACATCGAAGCCGTTGGGTATGACACCTATGTGCGCCTGCTCGAAGAAACCGTAAAAGAGCTCAAGGGTGAAGAGGTGCCGCTCGAAATACATGCGACTCTGAATCTCGGCCTCGATATTCGTATTCCGGTTGATTACATCTCGGACGATGCACAGCGGCTCCGCTCGTACAAGCGCATCGCCGACGTCAAAGATGAAGCCCAGGCCGCGCGCATCGCCGAGGAATTGGCGGATCGCTACGGCCCGGCGCCCGAAGAGGTCTCAAGCCTCCTGCGCTTTTCGTTATTGAAAGCCCTGGCCCAGACCGCCGGGGTCGAATCCATCGACCGTCGCCAGGGTTTCGCCAACCTCAAGTTTCACCAGCAGTCCAAAATCAATCCGTTTAAGCTCATGGCGCTGGTTCGCAATACGGCCGGCGCTCAATTTACGCCCGCCGGATTGTTAAAGCTCCCCTTGAAGGCATCCACGAACCCGGCCGATCTTATCGAGGAGCTGAAGGGCGCGTTGCTTGAGCTAACCGCCGAAGAACCCGTCGCTGCCGAAAGATAGCAGATTCACGGCCGCTCGAATGTTGCCATAATGGGAAAAGTTATGAAGGCAGTTCTTCTTTTCACGCTGGTTTTTGGTTCCTTCTGCATGGCTGCCGACAATCCGGTGATTGTCGACCAGATCGTTGCAAAAGTGAACGGCGATATCGTCAGCCAGGATGAGATCCAGCGTCTCCAAAAGGAAATGGTTCAGGAGCTGAAGGCGCAGGGCGCCAATGGAGCGCAGCTCGAAAAAGCCTACGATGAGCGCCAGAAAAATGTCTTGCGCGATCGCATCGATCAGTTGCTGTTGACCCAAAAAGGGAAAGAGCTGAACATCAACGTCGATTCCGAAGTCAGCAAATACATGGCCAGTCTTCAGCGCCAATCGGGCATCGTCGATACCGATAAGTTCCACGATTACATTCGCCAGCAGTCCGGCATGAGTTACGAAGACTTTCTCAGCGAGGCCAAGAACCAGTCGCTCACCCGCGAGGTGATTGGCCAGGAGGTTGGGCGTCACATCAACATCACCGACAAAGAAATTCAGGACTACTACGATGCGCACAAGCCCGAGTTCATACGGGACGAAAAAGTGTACTTGAGCGAGATCCTGATCTCGACCGAAGGGAAAGACGCGGCAGGCGTCGCCGCCGCGGAAAAGAAAGCCAAGCAACTTTCCGTCGACGCTTCCAAGGGTCAACGATTTTCCGATCTCGCGCGCGACAACTCGGACGCGAGCACCGCGAAAGATGGCGGTGCCCTTGGCGGCTATAAGAAAGGCGATCTCACAAAACAGATCGAAGACCTGGTTTGGAATTTGCCCAAGGGCGCGGTCACCCAGCCGATAAAAATCCAGACCGGCTTTGAAATTTTCAAGGTAGAAGACCACACCAAGAAAGGCTTGGCGCCGCTCGCCGACGTGAAGAGCGACATCGAAAACGTCCTCTACGGCCCCAAGATGCAGCCCAAAGTTCGCGAATACCTTACGCAGCTTCGCAGGGCCGCCTTCCTGCAGATCAAACCGGGTTTCGTCGATTCCGGCGCGGCTCCCGGGCAGGATACCAAGTGGCAGGACCCCGCCGTGCTAAAGCCCGAAACCGTGACAAAGGCGGAAGTGGAAGAGAAAACTCGCCGCAAGCGGCTTCTCTGGGCGATACCCATTCCCGGTACGTCCACCACCGTCACCGGAAAGAGCAGCTCTCGCTAGCGGCAAATGAAATCTCCCTATGTCGGGACCCTTTCGCCGAATGAGACCGTTACCGCTCAGTTCTTAGTTCTGTCGAAAGAAATCCGTCAAAAGAAAACGGGCGATCCCTACTTGTCTTTGCATCTCGCCGATCGCACCGGTGAGATCGAAGCGAAAATGTGGGACAACGTCGCCGAGGTGATGGATACCTTCGAGCGCGACGATTTCGTCAAAGTGAAGGGCCTGGTTCAGGTCTATCAAAATCGCGCGCAATTCACCGTCCATCGGCTGCGCCGGCTGGACGACCAGGAAGTGGATCTATCCGACTATTTTCCGTGCTCGGATCGCAACCCCGAAGAAATGTTCGCCGAGTTGCGCGGCATCATCGCCGGCCTGGCCAATCCGCACCTGCGCGCACTGCTCGAAAACGTGTTCGCCGACGCCCGCCTCGCCAGCCTCTACAAGATAGCGCCCGCCGCCAAGAACATTCATCACGCCTGCCGGAGCGGTTTGATCGAGCACGTTCTTTCGCTTTGTGCATTGAGCCGCCTGGTGGGAGCGCACTACCCTCAAATCGACGTGGATCTGCTGATTTCCGGAGCAATTCTGCACGATATCGGCAAAGTCGAGGAACTCTCGTACGCCCGCAGCGTGGGCTATAGCCCCGATGGCCAGTTGCTCGGCCACATTATTCTCGGATTGCGCTTGCTGAATGCGAAGTTTGCGCAACTGCCAGATTTTCCGCCCAAGCTCCGCACCTTGCTCGAACACATGATTGTCAGCCATCACGGCGAGCTGGAGTTTGGCTCCCCTAAAGTACCCCTGTTCGCCGAGGCTCTCTTGTTGCATCATCTCGATAATCTAGATTCCAAGATGGACGCCGTGCGCATCGCATTAAAACGCGATCCGCACATTGAGGGCGAGTTCACCGGCTGGATCGCGCCGCTTGAGCGGGCTCTTCTAAAGAAAGAACGCTACTTGCAAGAGCCAAAACCTGCGCCCGCTCCGCCCGTTGTCGCCGAAGTCACCGTCACCATCGCCAAGCCGGAATCGAAGCCTCCCGCCAATACGTTTTTCGGTGAAAAACTGCAAGCCGTGTTGGAACCGCGCAAGTGAATGCGGATGCTACCATTGAAAGTTGTCAGGCTCCGGGCTTCGTGCAATGTGCGGTCGTAAACCCCGCTAGGTCCGGAAGGAAGCAACGGTAGCGATTTAGCTCGTGTGCCGCGGATCACCCGGGGTCTGGCAAAGCCTTTCTCCAATCGACGCACTCCATGTATCAGGTCATCGCCAGGAAGTACCGTCCGCAAGGTTTTGATGAGCTGATCGGTCAGGAGCACGTTCAAAAGACTCTTTCGAACGCGATTGCCGCTAATCGCATTGCCCACGGCTACATTTTTTCAGGCCAGCGCGGCACCGGAAAAACCACCGTCGCGCGCATTCTTGCCCGCTGCCTGAATTGCATCAACGGTCCGACAGCAATACCCTGCGGAGTCTGCTCGAGCTGTACCGAGATCGCCGCAGGCAACTCGGTCGACGTGATCGAAATCGACGCCGCCTCGAATCGCGGCATCAATGAAATGCGCGAGATTCGCGAGAACGTGCGCTACCGGCCGGCTCGCGATCGCTATAAAGTCTTCATCGTCGACGAAGCGCATCAAATCACCAAAGAAGCGTTCAACGCGCTGTTGAAGACGCTTGAAGAGCCCCCCGAGTGGGTTGTTTTTATTCTTTGCACCACCGAGGCGTACGAAATTCCGAACACAATCGCTTCGCGCTGCCAGCATTTCAGTTTTCGTTCGGTCGATTTCACCGAGGTCATGAATCGCATGCGCTTCATTGCCGAACAGGAAGGCATTGAGGCCAGCGAAGAGGTTCTTTCCGTCGTCGCGCATGCCGGCGAAGGCAGTGTGCGCGATTCGCTTTCCGCTTTAGACCAGGCCATCGCCTGCTGCGGCAAGACGCTGCGCGTGGAAGATGTACGCGCCTTGCTCGGCATGTTCGGCATTGAGTCGCTGCGCGCCGTCGCCGTGGCGACCCGCGAGCAAAACGGCGCGGCCATGCTGGAAATTGTCCAGAATCTGGAACGCAACGGCCAGAGCCTGCAGCACTTCGCCCGCGAGCTGGCGCGCTACTTGCGCAATCTGCTGGTCGCGAAAATTGCCGCCGGGCCTACCCCGCTCATTGCCGCTTCCGACTACGAACAGCAAGGCTTGCTCGAAACCGCCAGCGGATTTAGCGAAGAAGATTTAACTCGTTACTTGAGCCTCACACTCGAGCTTTACAAAACCTTGCAGTCCTCGCTACAGCCGCGGCTGCATCTGGAGCTGGGACTCATTAAATTGGTGCAGGTTGGCAGGCTGCAATCAATCGAAGAGGCGCTGGCGGGTTTGGACAAAGCGCCCCCGATAGCCCCCCTTCCGCGCATTCCGGTAACTCCGCCGGCCAGCCCCGCCAAAACCGGTGATTTCAAAGAAAATCTCCATCAGTCGCTGTGCAAGGAAGGCTTGAACTATAGCGCCGATGCGATTCAGCAGGCTGAAGTTGCGCTACAGGGAACTGAGCTGTCGATACGCGGCGCCAAATCGCTGTCTTTCTCACTGAAAGATCCCGCCATCCAGCGCCTTGCTTCGCAAATCCTGGGCAAACCGGTTCGCGTGCGCTTCGAGGTGGATGAAAACATGACAGCGGCCGCGCCAGCCCCTTCGCAAAGAACCGGCGGCGAAGATTCCGAGCTGCGCCAGCGGGCTTTATCGCATCCCGGCGTCAAACGCTTTCAAGAGCTGTTCCCCGATGCGCAAGTGCGCACCGTGCGAAATTTGAATGAGTAACGAAGAGGATTCGAAATCATGAAGATGCCTGGCGGTGGCGGCAATATGCAAGCCATGATGAAGCAAGCGCAGCAGATGCAGCAGAAGCTACAGGAGCAGGTGGCGGCCATCCGCGTCGACGCTTCGGCGGGCGGCGGCATGGTCAACATCAAGATGGACGGTCATAAGAACGTGCTCGGCGTGAAGATTGATCCGGAAGTGGCCGGCGATGTCGAAATGCTGCAGGATATGGTCATGGCGGCGTGCAACGAAGCCGCGAAAAAAGTGGACGAGGAATCGCAGGCAAAGATGGGCGGTATGCTGGGCGGTTTGGGCTTGCCGCCGGGCCTTTTTTAATGGCAGAGTTTGCCGAGCCGCTGGCCCGGCTCATTCAGGAATGTAAGCGCCTGCCCGGCATCGGCCAGAAATCCGCGCAGCGCATCGCCTTTCATCTGCTGCGTGTTCCGCGCGAAGACGCCCAAAACCTGGCACAGGCCATTCTCGATGTGAAGGACAAACTCGGGATCTGCGAACAATGCAACAACATCAGCGACGGCGAATTGTGTCTTTATTGCCGCGATCCCCATCGCGAGCAGTTGCAAATCTGCGTGGTCGAAGAGCCGCACAATATTCTGCCGGTCGAGACCACGCGCGCGTTTCGCGGGCTCTATCACGTACTGCACGGCGCTATCTCGCCCTTGCGCGGTATTGGTCCGGAGCAGCTTCGCATCAAAGGCCTGGTGGACCGCCTGCACCAGCACGAAATTCAAGAAGTGATTCTCGCGACCAACCCGACTGTCGAAGGCGAAGCAACTGCCGTATATCTGGCGCGTCTGCTCAAGCCGCTCGGCCCACGCGTCACGCGCATCGCCATGGGCGTTCCCGTCGGAAGCGATCTGGAATTCGCCGATGAAGTGACCATGTCACGCTCGCTCGAGAACCGCCGCGAGATGTAGCGAAAGCTACACTGAAATCAGTGCTGGTCACGATCTCCCCTCAGCCGGAGCGGCCGAAATGGCTGCGCGCTCCGGCGCCCGTGGGCAAGAATTATCGCGAGCTGAAAGACCTCGTTACCAGCCTGCGACTCCATACGGTCTGTGAAAGCGCCGCTTGTCCGAACGTCGGCGAATGCTGGAACCGGCGCACGGCCACCTTCATGATTTTGGGGAACGTCTGTACGCGCCGCTGCGGATTCTGCGCCGTGCAAAAAGGCGCGCCGCTCGAGATCGATTACGACGAGCCCCGCCGCGTGGCGACTGCTTGCGCGGCCCTTGGCTTGCGCTACGCGGTAATCACCAGCGTGAATCGCGACGACCGCCGCGATGGCGGCGCGGAGCTTTTCGCGCTCACGATCGAAGCCATTCGAACGCAGGTTCCCGGCTGCAAAGTCGAAGTGTTGGTGCCGGATTTTCAGGGTTCCCATAGCTCCATGGAAACCGTCATGCATGCCGATCCGGACGTGCTCAACCACAACACCGAAACCGTACCGCGGCTCTATCGGCAGGTTCGTCTCGGCGCGCGCTACGAACGGTCACTCGACATTCTGCGCTACGCCAAAGGGCTCCGCCCGTACACGCCGGTCAAATCCGGCCTGATGCTGGGCCTGGGCGAAACGTACGAAGAAGTTGTGCAGGTGATGCATGACCTGCGCGACCATTCCGTCGATATCCTCACGCTCGGGCAATACCTGCGGCCCAGCCCGAAACACCTGCCCATTTTTCGCTATGTGCCGCAGGAAGAGTTCGACGAATACAAGCAACTTGGATTGAGCATTGGTTTCGCGCATGTGGAAGCCGGCCCCCTGGTGCGCAGTTCCTACCACGCCGACAGCTCCGAGGCAGGCGCGCGCTCACTAAGCCGGTAAGGCGAGCGTCGCGATGCATCCCGGCCCATCCGCCGCGTTGCGCAAAGTGAGCGTTCCGTTGTGCGCCTCGGCGATTTGACGGCTCAAGACCAGCCCGATGCCCGAACCGCCGCGCTTGGTGGTGAAGAACGGCACGAACAAGTTGGCGGTGTTCGAAAGGCCGGGTCCTTCGTCACGCACCATAATCACGACCACCCCGGGGGTGTGTTCGTGGCGCACAAACACGCGGCCGCCCGTTACTTGCGCCGCATCCACTGCGTTACGGATCAGGTTGATCAAGACCTGCTCCAGTTGATCGGCGTCGCCTTGAATCGTCAACGGCGGCCCTTCTTCGAAGAACACCGGCAGGCGCGTTTCGATGCCGGTGGTACGCCGCAGCAAAGTGTTGATTTCGACCGGACCGAATTTCGGCGGGGGTAATTTCGCCAGCCGTGCGTACGAGCTCATGAAGCGGCTCAGTGATTCCGAGCGTGTCGCGATCACGTTCAGTCCGCGCGACATATCGTCCTGCCAATCATCGGGCCGCGGCTCGGTCTTTATCAAATTCTCTAGACTCTGCGCGATCGACTTGATGGGCGTCAGCGAATTATTCAACTCGTGCCCGATGACCCGCACCAGCCGCTGCCAGGCCTGCAGCTCTTCCTCACGCAACGGCCGCGTCAAATCCGTCAATACCAGCAGTTGGTGAGGCACGCCGCCCTCGCGAAATTGGCTGCGGCGAATCCCCCAACGGCCGGTGCCGCCGGGAAATGACCGTTGAATGGTTTGCTCCGGATCGCCCACTAGGTACTCGGCTAAGCCAAGCGAAGTGGCATCGCGCGCCAGCAGCCGCTCGGCCGGCTGCGCGAGTAATCTCTCACCGGCGCGGTTCACCAGGCGCAAAGATTGCTGCGGATCGAAAGCGAAAGCGGAGACTTCGATCTCCTCCATCACCTTGCGCAGCAGCGCCGTCGCTTCGAGCGCGCCCAGCCGCTGATCGCGCAGGGTGGCCGCCATGGCGTTCACCTGCTGCATGACCTCGCCCATTGGCTCTTTCGGATTATCGACGCGGGCGCGAATGGAGTAATCTCCTTCGCGCAAAGCCTCCAGCAGATTCGCCAGCGTGCGCAACGGTCCGGCCACTCGGCCGCGCGCCGCAAAGCAGAAACTCAACCACCAAAGAATGAGGAACAGGCCAAGCGTCCATTCCGCTCTACCCGAATAGCCGCCGACTTCGAGCAGTACAAAACACGCGACGAGAGCCGGCAATCCTCCGGCCAGTGCCAGCAGCAGCACGCGCGTGTCATGACTTACTTTGAATCGGGCCATTTGGCGGGCCGGAAGGCTACAGGCCGAAACGTTGCAGGCGGCGATATAACGCGCTGCGGCTCAAGCCCAGCGCATTCGCCGCATGGCTGACATTGCCGCCATAGCGCGCCAGAGCCTTCTTGATCAAAAATCCTTCCACGTCTTCGAGGCTCATATCTTCCAAGCGAGGCGAACCGGCCACACCGGCGCGCAACGCGAGATCGCCTGCCTTAATACAATTCGCCTGAGCCATCAGCACGGCTCTTTCCACCACGTGATTCAGCTCGCGCACGTTTCCCTGCCACGGATGATCGTACATCGCCTGCATGGCATTCTGATCGAAACCGGTGATGCCCTTCCGGTAGCGCCTCGCGTGCGTGCCGAGGAAATGGGTAGCGAGCGGAGCGATGTCCTCGCGGCGTTCGCGCAAGGGCGGAACATGAATCTCGATGGTGTTCAAGCGAAACAACAGGTCCTGGCGAAAGCGTCCGTTGTGTACTTCGTCGGCGAGAATCGCGTTGGTGGCGGAGATGACGCGGACATCTACCCGCTTGGTTTTCGACGAGCCGACGCGCTCCATCTCGCCGATTTCCAAAACGCGCAGCAGCTTGGCCTGCAGGTTCATCGGAACGTTGGCGATTTCGTCCAGAAAGAGCGTTCCGGTATCGGCCAATTCGAAGCGTCCGACGCGATCCATTTTGGCGTCGGTAAAAGCGCCTTTCACGTGACCGAACAACTCGCTTTCGAAAACGCCTTCCGCCAAGCCACCCGCGTTGACAGTGACCATCGGCTTCGAAGCGCGGCTCGAAATGGCGTGCAGCGTTCGAGCAACCACTTCCTTTCCCGTCCCCGGCTCGCCGGTAATCAGCACATTGGCATCCGCCGGCCCAACGCGTGAAATCAGATCGAGGACCGGCTGCATGCTCGGCGACTGGGCGATCATGTTCGGCATATTCTCGCCTCGCAGAAGCTGGTTTTCCGCTTCCAGCCGCTGGCCCCGCCGGATGGCCTCGCTCAACTCCAGTTGCGTGCGCACGATGGAAGCGAGACGCTCGTTTTCCCAGGGCTTTTGGACAAAGTCGCGCGCGCCCCGGCGCATGGCTTCTACCGCCAGATCGACACTGCCCCAGGCGGTCATCACAATCACCGGCAGCATCGAGTCGATGGTCTGAATCTTCGCCAGCAGTTCCAGTCCTTCCTGGCCTGAAGTGGTATCGCGCGTATAGTTCAAATCGATGATGGCTACGTCGTAGTCACGATTCTCGATGGCCTGCAGAGCCTGCTGGGGCGACTCGGCCGATTCGATTTTGTATCCCTCGCGCTTAAGCAACAGACGCAGGGCTTCGAGCACATCCGGCTGATCGTCGGCGATCAGGATGCGCACTTGCGAGGAGGCTATCTTCATGTCAGTGGCGAGCAAGTACGCTAGTTCTTGCCGATCCAGCCGTCTTCGATATAGATAATGCGGTTGCCGTACTCCGCGTTCTTCTCGTTGTGGGTGACTTGCACGATGGTGGCGCCCTGCTCGTTGAGCTGCTTGAACAGCTCCATGATTTCTTTGCTCTGGGTGGAGTGCAGGTTACCGGTGGGTTCGTCGGCGAGAATCAGTTTGGGATTCGCAATCATGGCGCGCGCCACCGCCACCAACTGCTGCTGCCCGCCGGAGAGCTGGTTCGGGTAGAGATCCTTTTTGCCTACCATGCTGAAGCGATCGAGCGTGTCGCAGACAATGCTTTGCCGCTCTGCTTTCTTGATGTTGCGGTACGAAAGCGGAATATCGAGGTTTTCGTATACGGTCAGCGAATCCAGCAGGTGATAGCTCTGGAAGACAAAGCCGATGTACTTCTTATAGATTTCCGAGCGGTCTTTTTTGTTTAGCCGGTGAATAGGGTGGTCCAGAAAATGGTACTCGCCCGTCCAGGCGCTGTCGTGCATGCCGAGCAGATGCAGCAGGGTCGATTTCCCCGCCCCGGACGGACCCATGATGGAGATGAATTCGCCTTCTTTGATGTCAATATTGATGCGGCGGAGGACAAAGGTCTTAGTAGGACCGTGCTCGAAGTACTTTTCGACATTCCGTAGAGTGATCATTCTGGTGGAGACAGATATTCCTTCTTCCAGCGTACGGCACGCGCTCGCCGATTCTGGCTAGCTTCGGCGGAATAGAACGGAAGGAATTTCCGGCATAACACACACTGGCCGCTGCGGCGCCACGATCGCCTTCACGGGAACAAACCGGAAGAGGACCACCTGACGCTTCTGAGCGAACACCGCCATAACGAGCAACAAGACCCCGACGGCCAGCAAATCGATATGTTTTGAAATCAAACGGGTACCTCCATGTTTTCCTCGACGACTCGTCCGTCGAACATGTGAATCGACCGGTCAGCGTAACGTGCGTAGCGTGGATCGTGCGTCACCATGCAGATGGTCGCGCCGGCGCGATGGAGCTCACGCAAGAGTTCCATCACCTGCTCGCCATTTTGTGAATCGAGATTTCCAGTGGGCTCATCGGCGAGTAGGATAGACGGATCACCGGCGAGAGCACGCGCCACCGCGACGCGCTGTTGTTGACCGCCCGAGAGCTGCGACGGGTAGTGCTTGATGCGATGCGACATGCCGACGCGCTCCAGCGCTTCATGCACTTTCTTTTTCCGGTCCGCCGATCCCATGCCGCGATAGGTCAGCGGCAGCTCGACGTTCTCGTAGACATTCAAATCGCCGATCAAGTTGAACGCCTGGAAGATGAAGCCGATCTCGCGGTTGCGGATGCGCGCGCGCTCCGACAGTTTCAGGCTTTGCACCGGCTTGCTGTTCAAGATATAGGTGCCGGAACTCGGCGAATCCAGCAGGCCCAGGATGGCCAGCAGCGTCGACTTCCCACAGCCGGATGGCCCGGAGATGGAGACGTACTCACCGCGCTGGATATCGATGTGGATGCCGGCGAGTGCGTGGGTCTCGACTTCATCCGTGACGAATACCTTTGTCACGCCTTCCAGGTGGATCAACGGTTCAGTTGTCATGCTTGTTCAGTTCTCCTTGGTGACGTTAGCCAATAAACTATTCATTACGAAAGCCACGGCCGGCTAGTTCAGCCGAAGTCGCTGGTACGAATCATACTGTGACATGTCCGACAGGATCACGCGGTCGCCTACCTTTAGACCGTCCATAACCTGAATGGTGTTTACGGAAGCGAGGCCAAGTTTGACATTTACGCGCTGGGCCCCTTTGCCGTCCGGGTCGATCTTAAAGATGCCGATGGTGGTGCCCTGCTCGCCCGAAACGGGGCGGTCCATGTACACGACATCGGGTAGACGCTCGATTTCGATGACGCCATCGACGCTCAATTCGGCGCGGGCGCCTGGGGGCAGCGCGCCGAGCAGCGCCACGTCGACTGCAACCGTTCCGTTTATAGCCGTCGGGTCAATACGAATCACACGGCCGGGGATGATACCGTTGCGGGTGTCAATACTCCCATCCAGGCCGACGCGGACATCCTTCATCTGCGTTTCGGCAATCTGTAGGACGGCTTTCAGCTTTTTCGGGTCGGCCACTTTCGCCAAAATGGTGCCGGCCGGAACACGCTGGCCCACTTCTACGTCAACTTCCTGCAATACGCCGTCAATTCCGGCCCGGACGGTCAATTGGTCGACTTGCTTTTTCTTCAATTCGTAGGCAGCGCGGGAGCTCTCGACAATCACGCGTTGTGCCTCAAGCTGCGCCTTGATGGAATCATCGGAGATGCCAAGCCTTTGCTTTTGCAGGGCCACACGATTTTGCAACTGGTTTGCCTGGTCGACGGAAAGTTTGGATGTGAGGTCGCTTTGCAGATTCAAACGGGTGAGTTCGAGATCGCGATCCGCGGTGAGCTTCGCCTGCGAGGCTTGCGACTCGAGCTCCGCCAAAGTGGCCCGCTGGTCCAACTTGGCGCTTTCGAGAGTGACTTTGAGGTTGGCAAGCTGCGCTTCATCCTGTTTCACCTGCCACTCGGCCTTTTCGGCTTCCAATTCCAGATCGGGGTCGTTGAGAACGAGAATTACGTCGTTGGCCTTGATCGCGTCGATGCCGGGACGGCGAACCACCGAAGCCACCCGGCTATCCTGTGCGGCGGCAATAAAGTGAATTTCTTCCGGCGTCAGGCGCCCCAAACCACGAACTTGGACCTCCATGGGACCGCGCTTTACCGTGCCTGGCCACTGACCGCTCATGTCCACCGAGGGTGCGGCCGGCTTCAAACGCGCCAGAGCGATCGTAGCGCCGCCAATGCCAAGAACGGCGACAACTACCATGACGATCCGGCGGATGAGCCGTTTACGAGCTACTTCTTTACCCCGTGGTTTGTCCATACTGATTTCCCGATCCTATCTAAATGCATTTGAACGGCCAAGGCTTATAGAACAGATAAGTGATTGATTTATTTACCGAAGCGCGGACCAAACCTACTGGTGGGTGTTCGGTTGTGGGACCGAAGAGTGCGCATGAGGGCAGTTCGCGAAACGAACCCAATTTCGCCGTGAGGCAGGCATCCGGTGTGGTTTTTACGAAACGAAACCAATTGGACCGTCGACCAGCCGTTTTACGAAACGAAGCCAAATCCGGTATCCCCCCTCCTATTTTTGCGAAACGAACTTCAGAGTGGCGGGGCGAGGTGAAAAAACGAACCCAAAACCCCGTCGCCGATTCGCGAAACCAAGCCTGAACTTACCGCCAAAGAGCTCCGTCCGCGGGGTCGAGATCTGGTAACCAGCAGAGTTTAAAGGGATTTTTCCGATGCGGATGGTGAATTTTGGCTCTCTCCCGATAAGACGTATAGCGCGATGAGTGCTCACCACAACCGCAGTGCACGCTGGATTGCCATGGGATGCGGATTGCTGCTTGTGCACGCGGCGATCCTTGCGAAATTCGGTGCTCGCGGCCAGGGGCCATTTCTCTCTTCCCTTGTTGAATTAGCAGCCGGCGCTCTCTGCGCGGCCGCCTGTTATGGCGCCGTCCGCCGGTCTGGTCCGATCGGGCGTTATTTTTGGCGTCTGGTCACAGCTTCGTTTCTGCTCTGGATGGTGGCTCAACTCCTGGCGACATCCGGCTCGCAAAACGTTGCTTTGGTAGATCTCCTCTTTCAATTCTCAACGCTGCCTTTAGGCATGACTCTTTTCCTCGAGCCAGACCACGAACCGGAGCGCTTCGATCCCTTGCACGGAGCGGATCTGGTTCAAACACTGCTGATGTGGATCACGCTCTATGTGTATTTCACGCCTCCCGGGATGGCTCCGATGATGTATGGCCCGATGTGGAACAGAAGCATGTTTATTGACAGCCTGCTGATCTTGTCTTTTTTGTTCCGGGGTTTCCTCGCCAATTCGGGCACGACCCGGTCCCTGTTCCTGCGCACCTCAATCTATTGCATCGTGTCGGGCGTCTCGGACGTGTTGGGCAGCCTTCCCGGAACCAATTACCAGAATGGCGACTGGTTCGATCTTGTCTGGAGCTTCGTTCTGATCCTTGCGATGGTGATAGCTGCGAGCTGGGACGGCGAGGAACAAGCCGGGGCCGCAATCGGGCCGCTGAAGGCACAGCATACCGCCTTTCAGCAGCTTTTCCCTTTGGTCTATCCGGCCTGCATCATGGCCTTGCTGGGCCGGGTTGCGCGCTACGAGCCGATAGCGGCGGCGGCCATCGGAGTCGGCTCTTTCGCCTGCTTCAGTTGCCGTCTCCTGGTGACACAGAGCCGGCTGCGGCGTAGTGAAGCCGGATTGCGCAAAGCGAAGCAGGAAGCGGAATCGGCGAACCGGGCCAAAAGCGAATTCCTGGCCAACATGAGCCACGAAATCCGGACGCCAATGAACGGTGTCGCGGGAATGACAGAACTGTTGCTTGGCACCGAGCTGACGAGCGAACAACGCGAATACGTGGAGATGAGCAAGAGCTCTGCTCAGACCCTGCTCACCGTCATTAACGACGTGCTGGATTTCTCAAAGATCGAAGCGGGGCGATTTGAACTCGATCCCATCTGGTTCAACTTGCACGAACTGCTGGAGCGGACCATGAAACCGCTCCAACTCCAAGGCCGTGGAAAGAATCTCCGGGTGCAACTGGA
>DASYAX010000353.1:0-2970 GCA_036501045.1 Bryobacteraceae bacterium
GGAGAACTTCGTTGACAGCACCGTGGGCCACGTTCGCTCACTGCTGTGGCTTCTTCTCGGGGCCGTGGGGCTTGTGCTCCTGATCGCCTGCGGCAACGCCGCCAATCTGCTCCTCGCCCGCGCCGCCGGGCGCATGCGCGAGCTCGGCGTCCGCGTCGCGCTCGGCGCCGGCCGCGGTCGCATCGTCCGTCAGCTCATCACGGAAGCTCTGCTGATCGGCCTCGCCGCAGGAGTCATCGGGGTTGCCTTCGCGTACCTCTTCCTGCGCGTCCTCCCGCTCTTCAATCCGGGCGATATCCCTCGCCTCAATGAAGCCTCGCTCGACATGCGCGTCCTGCTCTTCACCATCGCAATCTCGCTGCTCACCAGCGCGCTCTCCGGCGTCTTCCCTGCCCTGGCCGTCTCGCGTATGAACCTCACGGACTTTCTTGCCGCCACCGGTAGCCGCGGTGTCGCCGGCGCGCATACCCGAGTTCAAAGCGCGCTCATCATCGTCGAGTCAGCGGTCGTCGTCGTGCTGCTCGCTTCAGCCGGCCTGCTCATTCGCAGCTACATCAATGTGGAGTCGGTTGACACCGGATTTTCGCAATCCACCCTCACTACCAGCGTTCAACTCGACCCTCATTACAGCAAACAGAGCACCGAGTTTTATCGGAATTTTTATTCCCGGTAGAGCGCCATCCCCGGTGTGATAGCCGTCGGCGGAATCAACGCTCTCCCGCTCACCAATTCAGAAACCATGCACCTGTTCGACGTTGCGGGCTATGCGAATCAAAAAGATCAGTTAGTCCAGGCGCGATGGGTCACTCCTGGATATTTTTCCGCAATGAGCATTCCCCTCGTTGCTGGCCGCCTTTTCAGCAACGGCGACACGGCTCATACGGGCGAGCTTGCCATCGTCAATCGGAGCTTCGCGAACAAATACTTCGCCAATCGCAATCCTATCGGGGGCCGCGTCAACACTGACGATCATCACGTGCAATGGAGCACCGTCATTGGAGTCATCGGCGACGTGCGCCATACCAGCCTGGAAGAATCGCCCGCCCCGCAGATCTATCAACCTGTCTCCGAGACCGATGGCGGATACGTTGTTGTGCGAACGTCGCGGGCGCCGGAAGCCGTCGCCGCCGAAATCCGTTCTGCTCTCCACGCGATCGATCCCAACCTCGCCGCCTCCGATATTGAAACCATGGGACAGCTTGAATCCGCAGCCAGCGCCAGCCGGCGCTTCCAGACCTCGCTGCTCACCATCTTCGCGGCTATCGCGCTATCCCTCGCGGTGGTCGGCCTCTACGGCCTCATGGCATATTCCGTTGGCCGCCGCACGCGCGAAGTAGGCATCCGGATGGCCCTCGGCGCGCAGCGGTCGGACGTGGTGATGCTGGTGCTGAAGAAGGCGGCGCTCCTGCTTGCGCTCGGTCTCCTCTCCGGGCTTGTCGCCTCGTGGTTCGCCACTCGTACCATTCAGGCATTTCTCTTTGGTGTCGGCCGTCACGACCCAATCACAATCCTCTCCGTCTGTGCATTGCTCGCGATCTCCGGCTTGATCGCAGCCTTGATTCCCGCGCGCCGCGCCGCCTCCATCGATCCCATGCAAGCGCTTCGGGCGGAGTAGGAAAAACTCTGCTTGGGTGAAATTGCGATCGCGCGATTCTGCCGAGCACGTCTGCTGATGAGGCTCGCGTCGTCATTTTGTGTGCGTTACGTTCTTCGGATGATGACGTGAACTGCGCCGTCTCCGGGCGCGGTTTTGCAAGGGACGTAGCCGAGCCTGGGTAGATCCAACCCGCCGAAGAGATGTTCTCCTTCACCCAGCAGGACTGGCGAAACGGCCAAATGCATTTCATCGATCAGACTCGAGGCCAGGTATTGGCGAAGCACTGAAACTCCACCGCCGATTCTGATGTCTTTTCCCTCTGCCGCCTCCGTCGCTCTCGCCAAAGCCGCCTCCGGCCCATCCGTAACAAAATGGAACGTCGTGCCCCCTTCCATCGTAAGGGCGGGCCGCGGGAAATGCGTCAGCACAAAGACCGGCGTATGGTAGGGCGGATTGTTGCCCCACCAGCCTTTCCAGGAATCGTCTTGCCATGGACCGCGAATCGGTCCGAACATATTGCGGCCCATGATCCATGCACCGACATTCTCGAAAGACCGCGCAGCAAAATCGTTGTCGATGCCCACCGACCCGCCGCTCTTTCCGGTCATCTTCTGAAAGGTTTCCGTTGGGAACAGCCATGAGTGCAGTTCATGTCCACGAACTCCCACAGGATTCTTCAAATCCTGTCCAGGACCCGCTCCAAATCCATCCAACGAAATAGAAAAGGCGGCAACTTTGACTTTGCTCATCGGTTCCTCGCTCTTTGAATCGTGCAATTTCATGCTAAATCGCCATGCACACCCTCAACGGATTGTGAGGAGGCTTTCGAGCGATGAACAAGGCAGATGATCCTAAGGTACAGAAGCTCAATGAGCGCATTGGCCTGTTACCGCGAAGTCAGGATTGCAGCTCTTATACGAGATGGCGACTCTAAGACCAAGTGCACTCTCTGGCTGACTGCTGAATGATTCGAGATGCACCAATCCGCAGAGGGCGACGCTCGCATGAGATTGCACTTTATGCGAGCGATGCTTTCAGAGAGGGCGTGAGCGTAAGGGTAAGTACGGTGATGTCGTCGTTTTGGCCGAATTGCTTTGCGGCTTCGGCGATGGCGCTGGCGGATTGGGTGCTGATGGCCTGCGTTCGCTGGAAGCCGAAGAGCTCGCGACGTTCGTTAGTGGCTTCCACGACTCCGTCCGATACAAAAGTGAGGCGGTCGTCTGGATGGAGCTGGTATGTCGTTTCGGAATAACTGCCATCCGGCGTGATACCAAGTGGCAGGCCGGATTCAACATTTAGTTCTTGCCCATTGCAGTAGGGCGGGAGGTTTCCGGCGTTGACAAGGGCATAACAAGTGGCACGGGTGTGACCGG
>DASYAX010000354.1:0-17202 GCA_036501045.1 Bryobacteraceae bacterium
TGGCGCCGTTTTGCCTCGTCGTGCCCGCCTGTGCGCAAAGCGCCGCTTCTCAGGAGACCATCACCATTGACGCTGCCGCGCCCGCTCATCCGTTCCCGCATTTCTGGGAACAGATGTTCGGCTCCGGTCGCGCCGTGCTCAGTCTGCGCGACAGCTACCGCGATGATCTGCGCGCCGTTCATGAAATCACAGGTTTCGAATACATCCGCTTCCACGCCATCCTTGACGACGACATCGGCGTCTATGACGAAGACGCGCAAGGGCATCCGGTCTACAATTTCTCCTATGTCGACGAGATTTACGACGGCTTGCTCAAAAACAAGGCAAAGCCTTTCATCGAGCTAAGCTTCATGCCGCACAAGCTCGCGCTGAACCCGGCGCTGCATCCTTTCTGGTACAAGCCGGTCCCGTCTCCGCCGAAAGACCCGGCTAAATGGGAAGCATTGATTGAAGCATTCGCGAAGCATCTGCTAGCGCGTTATGGCAAGGACGAAGTGGAGAAATGGTATTTCGAAGTTTGGAACGAGCCGAACCTCGATTTCTGGGATGGCGATCCGAAGCAACAAACGTACTTCGATTTGTATGACGTTACCGCGAACGCGATCAAAAAGGTGGATGTCAAGCTCCGTATCGGCGGTCCGGCTACTGCGCAGGCCGCCTGGGTGGCCGATTTCATCGCGCATTGCACCCGCGGCCACGTGCCCTTCGATTTCGTCTCCACGCATGTGTACGGTAACGATTCGTCGCAGGATGTCTTCGGCAACGGCACTCCCATCGCGCGCCGTGATATGGTCGCCCGCGCCGCGAAGAAAGTCTACGATCAAGTCAAGTCCTCAGCCGCTCCCAACACGCCCATCATCTGGTCCGAGTACAACGCAACCTATATGAATCAGCAACAGGTCACCGACAGTGCCTTCATGGGCCCGTGGCTGGCCAATAATATTCGCGAATGCGATGGACTGACTGCAATGATGTCTTACTGGAGTTTTTCCGATGTGTTCGAAGAACAGGGCGTCGTGAAAACTCCGTTCTATGGCGGCTATGGATTGATCGCCGAACGCAGCATTCCCAAGGCCGCCTTCCGTGCTTTTGAATTACTACACCTTTTGGGAAATCGGCGTCTACCGATCGATTCGGAAAACGCTCTCGTCACCAAGCGGCCCGATGGCCGTCTCCTGATCGCGCTGTGGAACTACGCCGAGCCGGGAGAGAATTCCGAAGCTCGCACGTTCCAGGTGCGTGTGGAGAATGCCAAGGTAAGGAAATATCGGATGTTGCTGGTCGCTCCGGGAAAGGGTTCGTCGCTCGAGGCCTGGAAAACGATGGGAAGTCCGGCCTTTCCTACCACTGCTCAGATAAAGGACTTGGTTGCTGCTTCCTCGCTGCCCGCCGCCCAGGTCGCGGCCCTCGCGCGCCCGATCACCCTCGCGCCGCAAACTCTGGCTGTTCTCGAGCTTCTTCGCTAGCCGTAAGCTGCGCGCGCAAGCGAACCACTTCGCCGATTACAAATACAGCGGGGCTGCTCACTTCGCACAGACCGTCGGCAACCGCTTCGAGAGTGCTCTCGACAATTCGCTCCTCCGAGGTACTGCCGCGTTCTATGAAAGCCACCGGCTCATTCGGCTTTCGCCCGGCGCCTACCAGAGATTGCGCGATGAATATCCGGTTTTTCACGCCCATCAGAATCACCAGCGTGTCGATGTGCGCATACCTCGTCCATTCTTGCGCGCGGCCTTCGTGACAATGCGCCGTCACTACCGCAAAACTTTGCGACACGCCGCGGTACGTCAACGGGATATTCGCCAATCCTGGAACGGCCACCGCGGAAGTCACGCCCGGCACAAGTTCTACCGTGATGCCATGCTCAATCGCCAGCGCCCATTCTTCCGCGCCGCGGCCGAATACCAGCGGATCGCCTCCCTTTAAGCGGCCGACTGTTTTTCCGTGGCGCGCATGCTGCAGAATCAGCTCGAAGATCCGGCCTTGTACATGCTCCTGCTCGCCCTCGTGCTTTCCGACATAGATAAGCTCGGCATCGGGTCGCGCGAAAGCCAGCACTTCCCGGCTCACCAGCCGGTCGTAGAGCACCACATCACATGTGGCCAATACGCGCGCGGCTTTGATCGTCAACAGCTCCGGATCGCCGGGACCCGCGCCGATAAGGTACAACTTACTCAAGTCACTAATACCGCGCTAACCGTCTCGAATGTATAGCCTTCGTCCTTTAGCCTGGGGACAATTTGCCGTAGCGCCGCGAGCATGGGGCTAATATCAGGTCCACATTGCACGCCCCGGCCATCATGTAGACAAATGATGCCTCCCGGCGTCACTCGCGCCAGGACATATTCCGCGATGCGCCTTGCCGGCAGCCGCCAGTCGTAGCCCATCACCGTCCACATTACGCCCAAGAGCGAAAGCCGCTGCTGCACGTCGCGCATTCCTAGCCAGCGAAAACCGTACGGCGCGCGCAGCAACATCGGCGTAATGCCGGTCTCGAATTGAATGATCTTTTGCGCCTCGGTAAATTCGCGGTCGATGAACGCCGGCGATTTGAAAGGCAGCTTCGGATGAGAATACGTGTGATTTCCGATCTGATGACCGGCAGCCGCTACCTGCCCGGCGATGTGAGGCAGCCGCTGCACGTTCATCCCGCACTGGAAAAACGTGGCCGTAATGCCTTCTCTTCCAAGATAGTCCAAAAGCTCCGGCGTGCTTTCACTCGGCCCATCGTCGAAGGTGAGAGCAATTGACTTTCGCAAGCCGGGCCCGCGATGAACGGATGGCCCGAACAACTGGGACGTCTTTGCGACGCTTGCGTAAGCAGCCGCCGCGGAAAGGCCGCCAAGAACAGCGCCCGCGCTAAAACCCGCTACTTTCGAAACGCGCATTTGTCCTCAGGCTAACACCCTATTCTCCGGGTTTCTCGCGCGGCGGGACAGACGCATGATAGTCGCTCCGAACACGCTCCGTGTAACCCTGCAATAGCTCTCCAATACGCTCGTAATCCGTCGATTTTACAATGAATCCGACGTGATGCCGCTTCTGCATGCGCCATACCAGTTCCGGCTCTTGAAAGCTTGCCGTATCCGGCCATTCCTGTCGCGCCAGTGAAACCAGCAATCCCGCATAATCTCCGCGCGCGTCCGGCGATGCGTAAGAAGTGCCTCGTGCCGCGGCTACTTCCACGTTGGCCCATTCCGCCCACAAATTGATTCCGCTCGCCGCTTCCACCAGGTCGGCAATGTGAGCACCGCCCACGCGTGCCGCTGTCTCTAGGAAATAGAGCGCGCCATCCTCGTGCGCGCGTATGAACTCGCTGTGCGAAGCGCCGTTCGTTAATCCGAACCCCTTGAGCACGCTTTCGTTGATCCGGCGCAGGCCCCAGTCCAGCTCACTTCCCCGCTCCAGAATTCGTGTAGTGAATATTCCTCCCGACGAAGTAACTTCGAGCGGCGGCGTTCCGTAGGCGCTTGCTATCGAAAACACCATCTCGCCCGCAAACCAGATCGAATCGACATGAAAAATATCTCCCGGCACAAATCGTTCCAGCACAAAGAACGATTGCCGGTCGCCCAGGCTGTGGATTTGATCCCAAACCTCCTGCCGCTGATGAAACTTCTTGATGCCGATCGCGCCCGCCATCAATCTCGGCTTGAGTACCCAGGGCGGCGGTACGGTATCGAGGAACGTCGTGATCTTTTCGTAATTAGCGGTCGCGCTAAATGCCGGCACGCGCATCCCGTTCTGCTCCGCGCGTATCCGCATCGCGAGCTTATCGCGAAAGTAGCGGGTGGCCGTCTCGCCTAACCCGGGCAAACGCAGGTGCTCCCGTAGTAGCGCGGCCTTTTCCAGATCGAAATCGTCCAGCGGCACAATCCGGTCGAACGCAATGCTGCGGCAAAGGTGGCTCACTGCCAGCAGCATATGCTGAAGGTTCCACTCGTGGTTGTCATCCGGTAGGTAGAAAATTTCCTCTATGCTCTCGACCGGCCATTGCGCCGTATCTTTCAGGCTCTCGGAGGTTAACAGAAAAACCCGGCATCCCTGCTTCTTCAATTGCTCGAGGAAGCGCTGCCCTTTTTCGTAGCTGGCCAGACACAGAAACGTTAACGGCGGTTGTGCTTGCATAGTTGATAGCATGTGAGTCGCGTAACTCGCGCCCGTCAAACAGCGAACAAGTATATAGGATGGAGAAACTTAAGCTAAAGCATCTGCTTGCCGTTCGCTGGTTCCACTGGATCAGCTTTCCGCTGCTGTTCGTCATGATCTGGAGCGGTCTTCTGATCTATTGGGCTTACCCGGCGTACCATATCGGGCCAGTCAAGTTTTTCCCCTCCTGGTTCTTCAATTCGCTGAACATACCGCAACGTCTTGCCGAAGGAATGGCGCTGCACTTCTTTTTCATGTGGTTCTTCGCCATCAACGGTGTCTTATACGTCGCATACACCCTGATTTCCGGCGAATGGCGCTTTTTGGTGCCACGTTCGCGCACCGCCTTTCGCGACGCCTGGCACGTATTTCTGCACGACTTGCACTTGCGCAAAGAAGTCCCGCCGCAAGACAAATACAACGCGGCTCAACAAATTGCTTACACCGCGATCATCGTGATGGGCGCGGGATCTATCGTAACTGGACTGGCCATTTACAAACCGGCTCAACTCGCATGGCTGGCCATGCTGTGTGGCGGATACCACATGGCTCGCTTGCTCCATTTCTCCCTCACCATGGGCTACGTGGGATTCTTTGTCATCCACGTGGTGCAAGTCATACTCGCCGGTTGGAATAATTTCCGCAGCATGGTGATCGGCTACGAATTGGTGCGTGGAAATGACTGACCGCCACCGCGAAATCAGCCTGCCCGACCCGGAATTGCGGCGTGAGTTGCGCAAGAAAACGCGCCGCGGTTTTCTGGTTGGCGGATTGGCGGCGATCGGCGCCATCGGCGCCTACGAATGGGTAACCACAGCCGCCAGCGAAAACGAAGTCCCGTGGCCGCAGCGCCGCATGCTCCAATTCAATGGCAAACTGGCGCACGGCTATCTCAGCGATGCGCATCTGATGCCCACCTACCCACTTGATCGGGTCGGTTATCTCAAGCCGAATGGCAATATCGGACTCGAGCAGCCCCTTGCCGAAGACGAATGGAGTCTCGAACTCGAGCCGGGCTCCGATCTCGCTGCCGTCAAGCTACAACTCGCTGACATTCAGGCGCTGCCCAAAGCGGAAATGATCACTAATTTCTGCTGCATCGAGGGTTGGAGCGTTATCTCCCATTGGGGCGGAGCGCGCCTTTCCGATTTCACCGCGAAATACTTGCCGGCCGGCCGCGCAATCCCCGATTACGTGTATATGGCCACGCCTGGCGAAGACTATTACGTGGGTCTCGACGCCAAAAGCGCCCTTCATCCACAAACCCTGCTGGCTTACGAAAAAGACGGCAAGCCGCTGACCGCCGATCATGGCGCGCCCCTCCGCCTGGTGATTCCCGTGAAATACGGCATTAAAAATATCAAACGAATCGGGCTGATCCGCTACACCGATAAAAAACCGGACGACTATTGGGCCGACGAGGGTTACGATTGGTTTGCAGGTCTCTAATTCGTGCCAGACGCTCAGCTTTACTGCGGGACATCGGGGTTCGCCTATCCCAGTTGGAAGCCCTCTTTCTATCCCGAGAAACTCCCCAGCGGCAAGTTCCTTTCCTATTACGCCACGCGGCTGAATGCCGTTGAAATCAATTACACCTACCGCCGCATTGCTTCGGCCGCCACTTTCCAAAAGTGGATAGCGGCCACGCCCCCCGATTTTCTGTTTCTGCCCAAGGCGCACATGAAAATCACGCATTCGCTCAAGCTGGCGGATGCCGGCGACTTCACGCGCTTTTTCCTCGAGTCACTCGAACCGCTCTATTCGGCCAACCGGCTAGGTCCGATTCTCTTTCAACTCGCGCCCACTTTTAAAGTCGACCTCGAACTGTTGGCCAATTTCATCCGCCTGCTGCCTAAAAACATCAAGACCGTGTTCGAATTTCGCAACACCACTTGGTTTGATGAGACCGTCTACCAGATACTGCGCGACGCGAACGTCGGTCTGTGCCTGGCGGAGAATGAAAACCTGGAGACGCCACACGTCCTCACTGCCAACTTCGTTTACCTGCGGCTTCGCAAGCCCGACTATACGGAATCGGAGTTGACCAGCATCGACTACCGCGTCCAGCAGTACCGCGCCAACGGCTATCCTACGTTCGCCATCTTCAAGCATGAGGAAACACCGGCCGGCGCGCTCTACGCGGAAAGATTGCTTGTGCCGCAAAAAGAAGCAGCCTCTCAAGCTACGCCAGAATAACTTCCACGCCGCGTCCGCGCAGCTTTTCGACGTCCGCCGGCGGCGCGCCGCTATCGGTGATGACGCGGTGAACCGCCCGGAAGTCCGAAATCAAGGAAAGGCTCCGGTGCCCGAACTTACTCGAATCGGCTAACACCGTGACCTGCGCGGCGGATTCCATCATGCGGCGATTGAGCTGTGCTTCCATGATGTCGAGCGTCGTTAATCCCAGGTCGGCATCCAGGCCCACCGTGCTCATGAAGCAATGATCGGCATGCAGCGAATGCATCATTTGCTCGGCGTGCGGACCGACGAACGCCGTGGAAGGATGCCGCAAAAATCCACCGAGCATCACCAGCGAAAGTTTAGGACAATCCGCCAGCGCCGAAGCAATGTTCAACGCGTACGTGATCACTGTGATGCTCGCCGGACAGCTATGCCGCAGTTGGGCGGCGAGCGCCGCCGACGTGGAGCCCGTGCAGAGGATCACCGTTTGCAGCGGCCGGATCAATTGCGCCGCGGCCTTGGCAATCTGCACTTTCTGTTCATGGTGCATCCCCTCACGCACCTTCAGCGGATGCTCGGGAGCGGCAGTCAGGGGCCGGACGGCGCCGCCATGCGACCGCACCAGCGCCCCCAGCTCAGAAAGGGCATCGAGATCGCCGCGCGCCGTGACCGCCGAGACGCCAAAGCGCTTGACCACCTCTTCGACGGTGATTCTTCCGTTCTGACCCAGCACGCCGACAATCTCGCGCCGCCGTTCTTCGGCGAGTGGCCGGTTTGGCTTCCTTTTAGACATTCCGCAGCGCTATCTTACAGCACGAATGGCTCTATGCCAACTATTTTTTACGATTGCTGTCTTTTCCTTTCGTTTCCTCCACTCGCCTCACCCCCGCCTGTCGGATGATAATAGAAGAATTCCATGGCCACGTTAACCGCGCAGCCTAACCGCCTGTCCTCGCTCCAGCCGTCCGTCTCCCAGCGAATGCCCTGGTATATCTGGTGCGCCGTAATCGCCATAACTTCCGCGATCATAGGCGGTCAATGGGATATCTCGTGGCACACCTCCATCGGCCGCGATACGTTCTGGACTCCCGCCCACATGGCCATCTACCTGTGCGGCGTCCTCGCGGGCGTGGCCTTCGGCTACCTCATTCTCAACACTACATTCTCTAAGTCGGCGCCGCTTGCAGACGCCTCTGTCCATATCTGGGGCTTCCGGGCGCCTCTCGGCGCTTTCATCGCCTCGTGGGGCGGGATTGCCATGCTGACTTCCGCGCCATTCGACAATTGGTGGCACGATGCTTACGGTCTCGACGTTAAAATTGTCAGCCCGCCTCACATCCTCCTGTTCATCGGCATCTACGGCGTCGCGATTGGCACGCTGATCTTGATCGCCGGGCACATGAACCGCGCCATGGGTGAGGGCAAAGACGTGGCGCGCCGCCTCTTTCTGTACGTTACCGGAGTTCTGCTCACCATGACCATGGTGCTCCTTCTCGAAAATACCTCGCGAACAGCGCTCCATGGCTCGCTGCCCTATATCCTGTTGGCCGCCCTGCCGCCCATCCTTTTGACCATCGGCTCGCGCGTCACCGGCTACAAATTCGCCGCGGCGTCCGTCGCCGCATTCTACATGCTGTTCAATATCGGCCTCATTCTGATCCTGCCGCTGTTTCCGGCCGAGCCCAAACTGGGCCCTGTTTATCAGCACGTCACGCACTTCATTCCACCGCAATTCCCGATGCTGTTGATTTTTCCGGCTCTCGCCTTAGATCTGCTATGGCAACGCACCAAAAACTGGGGCGCGTGGAAAGCCGCGTTTGTGAGCGGCTTCGTTTTTGTTGCCGTGCTGCTGGCCATCGAATGGCCGTTCGCCAGCTTCCTCATGTCTCCGGCGTCGCACAACCGCTTCTTCGGCACCACCTACTTTTTCTACGGCCTGCCGCCAACCTCCTTGCTGGCGCGCGGCGTATTCCCGCCTTTCGAAGGCGCCCCCGAATTCTGGCGCGGAATTTTGCTTGCCGTTGGTGTTGGCGTATTGTCCATACGCTGGGGCATTTCACGCGGTAAATGGCTCCGCAACGTTCAGCGTTGAGCTGCCGGATGTCAGCGGTTCGGCGATTCCTGCTTCTTTTGGCGCTGGCGGTAGCCGCGCAGGCGCATGTTGGCAGCCCAGACGTTTATCTCGACGGCAAAGCCGGCCCCTATCAGCTCTTCGTTACCATCCGTCCGCCCGTCGTGATTCCCGGAGTAGCCGCGCTCGAGATCCGTTCGGAAACGCCGGGTGTCCGTGAAATGCGCGCCGTGCCGATGCCGATGGCCGGCGCGGGCGCGAAATTTGCGCCGCTTCCCGATACGCTCAAAGCCTCGCCGCAAGACCCACAATTCTTCACCGGCTCGCTCTGGATGATGGCCTATGGCTCCTGGCAGGTACGAATCACGGTTGATGGAGCACAAGGCGAGGGCATTCTCGCGGTGCCTGTTCCCTCCGTTGCCCTCACTACCAAAAAAATGCAATCCGGCCTCGCCATTGGCCTTTCGGCCCTCGGCCTGTTTCTGGCGGTCGGATTGGTGGCGATGGTCGGCTCGGGTGTGCGTGAAGCCAAGCTGGTCCCGGGCGTCGCTTCCAATGCTTCCGACGCCCGGCGCGGACGCATCGGTACCGCCCTTGCGGTCATCGCGGTAGTTGCCGTGCTCTGGGCTGGTAACGCCTGGTGGAGCAATGATGCCGGCGTCTATAGCCAGCGGGTCTATAAACCTCTGCAAATGCGCGCGGCGTTAGAGGAAGGCGGCGTACTGACTCTCAAAACTATCGAGCCCGGCTGGATGCAGCCAACTCCCGGCGGCCTGGTGCGCACTCTCTTCGTGCGTCACATGGATGATCTGATTCCCGATCACGATCATCTGATGCACCTCTATGTGATTCGCCAGCCCGGTCTCGATGTGGTGTATCATCTCCATCCCGACCTGGTCGGGAGCGGCCAGTTCCGGCTCGTCCTGCCGTCAATGCCCGCGGGCACATACAAGCTCTACGCCGATATCGTCCATGCGGACGGGTTTCCCGAAACCATGGTCTCCTCAATCGGAATTCCCACGATGCAAGGCCGCGCGCTGGCCGGAGACGATGCCCGGGGCGCCGCTATGCCCTGGCAGAATGCCTCGAGCTCGAGCACTACGTTCACTCTGCCGGACGGTTACCGCATGGAATGGCTGCGCGGTAGCGCCGCTCTTCGCGCCAAACAAGGAATTGCTTTCCGCTTCCGTTTGCTCACGCCCGATGGCAGTGCTCCGCGCGATATGGCTCTCTATATGGGCATGCTCGGCCACGCGGCCTTTGTGAAAACGGATGGCACGGTCTTCGCGCACATCCATCCCAGCGGTTCCGTGTCGATGGCGGCGCTCATGCTGACGCAGCAGCAGACTGCGAAGCCGGCCATGGCCGGAATGGATATGAGCGGTGCGGACAATAAAAGCCTGCCCGATGAAGTGATGTTTCCATACGGATTTCCTTCGCCCGGCCGCTATCGGATCTTCGTTCAAATGAAGCACGGGCAAACCATCGAGACTGGCATATTCGACGCCGATGTCCGCTAGGCTTTGCCACCAGGTTCACGGTCTTTGAGCAGGATGCGAGAGATCGTCAAGGTCCTTGTCCAATTGCTTCTCAACACTGCTGAGCGACATGGCCGCAAACCCGAAATCGTCGCCAGGTCGAACGATAATCCGCCTGGACGATGGCGTTTGCGCGCAGACGAGGCTGACGGCTACAAAGAATGACAAATAGGATTTCACGCGCATACCGCCTTTCGGTTCTGCGCGCTTTCAAATTACTTTGATCTCTTGATCAGCGGCCAAATTGTCTTTCAAGTCGCCAAGGATGCAAAAGGGGGCAGCCACGACTCCCCACGCCAATGTTGCCGGTACGGTAACTACGCCCAGCGGAGCCAGCGGCGAAAGCAGCCAGTGAAACCCCAGCAGCAGCCCTTCGTGGACGCCGCTGCCGAGGGAATTCAGTTGATGCCCCTTGTTCGAACTTCTCATTCGAATCCGCGAAAGAGCTGTGCGGGCGATCTTGACCACCCGCTGGTCCTTGGTGGTGACGGCAATTTCGTCTACGTCAACAGAAATGCAATAGCCCTCAACACTGTGGCCGTTGGCCATCGAGAGCGTGAGCTGATGCCCGCGGGTTGCGCTGCATACGTCATTCCAGCGGACTGCCATAGGTTCGGCAGCGCGGAGCGGTAGAGCGGAGATCACAACAGCCGAGAGTGTCAGAAAGTGAATACGCGCGAAGTTATGTTTCATAGAAGCAACAGTAATGTGGGCGCGATGCGGGCACAGCCGCCTTTGTGGCACTTTCGGCGGGTGTCACAAGGTTCAACAGCCGCAGACTTGCTTCAGCTCTCGAATGGAGGAATCGGCGATTACCCGAAACACTTTGACCTGGCAACTCGCGGGGAGATCGCGGGCCGCGATGACGTCCGTTACCACAAGCGTGCTCAAGCTCAAGCGATCCTGCCAGCCCTTGCTCGCCGCATCGATCTCGCACAAGCAGTCCGGATCGATACCCACAGAGATCAACATGGCGCGCGACCAGAATCTGATTTCCGGGCACCCCGAGACGATCGAGATCAGTGTGTTTGGCGCCGGCCTGGTTTGTCCCTCGAGTGACCCGCGAACGGAACGTAACCGCAGGAGAACGCAAGGAGTACCCGGCGGCAGACTACTGCGTACCTTTATGGCACGGGTTGCGAGCGCCACCACTAGGCTCCTGCCGTGCGTTGGGATATCCTGTTCAAGCCCCTCAATCTGGAGGCTGAGCTGTTCGCTAATCTCCGCTTGAAGAATCTCGCGCATGGTTGGGTCGGGCTCGGCAATTAAAATCCGTTCGTAGGCTCGCGGCCGAACTAAATGCTCAAGCCGAAACAAGACTTCCTCGGGATCGTGCCCCTGTGCCCTTGCGGTTTGCAGAACCACCAGAAGTAAACGGTCCAACTCACCTGGTCCATCAACCGCCGCCTGCATCGGCCGCACATACAATCCGCTGCCGCGGCGCAGTTCGAGCCAGCCCTGCTCCAATAAATCGTGATACGCCGCGCTGACGGTGTTCGAGTGAATGTGATGCCGCCGTGCCAGTGCACGAACGCTGGGCAGCTTATGGCCAACCGGCAGATCCTCACTCAAAATGCCCAATAATACCTGGCGCACCAGTTGTTCGCGTACCGGCAATTCACTGTTCTTGGTGATCCAAAATCGCATAGGCCTTCCGGCCAGGCTCACGGCGCCGTCGAAAGCGTTTTAACCAGCTCGTATAAGAACGTCTGTCCCTCGTAGAACGACCGCACCAGCATGCATTCATCGCGGCCGTGCGCGCGAACGTCATCTCAATCGCCGAAGAAAGCCCACAACAGCAGGAACACCAGTTTAGGCATTCCCGCTATCTCGCCATGAGAATCACTTTTTCTTTGGGGTGGTAAGCGTTTGCGCCTGGTGGTAGCAGTGCACTGCCTCGTTTTTGTTGGGCTCTACGTCGGGCAAGCCCAGAAGATAGATTGTGCCCAGATTGCTCCAGGCTATGGGGTGATCCTGCGCCGCCGCCTTCCGATACCAATCCACCGCGGCGGTGCCACTCCTCGACACGCCCAACCCCGCTTCGCACAATACACCCATCATCACCTGCGCATCGGCCAGACCCGCTTCCGCGAAGGGCAAAGTCATGTGATATACCCAGTCTTGTTCCCCGCCAAGCAGGGCCTGAATCATCGCCTGGGCATCGTAAAGCTTCTCATAGTCGGCAATTTCAGCATTGGCATTCATATCTGTAGAGTTGAACGAAAGAGCGGCGGTACTGTTCCCAGAATCGCAGATTTTTGCACTCACGGGTTCACTTCGCGCCAACATTCCGCCTTCCCGCGCAGCCCGCTCTTGAAGCGTTCGCGCTCCTCGGGAGTCATCCGTTCCCAACGTTCTTTCATGCGATTCCGCCACCGGCTGTGATTGCCCGGCCGCCCACGAAACCCGCTGAACAGAATCTTGCTAAGCACCAGCAGGCCGAGCGCTTGCCAGAAGCTGATCGGCGGACGGGCGAACAGCACGGGCATCAGCCAATTCCAAAGACCCATCACCAAAAACGTCAAAACCGTAATAGCGACTAAAGCAAACGCCGCAAATTTCAGCCCGCGGCGCAGCCACATGCCTTTCATATATTTCGTCCTCACGTATTCACAAACTCTTCATAGATGGTCTGCAGTTGGCGGCGAAGTTGCAGCACTGCGTATCGTTTTCGCGCCAGCAGGGTATTCACGCTCAAGCCGGTTTCTTCCGCCAGCTCTTTGAAACTTTGCCCCTCCAGCTCATGTGCCAAAAACACCTCGCGCTGGGCGCTGGGAAGCTCGTCTAACGCTGCATCTAATTCTTCGAGCAGTACCTTCCGCGCGTATAACGCTTCCGGACCGCCCTCGGGAGAAGGCAGAATCTCTTCCAGTCGCAGCATCTGCCCGTCATCGCCCGCCACCTGCAGGTCATCGAGTGATACCGCTTTCTTTTTGCGGAAGAAGTCCGCAATCCGGTTACGGGTTACCCGGAACAGCCACGCCCCGGCCTGCTCCACCGGCTTCATCAAACGGTACGCTTCCACCAACTGGAAGAAAACATCTTGCAGGATGTCTTCCACATCACTTTCGTCGGGAACGCGCTTTCGGATGAAGTTCCGCAAACGGCGCTGCTCGCTCTGCAGTGTTTCGAAGATCCGGCCGTCTTGTTCGACGGTGCTCAGCAACGCCTCCATCACCTAGGTAGACGAATCAGCAAGCCGGAAATTGTAAGGTTTATGAAAATTTTGACTCATCCGAAGGGATTTCTTGTAAAGGCCATTGGCAGGGCCACCACCCCGGCAACCAGCTTGTAGCAGACTCCATCCAAGGGCTCGCTAAGGCTGATGGCGAACAGAACCTCGCGATCTTCTGGAATACCGAGTGATAAGATCGACCCCTGGCACAGGCGCCCTTCTATAGGTGCGTGATCGCGAGGTCGCGCCACTTTTCTTTCAGATATTCCAAAACCAGCCGCCTATGGCAATGTTCGGCGGTAGGTTCGCTACACAGCAGCACCGTCGGCGTGGAGAACAGCCAGCGATCTATCGTTTTTTCGATCTTCCGCTCCTTCATGAGCGCGAGAAACTTCGACTCATACTCCGGCCAGGAGCCATTTTTCTTCTTATAGCTGTCGAGAATCTCTTGCGTCGGCGCCAATCGAGGTTCATGCTGATATTCCGCGCCGCAAATCTCTCGCAAGAAGAAATGGAGATCCTCGCGCTTGCTAAACCCAGCCAATTGCGAAACGTTATTAAGCCGAACGTCGAGCAATCGGCGGATGCCCGCCCGCTTCAGAATGCCGAAGAATTGCTCTGCCGTCTTTTGAGTGAAACCGATGGAATAGACTTCCATACTGGCGCTTCAATTTCGTCGAACAAACCCAACTGATTGCTGTTCCCATCCGCCGCGCTCAATTCGTCTTCCGCCTGGAGAAGACCGTCGCCGCGAATGTGCTCTACCGCGATACCGCGCTCCGCCAGTACGCGGCCGACCAGCAATCTGCGGTGACATCCGGCCGGATTCTCTTCCGCGCAAAGCATGGCTATGCGGTATTGCCCGAGACCTTTTTCGAGGCGCGCCAATCCCTCTTGAAACTCACTGGATTCGGCTACCTTGCCATAAAGAACGTGGCCATCCGCATCGTAGTAAGCCTCGCCGTGCGGCCGGCCTCCCAGTTCCGTGCCCAGATAGATGTACTGGATCCCCTCCGCGCGAAGAGCTTTCATCAAATGCCGGTAATCAAACTGCGAAGCGTATGCGGAATACGGATGGGACCGGATGTCGGCAACCACTTCAATGGAATGACGCCGCAGCAGGTCCAGAAAATGGTCCATCGGGTGGTTCGAATGCCCGATAGTCAGGATGCGAAGTCCCTCCCGCACCTGTACCGCCGTTGGTGCCGCCACAACTCCAGAATACGATATTTCCCCGCCCTTCGCACAGCATGAGATCCTTGCGGCATGCGGCGAGCTCTTTGGATTTTTCTCTCACTCTACGCCGCCGTCCTGTTTTCCCTCGTCTCAAAGCTCTCCTTGTGGCTCGACGAGCTCATCGATCTAACACAGATCCAAAATCACGATCTGGCGGGTCTCATTGCTTACGTTCCGGTGAACGCGGGAGGCGTACCGCTGAACTATCTGATCCGTTTCGCTTCGGTCCATCTGCTTGGGTATTCCCGATTTTCGGAACGGCTTCCGTCCTTACTCTTTAGCCTTGCCGCGTGCGCGGGTGTCTTCGTGCTCGCCCGCCGGCTCAAGCTGAGCTATCCGCTTCTCAGCATCCTGATTTTTTGTTCAGCGCCGCTGCAATTCCGCTACGCACTGGAATCGAGGCCTTATTCCCAAGCCCTTGCCATCAGTATCTGGGCGACCGTCGTTTTTTTGGACTTACTAACAAGAGTCACCTGGGTAAGGGTATTCCTCTATAGTCTGGTCGCACTCGCGGGTCTGTATACCCAGCCGTTCACGATTTTCGTACCGCTAGCTCATCTGGTCTGGCTCTGCTTCACCGTCTCATCGAACAAGCGGCGTCTGCTGCTGTTCACCGGCGGCGCCATCGCTCTTGCGGGCTTGGCGTTCGTTCCCTGGTATCTTTCGGCGCTTCATCTGTGGAGCCAGTCCATGGCCGCTCATAAGACGTACGCCATCGGATTGAGAGCAGCGCCCATGATCGTGCGGGAACTGGTAGGCGCCGGCTATCCCGGCTCGGTATTCACGCTCTGCTTAGCCTCGATCGGCCTGACCACGGGCCTGAGTAACAACAAAGACCGGTCCTTTTGGGCGCTTTACACACTGCTGCCGATTTTGTTGGCGGTGTCAGCCGATGCAATTTTCGGTTACTTTCTTGCCATTCGGCAAATGATATTTATACTTACTCCGCTCGCCTTATTGGCCGCACTTGGCTTGGAAACGCTGATGCGCCGAAGCCGCGGATGGGGCATCGCCGCGGCATCGTTGTTGATTGTCACGTTCCTAATCGGCAATGTGCGGTTCTTTCAAAGGCCGCGAGAAAACTGGCGGTCCGCCTCGGCCATCCTTGAAAACCTGACGGCGCGCGGTAGTTGCGTGTGGTTCATACCGGCGGATTCCATCGACTTCTATCGTTTTTTTGCGCCGCAACTCCCGCAGCACGCCTGTCCCAGCGATGTTCACGGGCCAGGCGCGATCGCCGTTGCCATCAGCCCCTATGGAGCAACCGGCGCCGCCAACATAATCAAGCAGCTCTCCGAAAACGGATTTATCCAAAAAGCCGAATTCAATCCGCAAGGGCCCCGAATCGAGCTCTATGAACGCAAATGAGAGCCAGCTACTTCTCAAAGGGAAATTCGAAATAGAAAATTTCCTTCTGTGAGCGCGCGTCGCGCAGCCCGTTCACATAAATGCTATCGCCGCTCTCCGGCCGCGCTTCGAAATAAAAAAATCCGCTGGCCGAATCGCCCGGCGGCAGCATCTTGGCTGCAAAGGCGCGCACCACGATCCCAGGCGCATTGAGTGGGTTCTTTTTCTTGGGCAGCGGTACCGGAACCGGCATTTTATTTACCGAATGGCTTCTCCCCTGCGTCCCGAGAAACGGAATTTCGTCCGGGCTGACCGCCGTCACATGCCTGCCATCGGCGCCCACCAGGCTTACTTCCAAATCGCGCAGGTCGAGCGATTTGTCCCGTTTATTCTCAATCACCACCAGCACCGGCAGCACGCCGTATTTCAATAAATCGGCTTTTTTGCCAAAAGCTTCCGCCGTCAGCTCTTCACTGTCGTAGGGCTTGGCCCCGATCGTCACCTGTTCCGAGCTCTGGTGCGCATACCCGCTGGCAGGGCCGGCCTGAAACGATTTGTTATCGCTCCCGGTGGCCGTCATCGTCAGTACCGCCGCCAACGCTATACTCGGAAACAAGAAGCGAGTTCTGGGAATCACGCGCGCTCTTCTCCTTTACCGGCTCATTCAGCTCGTAACATTTCCTTTTATCGTCGTCTATTTCGCCGCCCGGCTGCTAGTCGATCGAAGCTATTGGTCCCATTTTTCCGAGCGTCTCGGCATACTCCCGCAGTCCTTCACTCGGACGAAATCCGGCTGCATCTGGTTGCATGCGGTGTCGGTGGGCGAGGTCGCCTCTGCCCTTCCGTTGATCCGGCAACTGCGCGCCGGCCAACCACTCATTCCGTTCTATCTCTCCACCTCCACCGTCGCCGGCCGCAAGGCCGCTTTGCGCCAAGCCTCCGCCCTGGTGGATGGCATCTTTTATTTCCCGCTCGATTACGTCTCCTGTGTAAGACGCGTCCTGCGCGCCATCCGGCCCGCCCTTGTCATCGTACTGGAAACTGAAATCTGGCCCAACCTCTACGCTGAGATTCACAGAACCGGCGCTCGTCTCGCCATAGCGAACGGCCGCATTTCTAACCGCACCTGGCCGCAGTATCAAGCGTGGCGCTGGTTCTTCGCGCCTGTGCTGCAACTGGCCGACGCCGTCATGGTGCAAAGCGCTACCGATTTCGAACGCTATTCCCGGCTCGGCGTGCCGCCTCCGCGCCTCTCTATCGCCGGTAATCTCAAATATGACGCGGTCGTCTCGCACGCGCAGACCAGAATTCCTCCCTTCGGCGCCGAGCAGATCTGGATCGCTGCCAGCACTGTGGGTCCCAACGAGCGCGGCAGTCTGGCGCGGCACCATACCGACGAAGACGATATCGTCATCCGCGCCTTTCGACAGTTGGCCCAGGAGTTTCCACGCATCCTCTTGATCCTGGCGCCGCGCCAGCCGGCCCGCTTCGACGAGGTCGCGCGC
>DASYAX010000355.1:0-4649 GCA_036501045.1 Bryobacteraceae bacterium
TAGCTGCGCGTCGGTGGAACCGGGGTAGCGTTCCAGCAGGAGCGGGCGAATCGCGCTTCGCCAGGTCAGGTCAATTAGCTCTTCGTGCGTAAACACCGAATACGCACCGGTGGTGGCCTGCGGCGTCAGGATCGAAGCTACCGTCACCGCCGCCAGAACAATTCGCCATGTGCAAGTTTTCAACGCGGCCCCTCCGCAACACGCACGACTATTTCAGATGCCTGGCCCCCGCTGCGGGCGCCAACGATTCTCCCAAGCTCAATGGCTTCCGACGACGAAAGAGTAATAGCTTCGCTCGCCATTTGCCATTTCATACTTGACAAGCATTGGCGCCGGATAGTACAAGCGCGGCGTGATGCGCGCCCGCGTGTGCGCGTATTCGCTACATGATAGAGTTGCCAACAGGAGGCCGCATATGCCCAAGTGTGTGCGAGCGTCGCAGCGCGTTATAGTTTGCGTTCTTAGTGCGCTACTTCTCATGGCAGTTGGCGCGAAGCGTCTCCAGGCCCAAGCCGTTAGCGGAAATATTTCTGGAACCGTGACGGACTCGACCGGCGGGGTCATCGCGGGCGCAAGTATTCAGGTAAAGAACACGGCGACTGGTGTGACGCAGACCACGACTTCCAACTCCCAGGGGCGTTATAACGTCCCGGATTTGACCGTCGGCACGTACGATGTCCAGGCGTCAAACAGCGGATTCCAAACGGTAGTTCACGCGGGCGTCAATCTCACCGTCGGTAGTCAGCTCGTGGTCGATCTCTCCCTGCCCGTCGGCCAGGCGCAGCAGACAGTAACGGTAGAGACCTCGGTCGCGCAGGTCGAAACGCAATCGACCGCGATTTCTTCGCTCATAAGCCCGCAGCAGATGACAGACTTGCCTCTAAACGGCCGCAACTTTGAGCAGCTGCTCAATCTCGCGCCCGGTGTCACACCAACAGGTGCCGGAACGACCACACTGTATGGAAACGGCCCGGGTTTTTCTATCGCCGGAGCTAGAACCGAGGGCGAGCAATTTTTGTTGGACAACACCAACATGTCCGATTTCTGGAACCATCAGGCCGGCTCGCAAGTGCTGGGCACGTCGCTCGGCGTAGAGGCGATTCAGGAATTCGCGTTACTGACGAATACCTACAGCGCGCAGTTCGGCGGCAATGGCTCCGTGATGAACGCGGCTTCGAAATCAGGTACGAACGACTTCCACGGTTCGGCGTATGAATTCCTGCGGAACTCCGCTCTCGATTCCCGCAGCTATTTCGAAGCCGCCTCTAAACTCAACAAATTGGCGTTTCGCAGAAACCAGTTTGGCGGGAGTCTGGGCGGCCCGATCAAGAAGAACAAGCTCTTTTTCTTTGGTAACTATGAGGGTTTCCGTCAGGCCCTAGGCCAACCGGTCTCGGGTGTGGGGATCCCCGAACCCTATCTCGCGGGAGACGGTGTCACCGGCCAGCTCCCCTGCAGCGCGCTTTCAGGGGCGATTCCAGGTACATCCTACCCTGGCTGCCCTCCTGTGGCATCGGGCACACCGGGAAGCGCGACGAACCCATTTCAAGGCGTGCCCATCGGCAGCGGAGCGACCGGGCAAAACGCCGCAGCCGCGTCGGCCATAAATGGAATCCTGGGCCTCTATAGCAAATTTGCGCCTCCTGTAGCCGGTGCCACGGACCAGGGCGGCTATTATTTCACTACGACAAGCGCCACCCAAAGATCAAGGGAAGATTATGTCCTCGGGAGAGTTGACTATACGCTTTCCTCGACCGACAGCATTTTCGGGCGCTATGTGCTCGACCGGGCGTACAACCTCAGTCCGCTCACCGGCTTTTTTGGCGCGGTCCTCCCCTTATGGCCGGAGACGGATCGCAGCAAGAACCAGTTCTTCACCGCCGAAGAGCGGCACATCTTCTCGTCCAACGTGGTGAATAACCTGCGATTCATGTTCATTCGCACGTTTGAATCTTCATTCTCGAATAGCACATTGCCCGCCGCTTCGGATCCTTTGAACTTCAACCCTAGCCGCTTTCCAGAAGACGCATTCGTAAGTCCGGACTTTTTCACCGTCGGCGGGATTGGCAGCAACCAGTTCGTCTCAGACGCCATCGCCCAAAACAAGTTTGGTGTCGGAGATGACGTGGCTTGGAATCACGGGGCCCATACGTTCACCTTTGGCGCGGACGTCCTGCGGGTCCAGTCAAACGTCTTCGCGCCTTTTGAATTCGGCGGCGATTACATATTCCTTAACCTGCAAAATTTTCTCCAGGGCACGCCCTTCATAGGATATGCGGTCGCGAATAGCCCATTTACTGACAATCCGGCGCGTTACTTCAGGGAAATTGATATCGATCCGTACATCAACGACAGTTGGAAGGTCAATTCGCGCCTGACGCTGAACTTGGGTCTTCGCTATGAGTACGGCACAAACCCATCCGGCTGGCCTCTTTATACTGTGCCGGATACTCCGTTTGGGGACGGCGCATTTGCGCACGTCAATCACGTGTTTCAAAGCAGCCCGAACCAGAAGAATATCGATCCGCGGATCGGTCTGGCATGGTCGCCCTTTGGGGACCAGAAGACATCGGTCCGCGCCGGCTACGGAATTTTCCATGACCCGGTGGCTCCTCGAACGTACGCGTCCGCGTATTACTTCGACCCGCCGTATAACTATCACCAATTTGCTGCACTCACGATGACCTTCCCGAACGCATTCTTGAATGCGCCTCCAACGCTGCCGCCGCAAAACGTCCCGACTGCCTGTGCGGCGGATAATCTCTCGAACAACAGCATCGGATGCACCAGCTTGGGTGACGGAGTGCCATTCAATACAACGAAGGCGCCCTACCAGCAGCAATGGAACCTGAACGTTCAGCGAGATCTTGGCAGAGGAACTATCTTGAGCGTTGGGTATGTTGGCTCTCGCGGGGTGCATCTATTCAGTCAGCAGAACCTGAACCCGTCGCTAACGAGCACTTCGGTTGCCCCGGGTTGCGGGGCGGGACCCTTCGGGGGCCTCCTCAACGCGTGCTCCACCCCAACCGGTACTCCCTGCGTCCCAACGGTCGCGAACGGGAATTTGTCGAGCTGCTTCTTTGGCACTTTCGTCCAGCCACCGTTCGGCCCGGGCGCCGTGCAACCCGTGCTTCCGCGTGTGAACGACAACTATGCCTCTCTCAACGAAAATGTGACGAAAGGGACCTCAAATTACAACTCCCTGCAGGTGAGCTTGGTTCGCCAGGCCGCCCGAGGAATCACCATGCAGCTCTCCTACACCTATTCCCATTGTCTGACTAACAACTCCGGATCGTATGGGCTGGAAGAAGGCGCGGTTGGCCTGCTCGATCCTTACGATCCGCGGTATGATTACGGGAATTGCACATTCGATCTCCGCCACAACTTTGTCGGCAATGTGATCTATCAGTTGCCTTTTCGCGGTAACCGGCTGGTAGAGGGCTGGCAGGTCAGCGGTATCTTCACCGCGCAGACCGGCTCTCCATTCAACGTCCTCGACGGCTTCGACCAAGCCGGACTTGACAATAACGTCGCAGACACACGCCCAAACGTCATTCCGGGTTGCAATCCGTACGTCGAGAGACGAGCCCTCGGGCCTACAGGAATTGTGGAGCCTCAGTGGATCAACAGCTCTTGTTTTGCGCTGCAGCCAGCCGGTACGCTGGGAGACGCAAGGCAAAACCAGCTTTTCGGACCTCGTCTCATTAACTTGGATTTTGCCCTGCTCAAGAACACAAAGATCACCGAGCGGCTTCAAGCGCAATTCCGCGCGGAGTTTTTCAATATTGCCAATAGGACAGATTTCATGCTGCCGAATGGGAGCCTCTTCACCGGCGCGGCTAGCCCGGTCGGGTGCGCGCCTCCTCTCTGCGCCCTCGCTGCTGGCGGAGGCGATGGCGGTTCGCTCGCGGGAACCACTTTCGGCTTTATCGCCGCTACAGCCCCGAACACCCAGCGCGAGATTCAGTTCGGCCTGAAATTGATCTTCTGATCCGGATCGCGCTCGCGCCATTGTTGATCCGAACTTGGAGTCCGACACGCCCCTGCGATCCGGCGAGCACTTTTCGAGGCAGCACGAGCGCGAGTAACTAGTGCTGCATCCAAATCCTTGCTTTCTGAATCCCACTAATTTTATGATTGTAGATGTGATGGCCGCGATCGCCTACATGCTCTAAGAAGGCGCCTGCCAGAAGCCACGTGGGTAGCGAACTGCAAACTGACCAATCCTTGCCGGCGCCCCGTTATAGCGCCCGTTATAGCTTCGTCGGTCTGTGCCTCCGTGTAATTGGGGTAGTAATCCTGTTGTTTGCGGTTACCGCACTATCCGTATTGGCCAAGGACGGCCTCTACTTCTCCCGAACCAGTGTTGCCCGGCACACTTCCGACTCGACGAAGATGGTGCCGAGCCATGCTTCTGCCGTGTTCGTCTGCGAAAGGCAAGTGGTGGCCAAAAGCCCTCCGTTGCGGCCGGTCCGGCAGACGCTTCCGATACTGCCCGCAATAGCTCCCACTAACCCAATTGGCGTTGTCGTTTCGATGCAGCATCGCTCTCCTCCACAGTTTTCCACCCTCTAGCATCACTGCGTCTCTATTAAACTCACTGTGATTACAGGACCGATTTCGCGCGATTCCCGGTCCTAGGCCTAGCA
>DASYAX010000356.1:0-8542 GCA_036501045.1 Bryobacteraceae bacterium
GCCAGAGAAAGAATGCCGAGGATGACGTACCACGGCATTCCGAATTTGCTCGGCTCCGGATTGAGCGTGTCGTTAATCGGCTCGAGGCGCTTTTCGTCGGAAGTCATGGGCGCGCCGGTTCAAGAGAAACAGACCGCGGCAGGAACGTGCAGCAACAACATGCCGACCGCCGAAACGCTCTGCCCGGTAAGCGTGTTGACGATCACGAAGGCGAGGCCTGAGAGCAAGGCGCCGACCATTCCGCCGCCGATCATGGCCAGGCCACGGGGACGATTGGTTGCGAGTGTCAGACCGCCCCAGATAATCAAGCCCACAAAGGCCAGGCCGGCCAAGGTAACCACGAGTTTCAGAATCGTCGTGCCCAGCGTCGTAAAGTTACTGGTTGAGCCGGATATATCGCCACTCTGCGCGAGGACCGGACTGGCAACAATGACGGCGGTCATGAGTATCGTTGAAAGCGGCGTCAGATAGCGCTGAACGCCGGCACGGACGGGCGGCAGCAGCCGCGCGGCCTTCGGGAAACGAGGATAGTTTGGAGTCATAGGTTTGTGCTTGTAAGTGGGGGAACATAATGCGCGCAGCGCGCGGAAGTGCAGTGTCATGTGGACACCCCTGAATCAGAAGGATTTATGGGCTTCTGCGGAAGATTTTCGGTAAGCCTGAAGGGTATGCCAGGGACGCTTTGGAAACCGTCTATAACGTGCTGATGATCGGCCCTCCCGGCTCGGGCAAGACCATGCTGGCGCGGCGCTTTGCGGGCATTCTTCCGAAGCTGACCTTTCGCGAGGCGCTCGAAGCGACGCAAGTGCACGGCGTGGCGGGCGTGCTGCCGGCGGGCATCGGCATTTTGCGCCAACGCCCATTTCGCGCCCCGCACCACACCATTTCCGACGCCGGGCTCATCGGCGGAGGGAGTGGCAGTCCGCGTCCCGGCGAAGTCAGCCTGGCGCATCAGGGCGTCTTATTTCTGGACGAATTGCCGGAGTTCCCACGCGGCGTGTTGGAGCAGCTTCGGCAACCGCTCGAGGAAGGTTCGGTCACGCTCGCGCGCAGCAATGGCACGCTCACCTTTCCCGCGCGGTTGATGCTGGTGGCCGCCATGAATCCGTGCCCATGCGGTTACTATGGCGATAACACGCGCGAATGCCGCTGCACGCCCGGCATCATCCAGCGCTATCTCGCCAAAATCAGCGGACCCTTGCTCGATCGCATTGACCTGCACATCGAAGTGCCCGCCGTTCCGTACAAGGAGCTGCGGGGCCAGGTCAACGGCCAGTCTTCGGCGCAAATCCGCGAGCGCGTGGAGGCTACCCGTGAAATACAACGGCAGCGAGGCTTCTATAACGCGCAGGTGCCGCCCTCCCGGCTCCGCACCATCTGCGCGCTCGATGAGCACGGCGAGCGCACGCTCGAAATGGCCGTGCGCCGCATGAACCTTTCAGCCCGCGCGCATGACCGGCTGCTGCGCGTTGCCCGCACGATCGCGGATCTCGACCACGCGCAGAATGTCGCGGCGAAGCACCTGGCGGAGGCCGTGCAGTTCCGAAATTTGGATCGGAATTACTGGAGTTGAGCACACGACCCGCCTGGCAGAATAACCTTTCCGGGCAAATTTGAGATCCTGAACGAATGAATCGCCGGGATCTTCTGCTATCGATGGGCGCCGCCGTGACGCCGGGATTGACACCCTCCGCGCAGGCCGAGGTTCCGAAGGCGGCTCCGAAGGATGTGCTGCCGATCGAGCAGTTTCAGCCGCGCAGCATGCTCCACACGCACGAAACAAAAGTGCCGCGCTCCGCGTTCCCGGTAATCGACCTGCACACGCACATCACGCACGCGGGCGGATTGAAGGGGCCGGGAACTATCCACTTCGCCGCCTCAGCCGAGGAGTGCCTCGCGGTGATGGACCGCAAGAACATCCGCACCATGGTCAACCTGACGAGCGGCTATGGCGTGAATTTGCAGCAGGCGATCGATAGATTGCAAACGGCGCATCCGGGGCGATTCATCGTATTTACCGAACCCGCTTGGAGCAAGGCGGCCGATGCGGATTACTCGAAGACGCAAGCCGGTTTGATAGCGGACGCGCACAGGCGCGGGGCGAAGGGGCTCAAAGTCTTGAAGACCCTGGGGCTTTATCTCCGTGAGAACGTTACGACCGGAAAGCTGGTGCGCATCGACGACCGGCGCTTCGACGCGATGTGGGATGCGGTTGGATCGTTCCAGATGCCGGTGGCGATTCATTCGTCAGACCCGGAGGCTTTCTTTCTGCCGATAGACCGCTTTAACGAGCGCTGGGAAGAGCTGCATGCGCATCCCGACTGGTCGTTTTACGGCCGGGACTTCCCCACGAATCGCGAAATTCAGGAGGCGCGCCGCAATGTGATGCGCCGTCATCCACGCACCCAGTTCGTCTGCCTGCACGTAGCGGATTCAGAAGATCTACCGTATGTTTCCGAATGTCTCGACAGCCACCCGAACATGCACGTCGAGATTGCCGCGAGAATCGGAGAACTCGGACGCCAGCCCGGAGCCTCCTACCGGTTCATCGAAAAATACCAGGACCGCATCATGTTCGGCACCGACGCGATTCCCGGCGGGAACGACACTCCGCAGCAAGTATTCAACGATCGACTTTACGAAATCTACTACCGGTTTTTGGAAACCAAGGATGAATACTTCGACTACGCGCCCGCACCCACGCCGCCGCAAGGAAGATGGAGGATTTATGGCCTCGGCCTACCCGAATCGATACTGCGGAAGATCTATTTCGAGAATGCCGTGCGCTTGCTGAACCTCCCGGCGTAAGCCGCGGTTAAAACGCGCGGACACCGGCCGCTCGCTCGAAACCTTTGCCGGTTGCAAACGATCTGCTGTACAGAAGCCGCAGTGCAAAAGGCAATCACTCCCTACGTTGTCCCCCGATTTAGAAGCGATGCGCTAACTCCCGAAATTGTCGATCCGCGCATTGCCGACGTCGAAGTAATTGCCCGCTGGCTCGATTATGCTTTTGAGTTACCTGGCGGTTTTCGATTTGGAATCGCCGGAATTATCGGGTTGATTCCGGGCATCGGCGACGTAGTCGATGCGCTGATCTCGCTATACATCGTCATTCGTGCGATTCAACTCGGCATTCCGCGGGTCGCAATCGCCCGCATGCTGGTGAATATCGGCATAGAAGCTCTTGCAGGCTCGGTCCCTTTCATTGGCGATCTATTTGATATCGCGTTTAAGGCAAACCGGCGCAATTACCGGCTGTTGAAGAGTCACCTGTTACAGACGCAAGGCCAACGGCGTCAAGATTGGCTGTTCCTGATCGTGACCGTCGCAATCGCGATAGTAGGCGCCGCCCTTCCGGTAATCGCTCTGATCGAACTGGCCAAGAGGATGTAGCCGCCTCAATCGTTAGCGCCAGCCGTGTTCCTTGAGCCACGCGGCCAGCAGGTCCGGCCAGTTCGACAGACTGGGGATGTCGCGCGCCAAGCCAACGCCGTGGTGGCCGTGTTCGAAGATATGCATCTCCGCATCCACACCGGCCGCGCGCAGCGCTTGATAAAACAGCAGGCTGTTCTGGACCGGAACCACAGGGTCGTCCGAAGTGTGGAATAGAAACGTAGGCGGCGTCTCCTTGGTCACCTGCAATTCGTTGGATGTCAGCCGCACCAGTTCCGGGCTGGGCGTCTTTCCGAGCAAATTGTCGCGCGAGCCGCGGTGCAGGTAGGGCTCCTCGAACGTGATCACGGGATACGCCAGAATTTCGAAGTCGGGACGCGAGCTCTCGCGCTCGATCGGGTCGCCGCTATCCGGCTTGCCGGCATCGAAATGCGTTCCCACCGAGGATGCCATGTGGCCGCCCGCCGAGAAGCCCCAAACGCCAATGTGGTGCGGATCGATGCCATAATCGGCGGCGTGCGCGCGTGCCCAGCGAACGGCGCGTTGTCCGTCTTCGAGCTCGACCGGATAATGATACTTCGGACCCAGACGGTAGCGCACGACGAATGCCGTAATCCCGTAACTGTTGAGCCACGCTGCAATCTGGACGCCTTCGTGATCGACCGCCAGATTCTGGTAGCCTCCGCCGGGAAAGACGACCACGCCGGTGTGTACCTTCTGGCCTCCGCTGATCGGGTAAACGGTCAGATCCGGCTTATCCAGCGGCGAATCGCCTTGCGCCTGAGGAGCGCCGTTAGGCCATAGCAGAAAGCGGCTGGGAAGAGCAAATTCATGGGTGTTCACTGCGGCGGTCAAGCTACAGCACACCAGGAGCGAAACAATAAAGCGCATGGAAAACGATTGGTGACTCTGAGCGCCTAATATATCTCAGAGCATTTAGCATCAGGTCGCCGCCACGGTCTACGCTTCTCCGAGCGAAACCTTCCTGCGCTTCTGCCCCAATATTTCGGCACGCGCCTTGCCAGGCTCCCAAACCGCGAAGACCTTCGATAGAGAATCGAGATACACTTTCGTGTCGCGCCGCAGATAGCTGGCGCACGATACGAAGAAACGGCTTACCGCCGCTGGATCATCGGCGCGATCTACCGGCCGAGTCCAAGCCAACAGGTATGCGTCCGTTTCCCATCCGTCAATGGTGTTGTTCGAATTCAGGTGCATTCGCCGGCCATCAGCCTGCAAATTGAGATATACGTCGGTCAGGCTGCTGCCGTGCTGAATCCGCACACCCAAGGCATCCGTTCCCGCCAGCCTTTGCACCGTGGGCAGCGCCGTAGTGTCCTGCCCGGGATGAGGAAGAATTGCCGTGACGAACTGCTGTGCTTTCGCCCGCTGCGTGGTGCGAAAGGCAAGGTAAGAAACAGGTTTGTCGGGCTGATGATCCGCCAGCCCCTGCTCGATCCTCGCTGCGAGCCCCTCAGGATAGAGAAACTGGATTGTCGCCCGGGCGTTTCCATTCGCGATCTCTACCCGGCCTTCTTGCTGCGCGGCCCCGCCCTCATAATGAAGCAGCCAATCGAGGGTTCCTTCCTGATAGCTCAGTAACTCATCGAAGATCAGGATCACATCTTCGAGCCACAGCCAATGCCGGTAGTTACGCGCGAAATACTGGGACATCGGCCCGGTGGCGTCCGCAAAGACGTACTTGACCCCGAGATCGTCCACCAGCCTGTGAAGCTGTCCTTCAAACTTCACCGCCCGATAATGATCCGCCGCCGGCTCGCCGTGGCCGTTGAACAGGATCACGTTATGTGCGGGACTCTGAACGTAAAACCGTGAATACTCCGGATTGCCATAACTGCAGGTGCCTGAATCAATGATCAGCGGAACACCTGCGTGAAAAAGGATAAAGGAGCCGGCATCGGCATGCGCATGATTCCAGGTGAAGCCCGACTTGACGGCGAGCATCGTAGCATCGTCATCCCAGGAGTTTCGCAGCACCGCCCAACCGATATCCGGATACAGGATTGATTTGGGCAGCGCGGGTGTTTGAGGCGCGGGGATTTGTCTTCGGCTGAGAAAGTCGAGCGCCTGAGGGCCGCGGCCGGCCGCTTTCGTCTTGGAAAGGTACCAACCCGCCACGGGATGGGAATACCCGTTCTCGATAAGCAGCCGGATGGTAGGAGAAGCCTGCAGATGAGCCGGGCTGTCGCCAAAGTTGACGCACAGCGGCGCGATCGAGCTCGGATAGAAAGTCTGGCAGAAAAATTCGCACATTTTCGCCAGCACCGGAAAATCCGCTTGCTTGCGATGCGGAAAGACGTTCGCGTACGCGAGCCGAAAGCGCAGATATTCGAACAGCGCGTAGTTGGCGTAATTCACGCTCTCATAAAACGCTCCGGCTGGATCGAAGGTGATGCTCTTATTCTGCAGAACATTGCCCCCAAAGACGAACCATTCGCGAATGCCCTCATTCACGCGCTCGAGCCATGCGGTCGCCCGTGGGTCGTCTCCGAGCAGCGCCAGCGACGCAATCCCCGCGCTCGAGACGCAAACCGCCCACCAATTATGCCCCATCGAGTCGAGCGCGTGAATTCTAGTCTGGGGAGTCAGCCAGTCGGCTAATGTCGCGCCGACGCCCATCCTCGCGATCGCGTCGGCAATTCCGTGCCGGTCAGCGGCGGCGAGTTTCTGATGAAGCGCATCGTAGCCCGCGCCCATGCCTACGCAAAAGCGCGCTGTGTTCAGCTCTGAATGCCAGGGAGGAGTACGTCTCGGAAATCCTGGGCCATGCCAGGCGCTGTACCCGGCATAGTGCAGCAGCGCTTCTCGCAGCTTCGTCCCATAGGGCTCGCGATTGGTCACATGATATGCAAGACCCAGCGTGAACGCCATGTCCACGATCTGCTGGGACGGACGTCCGAAATTTGCATCGTCACCGGCGCCTTGTTCCGCGGCTGACTCGCTGACGAACGGCGTTTCCACCAGTTGGTCCGCATGCTGGACGAATCGGTTCCATTGCGCAGCCAAAGCGAAATCCGCTCGCAGACGGGCGCGCAGTTGCTGAATCCGCGCTATGTCGTAGTACAGCCCTGGATGCCTGCTGATTCCGGAATCTGCCGCCGGCGCGGCGGATAGCGCCGCGCCTACCATCGCCGGCCCCGCTAAAAACTCACGTCGCCTCATTGGCATCTCACGTGGCAAAGTTCTCCCCAACAAGTCTGCCAGACCAGCGAGGAGATAGACTTGGGTACGCGCTCGAATTCAATGATCATCGCCTTGGCTGGACGCAGGATTGATGCCGTTGACTCAGCACCGCCGCGTTTTCCCCTTCAAAATATCGAACTCGTCCGCAAGCGTGTAAGGGCTATGCTTGAAGCCCGACAAGCGACGGCGCTTGTGAGCTCCGCCGCTTGTGGAGCCGATCTCATTGCCCTTTCGCAGGCAGGCTCGCTCGGATTGAGGCGCAGAGTCGTGCTCCCGTTCGAACGCGAACGCTTCCGAAAAAGCTCTGTCACCGATCGTCCTGGCGACTGGGGCCCGCTTTACGACAAGTTGATTGATGAGGTTGATGCTCGCGGCGATCTCGTGGTGCTGCGCGATATGGCCGAAGAAACGGCCTATTCGCTGGCGAATCAGGTGATCCTCGATGAGGCAGTCTCGCTCTCTGGCGCGCTCGACGAACCAGCCGCCGTGGCGTTGGTTTGGGACGGTCTTTCGCGGGGCCCCGGCGACAGTACCGAGGAGTTCGGAGCCGAAGCCCGAAAACGGGGACTGTCCGTACTCGAGATCAAAACGATTTAGGCCGGAGAAATCGACGGCAAGAACCGGAGTGCCTTTCAGGCCGCTCTCTGCGATGCTTCCCATAGAGATGAAACCCAAAGCCTATTTAGAGAATTCAGTGGCCGAGCGGATCGGCGCTCTTGACTGGCCGCGCGTCGAAGCAGATCTCAATGATCGGGGCTCCGCGGCCACGGGCGTCATTTTGGCGGCCGCCGAATGCGCCGCGCTGAGCGATGGATATGAAACCGAAACACTCTTCCGCAGCCGCGTGGTCATGTCCCGGCACGGCTTCGGACGCGGCGAGTATAAGTATTACGAATATCCGCTTCCTGAGACGGTTGGGGACCTGCGCGCCGCGCTGTATCCGCCGCTCGCGGCCATCGCCAATCGCTGGGAAGAAGCCTTCGGCCGCGCTGGCGATTATCCCAGCGGCCACACTACGTATCTCGAGCGCTGCCACGCGGCGGGACAGCTTCGCCCGACGCCGTTGCTCCTGAAATACGGGGAAGACGATTACAACTGCCTTCACCAAGACCTCTATGGCAAGCTGGCCTTCCCGCTCCAGGTGGCCTTTTTGCTGAGCGCGCCCGGTGAAGATTTCACAGGCGGCGAGTTTGTCTTGACGGAGCAGCGTCCGCGTCTGCAATCCCGCGTCGAAGTGGTATCTCTTAGACAAGGGGAAGGCGTGGTGTTTGCCGTCAATCAACGGCCCGTGCACGGCTCGCGCGGCGTCTATCGTGTTGCCATGCGGCATGGTGTCAGCCGGCTCCGGTCGGGCCGCCGGTTCACGTTGGGAATCATTTTTCACGATGCAAACTGAATCTCTGACGAACGGCGCTGCTTTACTGCGTGGCTTTGCGACGACCGAGGCTCCCGTCCTGGTCGGCGTCGTGAACGAGGTGGCGGCGCTCGCGCCCTTCCGGCACATGACGACTCCCGGCGGCTTTCAGATGTCCGTCGCCATGACGAATTGCGGCGCGGCCGGCTGGGTTTCGGATCGCAAAGGCTATCGCTACGATTCCAACGACCCGCTGACCGGACTTCCCTGGCCCGCGCTTCCCGAATTGTTTCTGAGTCTCGCCGACCGGGCCGCGGCTGCCGGCGGATTCACGAATTTTGCGCCGGACGCCTGCCTGATCAATCGTTACCGCCCGGGCTCGCGCCTGACGCTGCACCAGGATAAAGACGAGCGCGACTTTACGCAGCCCATCGTCTCCGTCTCGCTCGGCTTGCCGGCGGTATTTCTCTTCGGCGGCTCGACCCGCGCCGACCGGCCGCGCCGCATTCCGGTTCAGAGCGGCGACATCGCTGTCTGGGGCGGCCCGGCCAGGCTCGCATTCCACGGCGTGGCGCCGCTCGCTCAAGGCTC